>NZ_KV804019.1:1092-207183 GCF_001811255.1 Corynebacterium sp. HMSC068H04
ACGATGACGAAGAACAGGGGCCTAGCCCTCGTCGAATCAAACGGCGACACCACTCCAAACAACCGAAAGGACAAGAAACCAAGAACACACCCACCGTCGAAAAGAACGACGACTGTATCACTCAGCCCTAGTCAGGTCTCCCCTGCTGCAGACAGGGCCGCCGGCGTGGTTTCGTCATGCTCGTTTATATGGGGCGAATGCAGATCTACATTGCTTCAGTACCAGTCGATGACGTTGCTCGCGCGCACGACTTCTATGTCAATACGCTCGGCTTTCGAGTCAAGGACGATGTGACCCACGGAGACTTTCGATGGCTCACGGTGACCAATGCTGAAGGTCAAGGAAATACGCAGCTCCTCCTCGAGCCGAAGGCCCACCCGGCGTCCAAGGACTACGCAGCAGCGCTCAAGGCCGATGGCATTCCTGCCACCCAGTTCTTGTCCGCAGACGTGGAGAAGGAATATAGGGAGCTCACTGAAAATGGCGTGGATTTCACTATGGAGCCCACCGACGTCGGCCCCTCTATCATCGCTGTCTTCGATGACACCGTAGGAAACCTCATCCAACTGGTGCAGCTCAAGAAATAGCGAAATTGTCGCGCCTAGTTTCTCCCGCTTCCATCGTCGCAATCATCACCGCTGTATGTATCATGCCGCTGGGCGGATGCGCGGATCGCGGCGCGGATACGTTACCGGCGCCGCTGGTCAGCACGATTCCGTCGAGCACAAGCACCGCCGATGCACCGCAGCAGTCCAATGACACGCTGGCTCCCTCTTCCCGGCAGGTAGCCAATGCCGCTGCTTTTAAGGAAGCGCTTTTCTCAACCTGGGATTCGAAGGCACCCCGCGGCCTTCCACGCCTGAGCTTGAAGAAAAAATATATGAAGCCGGGAAATACACCTGGTGCCGGCGTGGTGAGCGAAGTCGTATACACCACCTCATTCGAGGCACAGACTCAACTGGTCATTGGCCTGAACAAGAAGACGCCGTACTCGGTGACTTTCCTTGAGCACCCCAAGCGCTTGGTACTCGACTTCCAAGAATAGCGGCCGCGGCAACGCTAAGGGCCCTGCCTCAGCTACTTAAGAGCTGGATGGCAGGGCCCTCGTCCTAGTAGTTCCTAGGCGATCTGAGGATTAGTCCTCCTCAACCGGAACCAGGGAAATCTTGCCGCGGTTATCAATGTCCGCGATTTCAACCTGGATCTTGTCACCAACGTTGACAACGTCTTCGACCTTTTCGATGCGCTCGTCGCCGCCCAGCTTCGAGATGTGCACCAGGCCGTCACGGCCCGGGGTCAGGGAGACGAAGGCACCAAAGGCCACGGTCTTAACCACGGTGCCGAGGAAACGCTCGCCCACCTTCGGTAGCTGCGGGTTAGCGATGCCATTTACTCGCTCAATGGCTGCCTCAGCGGCTTCGCCGGTAGCGGCAGAGATATACACAGTGCCGTCTTCCTCAATGGAGACATCGGCACCGGTCTCCTCGGTGATGGCGTTGATGGTCTTGCCCTTCGGGCCAATGAGCTCACCAATCTTGTTCACCGGAATGGTCACAGAGGTAATGCGTGGAGCCAGGCCAGACATCTCATCAGGGCCTTCGATGACCTCAGCCATGGTGTCAAGGATGGCGGCACGGGCGTCGCGGGCTTGCTCGAGGGCGTCGGCAAGCACGTGCGAAGGAATGCCGTCCAACTTAGTATCCAGCTGCAGCGCAGTGATGAACTCGGAGGTGCCGGCGACCTTGAAGTCCATATCGCCGAAAGCGTCCTCAGCGCCGAGGATATCGGTGAGCGCAACGAACTTTTCCTTGCCATTGACCTCACCGGAAACAAGGCCCATGGCGATACCTGCCACCGGTGCCTTCAGCGGAACGCCCGCGTTGTAGAGGGACAGGGTGGATGCACAGACGGACCCCATGGAGGTGGAACCGTTGGAGCCGAGGGCCTCAGAAACCTGGCGGATGGCGTAAGGGAAATCCTCGCGGGACGGGATAACCGGCAGCAGGGCACGCTCGGCCAGAGCACCGTGGCCGATTTCGCGGCGCTTCGGGGAGCCCACACGGCCGGTCTCACCGGTGGAATACGGCGGGAAGTTGTAGTGGTGCATGTAGCGCTTGGACTCCACTGGGGTCAGGGAGTCGATCTGCTGTTCCATCTTGAGCATGTCCAGGGTGGTCACACCCAGAATCTGGGTCTCACCACGCTCAAAGAGGGAGGAACCATGGGCGCGCGGAACGAGATCGACCTCAACGCCGAGGTCGCGGATATCGGTGACGCCGCGGCCATCGATGCGGAATCCTTCAGTGAGGATCTTGTTACGGACGATGGCCTTCATCACGGCGTTGAAAGCATTGCGGATCTGCTTGGAGGCATCAGCCTCATCGAGGTCATCAAAGTCCTCGATGAGCTGTGCCTCAACCTGCTCCATGTAGTCATTGGTAGCATCGTCGCGGTCCTGCTTGCCCGGGATGGTAAGCAGCTTCTCCAGCTTCTTGGAGGCAGCCTTTTCGACAGCAGCGTAGACATCATCACCATAGGCCGGGAAGAGCGGGAATTCCTGGGTCTCCTTCGCGGCGCGCTCGGCCAGGCCTGCCTGTGCTTCGCACAGGGTCTTAATGAAAGGCTTGGCAGCCTCAAGACCCTCAGCCACGGTGGATTCCTGCGGAGCCGGGGCACCTTCCTTGATGCGCTCGGCCACGTTCACGCCGGCGCCCGCCTCCACCATCATGATGGCAACGTCGTCCTTGCGGCCCTTCTTCACGATGCGGCCGGCAACGACCATCTCGAAGAGAGCACGCTCGTGCTGCTCGTTGTTCGGGAAGGCCACCCACTGTCCCTTCGGGTGCTTGTCATCGGCAATCAGCGCCATGCGCACGCCACCCACCGGGCCAGAAACCGGCAGACCGGAGAGCTGAGTGGAGGCAGAAGCACCGTTGATGGCAACGACGTCGTAGTACTCCTCCGGGTCCATGGAGAGGACCGTGACAACGACCTGAACCTCGTTGCGCAAACCCTTCACGAAGGTCGGACGCAGCGGGCGGTCGATGAGGCGGCAGGCCAGGATAGCTTCGGTGGAAGGACGGCCCTCGCGGCGGAAGAAGGAGCCCGGGATCTTACCCGCGGCGTACATGCGCTCTTCCACATCCACGGTCAGCGGGAAGAAGTCGAAGCCCTCACGCGGCTGGTTGGAAGCGGTGGTCGTGGACAGCAGCATGGTGTCCTCGTCCAGGTAGGTGGTCACGGAGCCACCAGCCTGTCGGGCAAGCTGGCCCGTCTCAAAACGGATAGTACGGGTGCCGAAATCGCCGTTATCCAGGGTGGCGATGGCCTCGGTAATGCCGTAGTCCTCGTCGATTGCGAACTCGACGGAGTTGTTCGTTTGATTCTTAGCGTTCTTAGCGCTCATGTATGAAACTCTCCTTGGAGCTGTCATGGCGATCTTCGGTGCCGCCTCTTCTTCGATGTTTTCTGACAACGCCCAAGGATTTTAGCAGATGGGACAAGAAAACCCCCCGCACACTTGGTGCGGGGGCTAAAAAGTCGAGCGCTTAGCGGCGCAGACCCAGGCGAGAAATCAGGTCGCGGTAACGGTCAACGTCGTTAGCGGCCAGGTACTTCAGCAGGCCACGACGGCGACCAACCATGAGCAGCAGACCACGACGGGAGTGGTGATCGTGCTTGTGATCCTTGAGGTGCTCGGTCAGGTTGTTGATGCGGGAAGTCAGCAGCGCAACCTGTGCCTCCGGGGAACCGGTGTCGGTCTCGTGCAGGCCGTACTCCTTGAGGATTTCAGCCTTCTTCTCGGTGCTCAAAGCCATGGAAAAATCTCCTATTGTATTTCAGTCCACATGAAATGTTGCGCCTGAAAGACGCTGCCCGTGACTACTGTGGACCGCAGTCAGCAAGCCGAAATAGAAGTATAGAGGCTGCCCAGCTTCGACATCAAATCCTCGACGAAGCGCGCGTCGTCGACAGCAACGGCCACGCGGGTGGTGGGATTCTCGAGGCGCTCAGGGTCACCGATGGTGCGCCCGTTCTCCCCACACCGCAGATTGAGGTCGAGGCATGTAACCAGCGAAGGATCCGCTGCCACTGCCACCGCCAAGGGATCGTGGAGCCCACAACCGCCGAGATGCGGAGACGTCGTTTTATAGGCGCGGATGTAGTAGTCCACGATGTCCGCGTAGATCCGGCCCGTCCGCGTGCCTCGCCACTGCTTCGTATGCTCCCTGGTGAGCAACGTGCGCAACGTGACGTCGAGCCCCACCATCGTGAGGTTCTGTGCATGGCGAAAGACATAGTCCGTGGCTTGGGGATCTTGGAAGACGTTGGCCTCGGCATAAGGAGTGACGTTTCCGGGCACGGTTAGCGCGCCGCCCATCATGACGATGCGGGCGTTGCGGGCAAAGTCCGGGTCCTCGCGCATGGCGGCTGCAATGCTTGTCGACGGCCCCGTCGGCACTATCACCAAGTCCTCGCCATGTTCGCGGACCGAACGGACAAGAAAGCCCACCGCATCCTCGTAGGCTTTGCGCCGCGGCGGAGGCAAGAGAACCTCGCCGAGGCCATTGCGTCCATGAATGAACGCCGAAATGGGAGCCACGCTAAAGCCCGGCCGGGTCGGGCCGGAAAAGACAGGGACGTCCGAGGCGTCGAGAAGCTCGAGCAACGCCAGCGAGTTGCGCACTCCCAAGGCCACCGGCACGTTGCCATAGGTGCCGGTGACCCCGATCAGCTCGAGGTCAGGGTGCGCAACGGCATAGGCGAGCGCAAGGGCGTCGTCGATTCCTGTGTCGAGGTCGAGGATGATCTTCATTTAGGCCTCACGGGCAAGAATCTCACGAACTCGGGCGACGTCGCGCTCCATGGCCGCTAGGAGCTCCTCAACGGAGTTGAATTTCTCCATGTCGCGCACGTGATCGACAAAATGCACGGTGGCCTCGTGGCCGTAGAGGTCGGCGTCGCGGTCCAGCACGAAGGACTCCACAGAGCGCTCCTCGTCGCCGAAGGTGGGGTTTGTGCCCACCGAAATGGCCGCTGGATAAGGAACACCGGGCTCCATGTCTCCTTCCAAAGGGGCGCCGGTGGGCTCGACCACGAACCAGCCCGCATAGACGCCATCGGCTGGGATAGCGACGGATTCCGGGAAGTACTGGTTGGCGGTCGGGAAACCGAGTTCCTTTCCGCCGCGTCCTGCACCGCGCACGACGGGCCCAGTCACCGTGAAATGACGCCCCAGCGCCCAGTTCGCGCGCGCGATATCGCCCTTGGCAAGAGCGGCGCGGATGTTGGTGGAGCAGACGCGCTCGCCGTCGTCGTCAAGCAAGGGCACGATGTCAACGCCGAAGCCGAGCTCGGCTCCGAACTCCGCCAGCGCCTCCGCCGTACCAGCCGCGCCCGCGCCAAAGGTGAAATTCTCCCCCACCACGACGTGTTCCGCATGCAAGCGCCCCACAAGGAGGTCCGTCACGTACTCGCGCGGCTCGACGCCCCGGAGCTCCTCAGTGAAATCGATGACGAGCACGGCCTCGATGCCCATTTCTTCCGCCAGTTGCATGCGGCGCTCAAATGTAATGACGGACAACGGCGCGCGCTCCGGAAGGAACACCGAAACTGGGTGCGGATCGAAGGTCACCATGACCGCACTATGACCGTGTTCGCGCGCGTGCTCGACGGCCTTCGTCACGAGCTGCTGGTGGCCGCGGTGTAGGCCGTCGAAGACGCCAATTGTCACCGACGTCGGACCGAGGTCAGCGGGGATGCTATCGATTCCGTACCAAATATCCACGGGCACCATGCTATCCCACAGCAGACGGTGCCCTAGACTGCAGGGCATGACTGATCCGCTCGAACGTTCTGGCCTCGTGGTCGTCGACAAGCCCGCCGGCATGACCTCGCACGATGTCGTGGGAAAACTGCGGCGCTTCTTCCACACCCGCAAGGTGGGGCACGCAGGCACGCTAGATCCCATGGCCACGGGGGTGCTCATCGTGGGCATTGAGCGCGGCACCAAGTTCCTCGCCCACATGGTGGCCTCTACCAAGGCTTACGACGCGACGATTCGCCTCGGCATGGCGACCCACACCGACGACGCGGAGGGGGAAAGCACGTGGGGCGAACCGGCAACCGCTGTGGAAGATTCAGCCATTGCGCAGGAAGTTGATGCCTTGACCGGCGATATTATGCAGCGTCCGGCAGCGGTGTCCGCGATCAAAATCGATGGCAAGCGTGCCCACGAACGGGTGCGGGCGGGCGAAGAGGTTGAGATTCCAGCTCGCCCGGTAACGGTCAGCCGCTTCGATATCCTCGATACGCGGCGCACCGGATCGTTCATTGATCTGGACGTGTCGGTGGCCTGTTCTTCGGGCACCTACATCCGCTCGCTGGCTCGGGATTTGGGGGAAGCGCTCGGCGTCGGCGGGCATCTCACCGCGCTGCGCCGCACGGAGGTAGGGCCTTTTACGCTTGACGACGCCCTCCCCCTCGACACCCTCGAGACCTCCCCGAAGCTGTCCTTGAGCCTCGACCAGGCGCTCGCTCGTAGCTATCCGGTCTTGGAGGTCACCGATGACGAGGCTCAGGCCTTGGCCATGGGTAAGTGGCTGGAGCCGCGTGGGTTGAAAGGCACCTACGCGGCCGTCGACCCCCAGGGCCGATCCGTCGCCCTAATCAAAGAAATGGGCAAGCGCCTGGCCACAGTTTTTGTCGCTCGCCCCTCCACTCTTTAGTTCTCAAAGTTGAGCGCCGGGACGGCGGCAGAGACGATGACATAGCCGTCCCGAATAATCCAGTGGCCGGTAATGAACGGCACCGGGGTTGGTCGCGCTAGGAGGTAGGAGACTAAAGTTCCGTCGAGGCGCAAGTCAATTTCGGCCTGATCGAAATCGAGCCACCGCCGCGTCATGGGGAACCACGTCTTGTAGGTGGCTTCCTTCGCACAAAACAACAGGCGGTCCGGGCAGGAGATGCCCGCCGCGCGGAGGCGGGACAACTGCGGCATCTCCCCTGGCCGGGCGATCATCGTCAACACGTGTTCCGGCAAGGGCTCCGCTGGCTCGGCGTCGAGTCCCATCGAGCGCACGTGTGTGGTGGGCGCTGCCACCGCTGCGCGCAAACCCTCGGTGTGCGTCATCGATCCCGTGTAGCCTTCCGGCCACAGCGGCATGCCCCGCTCACCGCGCAGAATAGGTTCCTCGCCGGTGTAATTAAGCTCCTTCAGCGCGCGGTGAGCGCACCAGCGGGCATCCCCAAATTCCGACTTGCGGACGTCCACGGCCTGCGAGACCACAGCGCGCTCCTCTGGGGATAGGTGATGGAAATTGAGGAGATTAGTCATCGACTCATCCGTGCGCACGTAGCAGTAGCGCGCAGACTCTGGGAAGAGGGAAGGCTCAAGCATGCTCGGCCCTCCCCGTCGTCTCATCGATGGTGAGCACCGGATACGGCCACTGCTGGAGGCCACCGTGTGCCTGCCATTCACGCGGATACCCTAGCGAAACCTCGATGTGGTCCACGCCGTCGATATTGGCTCGGTTTGGCATGTGAAGATGTCCATAGACCACGGCTTTGGCGTTGTAGCGCCGCGGCCACGAACGCGTGTGGCGGGTACCGCACCACAAGGCCACTTCGGGCCAGCGCAAGTAGAGGGTCGGCTCCTGGACCAATGGCCAGTGATTGATGAGGACGGTCTCCCCTTCCACCCGGGACAGGCGCTTAATTGAATAGGCCAGCCGGTCCCAGCACCAAGCACGCACATCGACGAAGGGGGCGATGGCAAATTCATCGGTCATGACGATTTGCTTTTGCTTTGCGCTCGCAAGCTCTTGTTCGACCGTGGTCCCCGGCGGGCGAAAGCTGTAATCGTACAGCGTAAACAGCGGGACGACGGTCACTCCTCCGAAGACCGGATAAGGATCCTCTGGGGTAATCACGCCGATCTCACGGCAGCCTTCAACAAGCCGGTCGTATTTTGCGCGCCCCTTAAATGCATCCTGTCCCCGAGAAAAGAGCTCATGGTTGCCGGGCACCCAAATGACGGTGGCATAGCGGTTCTTCAGCCGCGCCAAGGTGTTGATCACTAGGTCAATGCGCTCGGCGACGTCCCCTGCGACGATCAACCAGTCATGGGGATTCGGTGGCACGAGTTCATCGATGCGCTCACCGTTGACTCGCACCGCCGCGTGGAGATCGGAGACGGCCCACAGAGTGGTCATAATGCCTCCTTCACACGAACATTCCCTCTACTTCTACCACAGGCTTAGACCCGCGCCCACCGCATCGAGCGAAAGCGCCAGACGACGCCTACCATGCGGATGAAGATGAACGCGGCGATCCCGCCCCATACTCCGCTAAGCCCGGTGCCTAGAGCAAAAGCCAACCAGACGCCGGGAAGGAAGCCTAGAAGTACCGACGCCAAGGTCAGCGTGCGAAGAAACGCTGCATCCCCAGCGCCGAGGAGAACGCCGTCCAAGGCGAAGACCACCCCGCCGATGATGACGAGGAAAGTCATAACCCACCAAGGCCCGGAGATCACCTCGAGGACTTCCGGGCTCGTGGTAAAGATCCGCGGGATGATCCCGGAACCAAGCGCAAGAATCACAGCAAGTCCAAGGGAGAAAGACGTCGAATAGAGCGTCACCTTAGTACCCACCGTGCGGGCATAACGCGCTGAGCCTGCACCCAGTGCCGCGCCGGTCAAGGCCTGGGCGGCGATTGCCAGTGAATCCAGCACAAGGGACAAGAAGTTCCACAACTGCATCAAGATTTGATGCGCGGCCAGTTGTGCGGTTCCGATGCGCGAAGCCACAGCTGCTGCGGATAGAAAGGCCACTTGAAAACTCAACGAACGCACAATGAGATCGCGCCCCAGCACGAGCTGCCGGCGTACGACGCGCCAGCGGACTTCCCACGAGCCGGTATGCTCGCGGCGCAGTTCCCTGAGAAAGAATGCCGCGATGATTCCCATCCCCAACACCGTGGCTAAGGCTGACCCCTGCAACCCCCACAAGTGCACGAAAATAGGCACTGCACTAGCGCCAGGAATCATACCGGCAAGTGTGAAATACAAGGGCTTGCGGGTGTCTTGTACCCCTCGCATCCAACCGTTACCAGCCATCGTGATGAGGGTAAAGGGAATCGCGATGGCGGCGATGCGCAGCCACTGTGCGGTTCCCTTCGCCGTTTCGGGGTTGCCGGTCAACCAGGAGGCAAAGCCCCCGGCGAAGAGCCACATAAGGACCGCTAGGACCAGGCCGACGCCGACCGCAACCCACGTGGCCTGAACACCTTCGGCTACAGCTTCCTCACGTTTGCCTGCGCCGAACAAACGCGAAGCACGCGCGGTAGTGCCATAGGACAGGAAGGTCAGCTGAGTAGTGACCACCGAATGGATCGTGGCCGCAGCCCCCAGCGAGGCCAGATCCTGCGCGCCCAACCGTCCCACTACCGCGGTGTCCAGAAGCAAATACAGCGGCATGGCCGCTAAGACACCCAAAGCGGGCACGGCAAGGCGGAAGACTTCCGCCGCAGAAACCTTGACGGGTTGCTCGCAAGCCATTTAAGACAACACACCTACCAGCTGCGCAATAACCTCCTCAGGCGTGCCGTGCGCGGTATAGCCGGCGGCTGGAATATGGCCTCCTCCGCCAAAGGTGAGGGCCACCTCGGCACAGTTCACTGCTGAGGAGCGCAAAGACACCGCCCACACTTCAGGGGCCTGTTCCTTGAACACAACCCCGATGTCTGTGCCTTTCAGGGCGCGGACATAGTCGACGAAGGACTCGATCGCGGAATCTGCGTGCGTACTGACTTCCTCATGCGGCACGAAGAGGACAGCGAGGCGGTGCTCTCCCGCTGCTTCGATCCTGAGGCCCGAGAGGACGCGACCAATCATCTGCAGGTCATCGGCGGTGCTGGCATCCATAAGCTCCAACGCGATCTGCTTGGTATCAAGCCCATAGAGCATCAGGCGCGCGGCAATATCGTGCATCGCTGGGCGGCCCCACCGGAAGTTACCTGTGTCGGTCACTAGCCCGGCGTACAGACAGTGCGCGATGACGCGATCAATCTGAATGGACAGCCTATCTAAGATATCGAGCAACACCACCGTGGTGGACTCGCACACCGGATCCACAACATTGATCGCACCAAAGCCATCGTTCGAAGCGTGGTGATCGATGCACAGGACGCGCCCAACGGCCGCCATCTCCTCAATGCCCCGTGCTACCGATCCGGTCCGGTCGATCGATCCGCAGTCCACAGTGACATAAAGGTCATAGCCCTGCGGGAGCTCATCTACCAACTCGATTTCATCCACGGTGGGAATCGAAAAAAGGTTGGCGGAAATGTCTCGGCGCTGGCCAATCACGGTGCGGGTCTGCTTACCGCGCTGACGAAGCGCCAACGTGAGGGCCGCCGCTGAGCCAACGGCGTCGGCGTCGGGGCGCAAGTGGGTGATGATGCAAATGCTGCTGGCCTGTACCAGCGCATCAACTGCGGCTTCGTAGTTGGTTCGTGACACTTAGTCTTCTTCCTCATCCGAGGTCTTATATGGGTTCGCATCCCCGGCCGGCTTCGCGCCTTCCTTCAACTTGGCCAGCTCTGCATCGCGTGCACGTGCACGTGCAAGCACATCCTCCATGTGAGCGGAGGCTTCAGGGACGGTGTCGAGCTCAAAAGACAACGTCGGGGTAAAGCGAACGGACAGCTCATCACCCACGATCTTGCGCAATTGGCCCTTGGCCCTCGCAAGAGCTTCGGCCGCCTGGTCAAAATTCGGCTCGGAATCAATATCCGTTCCGCGCACCGTGTAATACACGGTGGCATCATGCAGGTCACCCGTAACGCGGGCATCTGTGATGGTAACCAGTTCAAGGCGGCGATCCTTAATCTGGCGTTCAATCGCACTCGCAACGATTGTCTGAATGCGCTTAGCCATGCGTGCGGCGCGTGCGTGATCAACCATGGTGAAGCTCCTTTGCGTACGGTTGCTGGCAACTAGTCTAGGATACCGATTCGCCGCCGTTCGGCCGAAACGAGTAAAGCCCAGCCAGAATCTCTCCTGGCTGGGCTTTAGTACTGAGCTCTGTTACTGAGTGAAGAACTCAGGTGCGGCTAGTCGCGCGGGACCTCGACTTCTTCAAAGGCCTGAATGATATCGCCTACCTGGATATCCGGGTAGGACAGAACCATACCGCACTCATATCCGGCGTTAATCTCGTTGGCGTCATCCTTCTCGTGGCGCAGGGACTCGATCTTGGCATCGGAGGTAATGACGTTTCCGTCGCGCACGAGGCGCACCTTGCCGTTGCGCTTGACCTTGCCCTCGGTGACCATACAACCGGCAATGGTGCCGACCGCGGAGGACTTGAACAGCGCGCGGATCTCCGCTGCACCGGTGTCGCGCTCCTCGTAGATGGGCTTGAGCATGCCCTTCAGCGCTGCCCCGACCTCTTCGATAGCACGGTAAATCACCGTGTAGTAGCGGATATCAACGCCCTCGGCGTTGGCTTCCTCGGTTGCCTTACCCTCAGCGCGAACGTTGAAGGCAATGATGACGGCGTCGGAGGCAGCAGCCAAAGTGACGTTGGTCTGCGTCACCGCACCAACACCACGGTCGATGATGTTGAGCTGTACCTCGTCGTCGACCTCGATATCCAAGAGGGCGTCTTCCAGTGCCTCGACGGAACCGGCGTTGTCGCCCTTGAGGATGAGGTTGAGCGTCGAGGTTTCCTTGAGCACGGCATCCAGATCCTCGAGGGAGACGCGCTTGCGCGCCTTCGCCTGCAGTGCGGAACGCTTCCGAGCATCGCGCTGTGCGGCAATCTGGCGAGCCACGCGGTCGTCCTCAACAACCAAGAGGTTATCGCCGGCACCTGGTACGCCATTGAGACCCTGCACCTGGACCGGGCGGGACGGACCGGCTTCTTCCACATCGTTACCGAATTCGTCGAGCATACGACGCACGCGGCCATGGGCATCGCCGACCACGATGGAATCACCGATGCGCAGCGTACCGCGCTGGATGATGACCGTAGCCACCGGGCCTCGACCGCGGTCGAGGTGAGCCTCGATCGCAGAACCCTGCGCGTCCATGTCCGGGTTAGCGGTGAGCTCTAGGGAAGCATCCGCGGTCAGGATGACAGCCTCGAGCAGGTCGTCGATGTTGATGTTGTTCTTCGCAGAAATATCCACGAACATCGTGTCGCCGCCGTACTCCTCCGGAACAAGTCCGTACTCAGTGAGCTGACCACGGATCTTGTCCGGGGAAGCTTCCGGCTTATCAATCTTGTTGACCGCGACGACCACAGGGATATCCGCTGCCTTCGCGTGGTTGATTGCCTCGATGGTCTGCGGCATAACGCCGTCATCAGCAGCAACCACCAGGATGGCCAAGTCGGTGGACTTAGCACCGCGGGCACGCATGGCGGTAAACGCCTCGTGACCCGGGGTATCCAGGAAGGTGATGGTTCGCGGACCGTCTTCAACGTCCACCGTGGTTTGGTAGGCGCCGATGCCCTGCGTAATGCCGCCGGCCTCGCCCGCACCTTCGTTGGTCTTACGGATGGTATCCAGAAGGCGGGTCTTACCGTGGTCAACGTGACCCATCACGGTCACGACTGGCGGGCGCTTCTCAAGGGCTTCTTCGCCGCCCTCGTCCTCACCAAATTGCAGGTCGAAGGACTCGAGCAGCTCGCGGTCCTCATCCTCAGGGGAGACAACCTGGACCTCGTAATTGATCTCCGAGCCCAAGAGCTGCAGGGTGTCCTCAGATACGGAGGCCGTAGCGGTCACCATCTCACCGAGGTTGAAGAGCGCCTGCACCAATGCTGCGGGATCCGCACCAATCTTCTCGGCGAAGTCAGCCAGGGAAGCACCGCGGCGAAGGCGAACAACCTTACCGCCGCCGTCAGGCAAGCGTACGCCGCCTACCTCATGCTTCTGCTGCTCTTCAAACTCATGGCGCTTCTGACGCTTCGACTTCTTACCGCGACGCGGTGCGCCACCGGGACGTCCGAATGCACCAGCGGTGCCACCGCGGCGTCCGCCGCGTCCACCACGGAAACCTCCGTGGCCTGGACCGCCATGGCCTGGGCCACCACCGCGGCCGCCACGACCGCGACCGCCACCGCCGCTACCTGCAGCCTTCGACGGCATGCTGGCCGGATTCGGATGCGAAGGCATCATCGCTGGCGAAGGACGACGTCCACCACGGTTGCCATCGCCCTGCGGGCGGGCGCCGCCCTTACCGCCGCGGTTATCTCCAGGCTTGCCGCCAGAGCGCTGACCCTTGCTTCCGCCCGGGCGCGGCCCTGGGCTGGGTCGATCGCTGGAGCTACCCGTGGAGAACGGGTTATTGGCCACGCGGCGGGTACCGCCAGGCTTCGGCATAGAACGCGGGGTAACAGCGCGTTCGCCGCCCTTGCGCTGTGCTCCGGGCTTGGGAGCGCCACCCGGCTTCGGGGCACCGCCCGGCTTGGGAGCGGCACCCGGCTTGGGGGCGCCGCTCTGCGTCGGAGCAGCACCTGGCTTCGGGGCACCACCCGGCTTGGGGCCAGGCTTTGGCGTGGCTGCTGGCTTCTTTTCCGCCGGCTTCTTCTCTGCAGTCTTCTTGGCAGCAGATTTCTTGGCAGCGGAAGCAGGGGTGGCTGCAGACGCGTTCTTGTCTGCGGGCTTGTCGTTGCCACTCTTTGCTTCATAGTGTGCGCGCATCTTCTTGATCACCGGCGGTTCGATGGTCGAGGATGCGGTCTTGACGAACTCGCCTTGTTCCTTCAGCGTGGCGAGCAGTTCCTTGCTGGTTACACCGAGCTGCTTTGCTAACTCGTGTACACGTAGCTTTCCGGGCACTTGTCTCCTCTTCAATCTTTCTAGGAGCCAAGGCCGCGGAACACGGCTTGACCCCTAGTTAATGGCTATGGACTTTCATCGCTGATGCTGCTTCATCGTTGTGTGCTCATCAGTGTTCGGTCTTCCTTTTTAACTCTGGGTCGCACGGGCGATTACCCGCCGACTGCACCTGCTGCTGAGCAGCGAGGTACTCACGTACGTGACCTGTGTCCACGTCTGTGGACAATCGGAGCGCGCGCCTGAAGGCACGGGTTCGCTCCGCCAGCTCTACTGCTTCCAGATCCGGTCTAATCCACGCTCCCCTACCGGGAAGGCGGCGGCCTGGATCCGGAACAACACGGCGTCCTGAAGGATCGTCCCTATCGGCGACCACCCTGAGCAGTTCCGTGTCGGGATGCTTTTGACGCGTAGCAATACACGTGCGGAGCCGCTGTCCTTGAGACATCCAACTCCTTACGTCGTATCGCCACTATTCCTGCGCCACAGCATTCCTGCATGTGGGCCGTTGTCTACTCTACGCGAAAACGGGCCAAACCTTTAATCCCACCGCAGGCCCGTCGGAAAGCTAATCGCGAGCGGCATCAGAGTGAATATCAATCTTCCATCCAGTCAGGCGCGCCGCGAGGCGGGCATTCTGGCCTTCCTTACCGATTGCGAGCGAGAGCTGGTAATCCGGCACAGTCACCTTGGCCACTTGCGCCTCCGAGTCGAGGATTTCTACGCGCACGACCTTTGACGGAGCAAGAGCGTTGCCCACATAGACGGCAGGGTCTTCGTTGAAATCGATGATGTCAATCTTCTCACCACCAAGTTCACGCATCACGTTGCTCACGCGCGAACCCTTCGGGCCGATGCACGCGCCCTTGGCATTGAGCCCCTTAACGTGACCGCGCACGGATACCTTCGAGCGGTGGCCAGCCTCGCGGGCAATAGCAATGAGCTCAACCGAGCCATCAGCAACCTCTGGGACCTCCAGCTCGAACAGGCCACGCACCAGCTCAGGGTGAGTGCGCGACAACGTGATCTGCACCTTGGCTCCGGTGCGGTTCACGCCCACGACGTAGGCCTTAACGCGGTCGCCATGCTCGAGCTTCTCCCCCGGCAGCTGCTCGGCGGGCAGCAGGAAAGCATCCTGCGAGTCGTGTTCGGTACCCAGCTGCACCACGACGACGCCGCGCTTGTTCGCGTGAATATCGCGCTGGACGACGCCCGACACAACCGTTCCGGTGAGCTCCGAATAGGAATCGTAGGTTCGTTCCGCCTCATTCTCGCGCAGCTTACGCAGGATGGCATCGCGGACCGCCTGCGCGCCGATGCGCCCAAAGTTGTCGGGAGTGTCGTCGTATTCACTGATGACCTCTCCAGTCTCCGGATCACTCTCGGTCACGACGACGGTGACAGCACCGCTATCGGCGTCGATGTCGACGCGAGACTTCGTACCTTCCGCCTTGGTCTCGGCTGACTCGGCACGGTGATCCAGGTAGGAATACAAAAGGGCACCCGCAATCGCTTCGAGCAGGTCCTTTACCGGGACGCCGCGCTCGCGCTGAATCGTGCGAAGTGCCTCTAGGTCAATATTCACTTGTTAGTCCTCTCGGGTTGCCGAGTTCTGCTCGGCGAAGTCGAACGTCTGCTGTGCCGCCTCCAGCTCCATGGCTGAAGGTTGGGCAAATTCAATTTCTACCACTGCGCGGCTTAGATTTTCCAATCGCTCAACCTGATAGCGCACCTCCTTTTTCACAGTGGTGATGAGCGCCACGGATTCTTCATCCTCGGACAGCGCTCCGATACGGGCGACGCGGGTCGTGCCAGGTTCCTCGGTGAGCGCGTAGCCCACGAGCCTCCCTTGGTTGCGGCGCCAGTGGCGCGGGGCACTCAGCGGAAAGTCCACCCCCGGCGTCGACACCTCCAGGGTGTAACCCGCGCCAAAGTTGAGGGTGCCCGCCTCTTCCTGTGCATCAAAGAGCGCCGAAATCTCCTGCGAGAGCTCCTCAATGAGATCGGAACTTGGGCGTTCGTCACCGTCAACACGGATGATGACCTGAGATTTCTTTCCTGCACGAGTGGTCTTCACGTCCTCGATGTCGAGGCCGCGCGCGGCGGCGACAGGCTGCAGGATTTCGGTTAGTTGCGCGGGTGTTGGGAATGCCATGCGCTCTAGACTAGGACACCCGGGTAGGGTCTATCGCGTGAACCGCCGAGTAGTTGTGCCCACCCTCTTAGTCTGCGCCGCCCCCTGGCTGGGCGGCTGCCAAGCCACCGACGCGATCGTGGATTATTTTGGCCCCCATGCAGACCCTACGTTGACCTCTCTGGCTCACGATGCCAGCGCCGACGCCCACGCACTGCAGAAACTCGATCCCGATGCCGCGTCCCTGCGCGCGCAGCACGCAGACGAGCTTTACTCCGAAATTGAGCGCCTCTGCGGCCGCGACGAGGAAGGACACGTTCCGCGCTCCTGCGAAGTGAATCGTGAGGGTGAAGCACACGAGGCCACCGATGCGGCTGCCGTGCTTGCCGCAGCTTCTTCATCGACTGAGGAGCAGCTTGACGCGGTCTCCCCGGAATCTCGGCCCTTGCTCGTCGCCCAAGCCATCGCAATGGAGGCCCGCTCCACCGATGAACCGGGCGCTGTGCCGGAGCTGACGGAGGGTGACGCTGACCTCGCCACCGAACTCTTGGACTGGGAATACCAGCAGGTGTATGCCTTGGACTTTGCTCGTTCCTATGTCACACCTGACGTCGAAGAGCTGGTTGATGAGCGCCTCGCTCTGCACGAGAGCCGCGTCCTCGCACTCCAAGAAGCAGTAGCCAAAATCGGACCAGTGCCACAGCCCGCAGCGGCCTACACCTCGTCCTCCGGTGAGCTGCCCGTAGACGCCGCCTCAGCGCGCGCGTTCCTTGACGACGTCGCGCATAGTGACACGGTGACATGGGCCTCCGCCGCCTCACAGGAGGCGCCCAACCAAGCGGCACCCAATGCTGAATGGCGAAGCTGGCTTATTTCTGTAGCCGCCCAATCTCACCGCATCAGTGCAGCTTAATTCCTCCCTCGCGGGCTCGATTTTCCTGAGCTACCGACGTTTGGCGTTCTTTTCGGCGTACAGCGACCAGGCATAGCGCATGACCGGAATCTGCAACGGCAGACGCACCGCGTGGTAGATCTTCTTGCCGGTTGATGCCTTGCCGCTTTCTAAGTCCCTGTAGGCCTGGTAGAAGTTCGCCGGCCACACGGCGGCGAGCAAAGCTAGGGCTGAAAGGCCGCCTGCAGGCCGCGTCGATGGGTTCGCCAGGAGCGCACCGGTAACCACTTCCCAGGCGCCAGAGGTGAAGTTGTAGAAGCGAGCCGACCCTGGAAGTTGTGGCGGGATGATGGACTCGAAGGGCTTCGGCTTAGCAAAATGCAGCACTCCCATGGCAGAGAGTGCTGCAGCCATTGAATATGCCAGTGCGGGGTGGTGAGAACTCATACCCGCGAGCCTACGCGCTTAACGCACCTAGCCGCGGATGAGCTCCGTTAAGGTGTCCACGATGGAGTCTGCGGGGACCTCACGGGTTTCGCCGCCACGGATGCGCAACTCAATGATGCCGTCCTTGAAGGAGCGGCCCAGGATGGCGATAAAGGGCATACCCAGCAGCTCCGCATCCTTGAACTTCACGCCCGGGGAAACCTTGGGGCGGTCGTCGAAAAGCACCTCGATGCCAGCGCGATCTAGGTCCTCCACCAGCTTCTGACCGGCCTCGAGGGCAGCGGCGTCCTTGTTCGCCACGGCCACGTGCACCTGGTACGGGGCCACGGCCACTGGCCAGTTGAGGCCCTTCTCATCGTGGCGCTGCTCCGCCAGCACGGCGAGCATGCGCGTGACACCAATGCCATAGGAGCCCATGGTCGGCACGGCGCGCTTGCCATTCTCATCCAGAATCTGGACATCGAATGCTTCGGTGTACTTGCGGCCCAGCTGGAAGATGTGGCCCAACTCAATGCCGCGCTCCAGGGTCAGAGTGCCCTGACCGTTCGGCGCCGGGTCACCTTCCTTGACCTCCGCGGCCTCGATGAACTCACCCACGGTGAAATCACGGCCGGCCACCAAGCCGACGACGTGACGCTGCGGGGCATCCGCGCCAGTAATCCACGACGAACCGGAAACTACGCGCGGGTCGGCATAAACCTTCACGTCGTGAGCGTTGAGGGCACGCGGGCCAACGTAGCCCTTGACCAAGAAGGGGTTCTTCTTGAAGTCGCCCTCGCCGGCGAGCTCAAACTCGACTGGCTCCAGCGAAGCCTCCAAGCGCTTTTCATCCAGCTCGCGGTCGCCCGGAATAAGGACGGCGGCCAGCTCCCATTTCTTCTCTTCCTCAGCGGCCGCGGGCGCAGCCACCTTGATCATCATGCACTTGAGGGTGTCCGCTGCGGTGACCTCGCGGCCGTCGACAGTAATGCCAGCACCCTTAGCCCACTCCACCAGGGACTCGATGGTCTCGGATTTCGGAGTCTCGTGCTCCTGTGCCTCCGGCAGACCGTCGAAGGGAATCTCCTCCGGCGCCTGGGTCACTACTGCTTCCACGTTGGCTGCGTAGTCTCCCTCCGTGGCGCGAACGAAGGTATCCTCACCCACCTCGGACACGGCGAGGAACTCCTCGGAGGCCGAGCCACCCATCGCACCGGAGGTGGCCTTACAGATCGCGTAATCGATCTCTAGGCGGTCGAAGATGTTCTGGTAGGCCTTGCGGTGGCGGGCATAGGACTCATCGAGCCCCTCATCCGTCATGTCGAAGGAGTAGGAGTCCTTCATGGTGAATTCGCGGCCGCGCAGCACGCCAGCGCGCGGACGTTCCTCATCGCGGTACTTCGTCTGAATCTGGTACAGCGTGACCGGGAAGTCCTTGTAGGAGGAATACATATCCTTCACCGCAGTGGCGAACATCTCCTCATGGGTCGGGCCCAGCAGCATGTCCGCACCCTTGCGATCCTTAAGCCTGAACAAATTATTGCCGTATTCCGTCCAGCGGTTCGACTGCTCATAAGGATCGCGCGGCAGCAGCGCCGGGAAGAGCATCTCCTGGCCACCGATGGCGTTCATTTCCTGGCGGATAACGTCTTCGATCTTGCGCATGGCGCGCAGTCCCAATGGCAACCAGGTGTACACACCCGGCGCGACGCGGCGCACATAGCCTGCGCGGACGAGAAGCTTGTGGCTGGGGACTTCGGCATCAGCCGGATCCTCACGAAGAGTGCGGAGGAAAAGCTCAGAAAGACGTGTAATCATGGTTGCTCAGTCTACATCGCTAGCATGTAGCCATGCTGATCATCCTCCCTCCTTCTGAGACCAAAGCACACGGCGGCAGCGGCGCGCCCCTCAACTGGGAAGAGCTCTCTTTCCCCGCGCTGAATCCAATACGCCAAGAAATCGCTGCTGAATTGTCTTCTTTGCCCCTCGACGAGGCGCAAAAGGTGCTCAAGCTCTCGGAAAAGCTGCGCGGGGAAGCCGAGTCCAACCGCGAGTTGGCGTCCTCCCCCACCATGCCCGCGCTGGAGCGGTTTACGGGCGTGCTGTACGACGCCCTCGATTCCCCTTCCCTTCCCCCAGCCGCGCGTCAACACCTCGCTGTGGGTGATGCGCTCTTCGGGTTGCTGCGCGCCGATGATCTCATCCCCCACTACCGGCTTTCAGGTGGCACCAAGTTGGGCGGGAAGACTCTCAAGTCTCGCTGGGGTACGGCCATCACCGATGAGCTGCGCGCGCTTATCGACGCAGGCGAGTTCCTCATCGACATGCGCTCGGGCACCTACCAACAGCTGGGCAAGCTCAAAGAAGCCTCCACGGTGCGCGTGGAGTCAGTGCAGGAGGATGGCTCCCGCAAGGTGGTCTCCCACTTCAATAAGCACTACAAGGGGGAACTCGCTCGCGTACTCGCCCTCCAGGGCGAGAATGTCTCCTCCCTCGAGGATGCCGCCCGCGTAGCCCAGGAGGCGGGCATGAGCACCGAACTGCGCGGCACCGAGCTGGTGCTCGTGGTCTGATTTATCTATTTATCAATTTATCTACGCCCGCCGATTTATCTATTTATCAATTTATCTGCCTGCTATATACTTCCAGCATGACTGGAAACCCTTTTCGCCCAACCTTTGGTGCCAGCCCACTTAAGTGGGCTGGCCGCAGTGCGGTCCTCAATGACTTCACGGTTGGGCTCGACGGCGGAGTTGGCAACCCTAATCGCGCAATGCTTATTAGCGGTCATCGTGGGATGGGCAAAACGGTCCTGTTGACTGAGCTCGAGGACATCGCAGCCCAACAAGGATGGGCTGTTATTCGAGTCAGTGGTCGAAGCAATTCAGTCACTCAGCTCATCGACTCCATCATCCCAGAAAAGATCAACCAGCTGGCTTCTCCATCAACCCGTCGAATCAAAGACATACGTATAGCGGGCCTCGGTGGCATTGGTACTGAAGAGATT
Organism: Corynebacterium sp. HMSC068H04; assembly: GCF_001811255.1. Lineage (NCBI taxonomy): Bacteria > Bacillati > Actinomycetota > Actinomycetes > Mycobacteriales > Corynebacteriaceae > Corynebacterium > Corynebacterium sp. HMSC068H04. The sequence goes on from NZ_KV804019.1 coordinate 21,397, forward strand.
GGTACGCCACCAGTGCCAACATTAGAATCGCGCTTGCGCGAACTCTCCGCTCATCTCCGAGACAGCGGAATTCTACTTACTATCGATGAGATTCAGGACGCGGATCCTCATGACCTTGAGATAATCGCAGTCGCATTCCAGCATCTTGTTCGCGATGAACTCGACGTTTCCATCGTGATGGCAGGGCTTACTGCCGGTGTTGACAAGCTTCTACACCTGCCGGGAACAACGTTTCTGCGCCGTGCCCGCAGATTTCACCTAGGACCTGTTAACCCGCAAGCTACGACCAGCGCTTTCAAAGATACGGCAGCTTTGACTTCGATTGCTTTCAACGACGAAGCCGCCGACCGCGCTACTGAAGCGAGCCACGGTTATCCCTTCCTCATCCAGCTCATCGGGTACTTGGCCTGGAACGCTGCATCCCAAGCCAGTGAGACGACCATTTCCTCAACAACCGTCGACGCAGTTCTTGGTGAGGCAATCACGACAATGGGAACCCAAGTGCACGATCCTGCGGTACGTGCGCTCAGCCAACGACAACTTGAGTACCTTCACGCGCTGGCTGATATCGCAGATGAGGCGGGGACGGCCACATCTGGCGCTATCGCTCACGAGCTGAAGACAACGACGACGTCTCTCAGTGAAGTGCGCGCGCGTTTGCTAGAGCAGGGGCTTATCGATGCCCCACGGCACGGCACGGTTGCTCTCGCCCTGCCGTACCTCCGCGATTATCTTCACGCAGGCGGCGAACAAACCTACGTGGACTAAACGTTACTGATTACACCAGCGGGTTATAACGCAAACTATTGCGTTTGAGCTCGCACTCAGTGGCGATAGAGATGCCGGAGGCAATCTTTCCGCGCTCACGAAGGCGGAACATGGCGTCCACGACGCGATCACGCAAGCCCCATGGATCGATGGTGTTGATGTAGACCTTCGTGCCGCCTTCAAAGCCGGCCAAGGTCGATACCCTGAGCTTGATCATCACGCGCCACGGCTGCGGCAGATCCACGCTGGGTGGGCGGTGGTGCCACTCTTCATTGCATGCCACATCCGGCCCCACTGCGGCGTGTGCAGCATGGATCAGATCCGACATTCCACGGACTTCGCCAGGTGTTTGTTCCCACGGTTCACAGCGGGGCGACTTGGAGAAGATCTCCAGCGTGGGATAGCGGTGGCCAAAGCCGGCGAAGAGGACCGCATAGTCATTCTCTGCGATAACAAGGTTGCGCTTTGCCGCATACCCAACTGCCCAATCGTTGTACATGTTGGGGTGTGCACGTAGAATCGCATTTTCTTGCTGGGCTGCCATGCCCAGAGCATCAATCGCGACGAGCTGCTTGTGCAGGTGGTCGAAGGACGCGCCCGCCGGTGCCAGCCAGTTCTGGAACACGGCGACATAAGAGGCATAGCGGTTTCGCTGGTAGAGCTCGCGCGTTGATTCCGCGGTGAAGGTTGTGAGCAGAAAGTGCTCATCGGGGCTCAGCGTGCCGGAGGAAGCCAGCTGGCTGTCGTCGACCGCCCCCTCCACGAAGTGGCGCGAAGAAATGATGACATCGTGCCCGCCACCGAAGAAGCCATCGGCGAGGGCGAGGAGAGAGTCGTCGCCCAGCGCGGCGTCTTTGCCCGCGGCCTTGAGTTTGGTGCGCACCACGTTGAGTACGTGCAGGCGCCCGGCCTCATCGGCTTCATATTTCTCCTTGTGCTGAGCTAGGTCTGGGTCCATGGTGAAGCCATAGTTCTCATGCCAGTAGTCATAAGACACGATCTCAAAAAGGTTAGGAACCCGGCGAAACACCGGCTGGGTTGTGTCCAGCTCGTGTGGAAGGAGCCCGCGCTGGATCTCCCCCGAGGCCAGGATGCGGGACTTTTCCGGCGGGGTGTCCAGCATGCGCCCGGAGCAAAAAGCACAGCTGTGCGTCATGGCATCGGCCGTCAGGGGCTGCGGATCCTTCGCGGGACGCGAGAGCGGACGGTTTCCACGTCCCGGCACCGTCCACACCTCCGTTCCGGAGAAGGGGTTGACCTGTTTGACGGTCCCATCCGCCATGGTCTGGATAGGTTCGACGCGGCTAAAGAGTGCTTCGCTCATGCAGCCCAGCGTAGACCTCCCTGCTCACCGGTGCGACTAGACTTAAGCCTCATGCAGCACCGATTCTTTGAAGTAGATGTCTTTGCCACTGGGCCGTTTACGGGAAATCCCCTTGCTGTGGTGGCGGATGCCGACGGCTTGAGCACCGAAGAGATGCAGCGCATCGCACACTGGACAAACTTTTCGGAGACAACCTTCCTGTGCTCGCCTACGGATCCACGTGCAGACTACCGAGTGAGGATTTTTACCCCGTACGAGGAGTTTCCTTTCGCCGGCCACCCGACGCTGGGCAGCGCACGCGTGGCGGCGGAACTACTCGGAAAGAACGGCACCCTGATTCAGGAATGCGGAGTTGGGTTGGTCACCGTGCGCCAGGAAGAGGGCCGCTTCGCCTTCGCTACCCCGCCCTTGGTGCGTGAAGGGGCGCTAAGTGATGAGGAGCGGGCTGAGGCAGCCGCTGCCCTTGGGATCGACGAGGACAGCATCCTTGACTCCGGCTGGGTAGACAACGGGCCCGGCTGGCGCCTAGTCCAGCTCGAGTCTGCCGAGGCCGTGCAAAATCTTCGCCCCACGCCCACCCCGCGCGTCAAAGTGGGCGTAGTCGGGCTCACCGGTAATGATCACCCCGCTTATGTAGTCCGCGCCATCACCGGGCAATTCGAGGATCCCGTCACCGGTTCCTTCAACGGCGGCGCTGCCCAATTCCTGCGCGCCAAGGGTGCTGTTCCTGCCCGCTATACCGCGGCACAGGGCGGCCAGGTAGGGCGCGATGGCCGCGTCTATATCAACGACGATGGTCATGACATCTGGGTCGGCGGCAACGCCCACGTTCGCGTGCGCGGAACCCTGGAGTCACGCGATGTCTGATGCCTCCCTCCCCTTCGAGCTACGCAGCGAGTTCGCCCAACGCCTTTCCCACATGGTCACGGCGAGCCGGGGCGAAGAACAGCCAACGGCGCGAATGGTAGTGCTCAACGAAGAGCTAGCCGCCGAACTGGGCCTCGACCCGGACTGGCTGCGCAGCGAAGATGGCCTAGAGTTTCTCCTCGGCCGCGGGCCAGTTACTCCCCACGCAATGGCCTACGCCGGTTTTCAGTTCGGCCAATACAACCCGACAATGGGTGATGGCCGTGCCCTCCTCTTGGGTGAAGTCACCGGCCCCACCGCTGCGCACAACCCCACGGGCCTCTGGGATCTGCATGCCAAAGGGACAGGGCTAACCCCCTATTCGCGCTATGGCTCTGATGGGCGCGGCACGCTGCGCTCAATGCTGCGTGAATATCTCTTCTCCGAGTCGATGCACGCCCTCGGTGTACCCACCACAAGGTCGCTGGCGGTCATCGGGACCGGCCGTCCCATTCAGCGCCAGATGGTGGAGGAAGCAGGCGTTCTCGTGCGCGTTGCCGCGAGCCACATCCGTGTTGGTTCCTTCCACTTCGCCGCGCACTCGCAGGTACCCGGGTTGCTCCAGCGGCTCGCCGATTACACCATTGAACGCCACTACCCTGGCGCCGACTACCGGGAGCTGTTTACCCGCGTCATGGACGCACAGGCAGCGACGGTTGCCGGGTGGATGCAGGTGGGTTTCATCCACGGCGTGATGAACACCGATAACACCACGCTATCGGGTGAGACGATTGACTACGGGCCGTGCGCGTTCATGGAAAACTATGACCTCAATACCTGGTTTAGCTCCATCGATACGCAGGGCCGCTACCGCTTTGGGCGCCAGCCCGACATGCTGGGCTGGAACCTTGCGCGGTTGGCGGAATCACTGCTGCCGCTTTTCGACGTCTCCCCCGACGCTTCCCTTACCTGGGCCCAGGAGGCCATCAATTCCTTTGGCGAGCGCTATGAAAAGGCGCGCCGCCGCGAAGCCGCGAGCCGTTTGCAGATTCCCGACGAGCTCTTCCAGGACTATAGTGCGGCCCTTGCACAGTCCGCTCCGGATCTCACGCAGGCCCACCGCAGTCTCGTCAGCGCAGCGGCGGGTGAACCGGCAGACGCCTATGAGATGTTTGGTGACGCTCGATTTGTTGATGCCTACTGTGCTAGTGGCCCCAACGTCGAGTCTCTCAAGCAAACCGTGCCCCGCGTGATTCCCCGCCCGCGTCTGGTCGAGGCCGCACTGAGTGATGCTGAAGAATTCCCCCGCTTGCTTCACGCCACCACGCGTCCCTTTACTGCCGCGCCAGAATACGAGCAACCGGGTGGCACGGAAGGCTACCTCACCTACTGCGGAACGTAAGAGAAGAAAAGGAAAACACACCGCCGCCCCGAGGCCTCCGTAGGAAAGGAAACGGAGTCTCGGGGCGGCGGTGCGTCTCTATCTTTCACTGCCGCGCTCCCGGTCGGTTTCTCAGGCCGACCGCCCCGCGCGGCTGGGGTTCTCTCTATCTCTCTCGCATGCGCTCTCTCAAACGCACACCATTATTATGGGGCGCTCTCCTTGGTGGAGCGTTCCGGTGCACTGGACGCTCCCTGCCAGTTACTGAGAATTACCTGCGAGGCAAGCACCTACGAGCCGAAAGGAGAAATTACTTGGACTCAAGCTGCAGTGTCTTCTGCGTGTACTCCCACATCTCGTTGTAGAGCTTCTTGTCCTTGGAGAGCTTGGTGCCGTAGGAAGGAATCATTTCCTGAATCTTATCGCCCCACTGGATCATGTGCTCACCGAAGCAGCGCTCCAGCAGCTCCACCATGATGGCCGGGGTGATGGACGCTCCCGGGGAAGCGCCGAGCAGGCCGGCGATGTTGCCCTCAGGGTTATTGATGAGGGTGGTACCGAACTCCAAGGAACCGAACTGCGGTGCACCCGCCGGCTTAATCACCTGAACGCGCTGGCCAGCGATGACGGTCTCCCAATCTGCCGGGTCTGCGCTCGGGACGTACTCCTTCAGGGTCTCGACGCGCTTGTCGAAGTCCTTGAGGACCTCAGTAACCAGGTACTTGGTCAGGCCGAACTCCTGTGCCGCAACGCCCAGGTAAGAGGTGATGTTATCCGGACGAATGGACTTAAACAGGTCCAGGTAGGAGCCCTTCTTGAGGAACTTCGGGGACCAGCCGCCGTACGGGCCAAACAGCAGGCCTTGCTCGCCATCAATGACGCGGGTATCCAGGTGCGGCACGGACATCGGCGGAGCGCCCACAGCAGCCTTGCCATAAACCTTGGCGTGGTGCTGCTTAATCAGATCCGGGTTCTTAGAACGCAGCCACAGACCGGAAACCGGGAAGCCTGCGAAACCAGAAACCTCGCGGACCCCAGCCTTGCGCAGCAGGTCGAGCGCGTAGCCGCCTGCACCCACGAAGACGAACTTGGCGTGGACGGCCTCGTAGTCACCGGTGTGCAGGTTCTTTGCCACCACGCGCCACTTGGAACCATCGCGCTTGATATCGACGACCTCGTGGCCGTAGCGGATCTCGGTACCCGCTGCCTTAGCCGCGGTGAAGAACTGCTTCGCCAGGGCACCAAAGTTGACGTCGGTACCAACTTCGGTCCAGGAAATAGCGACCTTCTGGGCGTTGAAGTCACGGCCTTCCGACATCAGAGGAAGCTTTTCCTGGAAGGTAGCGTCATCATCGCTGAACTGCATGTTCGGGAACATGTGGTTGTCCTTCAGCGCATCGAAGCGGCGCTTCAGGTAGTCAACCTGGATGGAACCCTGTGCAAAGGACACATGCGGGACTGGATTGATGAAGGCCTTCGGGTCCGTCAGAATGCCGTTGTTGAGCTGGTGGGACCAGAACTGGCGCGAAACCTGGAACTTCTCATTAATGTTCATGGCCTTGGAAACATCAATGCGGCCGTTCTTCTCCGGGGTGTAGTTCAACTCGCACAACGCGGAGTGGCCAGTACCAGCGTTATTCCACGGGGAGGAGGACTCAAGCGCAGGGCCGTCCAGGCGCTCGAAGACCATCTGGGTCCAGCTGGGCTCGAGCTCACGCAGCATGGCGCCGAGGGTGGCGCTCATAATACCTGCACCAATGAGTGCGACCTCAACCTCGTCTACTACTTGTGTTGTCTTCTTATCGGAGGACACTGTACTTATTACCTCTTTAAGTCGATGTATTCGATGTGGTCAAATGCCCCGCACATGTGGGTGCACAGGGCGCGGTGAGAAAGCGCTCGACGATGCTAGGGTCCAAGCTGGCATACAGACCACCCCTGCGGAAGGTCCGTCAAGCATTAATTCCACTTTACGCCCCTTATTGCGAAATAGGCATTCCTGAAAAAATAAATGCCCGAATTCGAATTTGTTACCCCATTTGTGGTGCAGGGTGTTTCCCGTCAGCGCTCCGCTCTGCCGGACGCATCTGGCCGCGCAACCTATCATGAATCCCATGACGCATAACGAACTCGAATGGTCAGAAGACATCCTCGGCCCCGACTTCCAGGCCGCTCCACTCGAACTCGGCACCGACCCTGACGGCGAAGACACTGTCTGCGCGACGCTCGTGCGCTACTGCCCCGGCGGCGACGCCCATGATGATCGCCCCGCCTTACTGTGGGTCCACGGGATGACAGACTATTTCTTCCATGACCACGTGGCACGGTACTTTTATGAGCTCGGCTATGCCTTCTACGCCCTCGATCTGCGCAAGTGCGGACGCTCTCGACGGGACGGTCAGACCTGGCACTACATCAGCGACTTGCAGTACTACGACGCTGATCTCAATGCAGCTCTCGATGCCATCCCCAACCAGCGTGTCATCATCATGGGCCACTCCACCGCCGGCACCATCACCGCGCTCTGGCTCGATCGCCTTCGCCGCCATGATCGCGAGCGTTTCGCCCGCATCGCTGGTGTCGTGTTCAACAGCCCCTGGCTAGCCATGATGGGAATACCGAATGGAACCTACGAGACGCTCAAACACGTTATCTATGCCGGCGCTGCCATCGCCCCACGACTCGAAATACCCGCCGGTGACCTCACAACCTATGGGGAGTCGGTCCATTCCGGGGAACAGGGCGACTGGGACTTCGATCTTCGCCTGAAGCCGCTGGGCGGACACCCCAAGTTCCTGGGTTGGGTTGCGGCGGTCTTCCGCGGCTTCGACGCAATCCACTCCGGCCGCATCAACATTGGGCTCCCGCTGCTCACTATGACCTCTGGACGCTCCGAGCTCAACCGGCCATACAGCGAGTCCTCCAATACCGCCGATACTGTCGTTGATGTACGGCAAAGCCAGCGCTGGGCCAAGGAACTCAGTGCTCGCTACACGCTTCACGTTGTCAACAATGGGCGCCACGATCTCTTTCTCTCGCGTCCCGAGCCGCTACTAGACGCTCTCTCCGCCACGGCGGAATGGTTGAGCACAGTAGCACCACTTGAGACGGATTAACCTCCCGCGCCTCGCGCTCCTAAAAGCCTGCACGGTTTGCGGCTAGTCAACCTTTAGAATGATCGGCATGACTTCCGCACAGCACTTTGACCTCGTCATCATCGGCACAGGTTCGGGAAATTCAATCCCCTCTCCCGAGTTTGACGGTAAATCCATCGCCATCATTGAGAAGGGAACCTTCGGCGGCACGTGCCTCAACGTAGGCTGCATCCCCACGAAGATGTACGTCTACGCCGCCGACGTTGCGCTCGCCGCGCGCGAGGCCACGCGCCTTGGGCTCAGCGCCCACGTGGATGCTGTGGATTGGGAGGGCATCGTCAAGCGCGTGTTCCACAACCGAATTGATCAGATTGCCCAGGGCGGCGAAGAGTACCGCCGTGGCGAGGAAACGCCCAATATTACAGTCTTTGATCAGCACGCACGGTTCATCGGACCGAAGACCCTGCAGGCGGGTGAGGACATCATCACCGGTGACAATATAGTCATCGCTACCGGTTCACGCCCCGTGCTACCCGAGCCGTATGCCAGCGCCACTGCCCCGGTTCACACCAATGAAGACATCATGCGTCTTGAGAAGCAGCCGCGCAGCCTCATAGTGGTAGGTGGCGGTTACATCGCCATGGAGTTTACTCACGTCTTCGACGGCCTGGGGACCGACGTCACCGTGGTCAACCGATCGGAGAAATTCCTCCGCTTCCTCGATGAGGACCTAAGCTCCCGCTTCAACGACCTCGCACGAAAGCGCTTCGACGTCCACATCGGCACCGCCACTGCGCTCGATGAAACCGAAGACGGCGTACGCCTTACCTTGGACAGCGGGGACGTCGTGGAGGCAGATGCCATCCTCGTTGCCACCGGCCGCCAGCCCAACGGTGACCAGATGGATCTTTCTGCCAGCGGCATTGAAATGCACGAGGACGGTCGAATCAAGGTCGACGAGTTTGGCCGCACAACCTGCAAGGGTGTGTGGGCGCTCGGGGATGTTTCATCTCCGTACATGCTCAAGCACGTGGCCAATGCGGAGCAACGAGCAGTGCAGCACAATCTGCTGCACCCGGACGATCTCCAGCCCATGCCCCACGAGCACGTGCCCTCTGCCATCTTTACGCACCCACAGATTGCGACGGTCGGCCTCACTGAGGAACAAGCCCGCGAGGAGGGCTATGACGTCACTGTAAAGGTGCAAAATTTTGGCGACGTTGCCTATGGCTGGGCCATGGAGGACTCGACGGGCATCTGCAAGCTGGTAGCGGACCGGACCACGGGCAAGCTCCTCGGCGCCCACATCATGGGCCCACAGGCCTCCACGCTTATCCAACAATTGATCACCGCGATGAGCTACGACCTCGACATGCGCGAGTTCGCCCGTTCACAGTATTGGATCCACCCGGCACTGCCAGAAGTAGTGGAGAACGCCGTTTTGGGACTAGAGTGGCTAGAGTGAAAGTTACATCGAATCATGTAACGTTTTTCACATTGGCGTTAAACTAATTTCGCCATTCCCACTGAAAGCCACTACAAGCACGTCTTAACACCAACAACATCTGCCAGCAACCTTTAAGAAAATCACCCATTTCGGGGGTGATTGCTGGCAGTGCATAAAAGAACGCTCCAACTGACGTGCATTTTGCCTGACCGTTGGCTAGATTAATTACGGACACCGGAACGAGCCGATACTCTCTACCGGCTCAGTGTGTTTTGGGGATACCAAATTAATCCCTATCCCTGTAAATCAAGACCTCACAACCAGAGGCCTTGCACGTACGACACTAAGGACTTTTGATATGCGTATCCGCAATGCAGCCCTCGCCGGCGCTACTGCTCTCGCTGTTACCTTCGGCGGCTCCACCGTCGCTTTCGCACAGGACGCTGCTCCGCAGGACGAGAACGCCTCCTCCACCTCCCAGGAGAACGGCTCCTCCGCTTCCGAGGAAGGCACCAAGGGCGAGGCTTCCCTGTCCTCCAAGATTGGTGACTGGTTCTACGTTGATGAGAACGACAACAAGGGCACTGAGGCTGACGGCCGCGCCATCTTCGGCTCCTCCAAGCACGAGCACTGCGACGCTGACGAGACCGACCAGGACTGCACCTCCCTCGGCGATCAGCCGACCTGGGCCAAGACCTTCTACGGCCTGGGCATCGCTAGCGCCGTCGCTTCCGTGGCTGGCCTGATCGGCGTTGTTTACAACTTCTTCGTCCACGGCCCGTCCTTCTAAGACGTCTCCCCCACACACTTTTCCGAAAGGCTTAAATTTCATGCGTAACTTCCGCACCGCCGCTGTTGCTGCTGCAACCGCTGTTTCCGTTGCTTTCGCTGGTACCTCCGTTGCTTTCGCTGCAGAGGCCGATACCGAGACCAACACCACCTCCTCCGAGCTGTCCTCCGCTGGCGACAAGGTCAAGGAGAACGACTCCGACGCTACCCTGTCCTCCAAGTGGGGCGACGCTACCGAGGGTGACAAGAAGGTCTCCGGCGAGGATCTCTTCGGCAAGGAGAAGGCTGAAGACAACCCGCTGTGGGCTGAGATCTGGCGCGATGGCACCTTCGCTGCTTTCGGCACCGCTATCGCTGGCGCTCTGATCGCTGCTTACAACTTCGCTGTGTACAACAACATCGTTCCGCAGCACGTGCTCGATCCGATCTTCCGCCGCTAATTAAGCTGCGGGTACGCTGACTAGCTCAGCGCGCTTTTTCTAGCGCCCATCCTCTTTTCTTGAGGATGGGCGCTTTTGCATGCCCGATTTTCTAATGATTCGGGACAATCTTGATGCTGGCTTGATCATTTCTTAGCGGTTTAATGTGGCTGTGAACGTAGCTAAGTAACTAGAGCTCTCTAAGAGGGAAATGGGAAAGTTAGTGGTGAAGATTCCGTGAATCCCTCCAATGTTTACGCTAGAATCGCTCAAGTGACTTGGGACACCCTAGTTACTCCAGTTCCTACGAGGTTTAAAAGGATTCACACTATGCGCATTCGCAAGGCCACCATTGCTGGTGCTACCGCTCTCGCTGTTGCATTCGGCGGCGCCACCGTTGCTTCCGCCGCAGAGGGCAGCAGCAACGATTCCGCCACCAACTCTTCCGCATCTGCTGGCGAGCAGCAGGGCAACCAGAAGGCAGGCGGCTCCTCCGAGCTGGGCAAGGCACTCGACGCCCAGAAGGAAGCAAACGGCCAGAACATCTTCGGCCAGAAGTCTTCTATCTCCGGTGAGCCGAAGTGGGCACAGGCCCTCGCCGGCATCGGCATCGTCGCCACCATCATCACCATTGCCGGTGGTCTGGTTGGCCCGGCACTGAACTACCTCAAGTTCGGTATGTAGTTCTCCCCTTCCCCTTCTAACCCACTTTCTGAAAGGCTTTACTCAAGATGCGTAAATTCCGCACCGCCGCCGTTGCTGCTGCAACCGCCGCTACCATCGCCTTCGCTGGCACCACCGTTGCTTCCGCCGCTGAGGCTGTTGAGGGCTCCGGCCTGACCGAGCAGCAGGTTCAGGAGGAGCTCCAGAAGGACGCTACCTCCTCCGAAATGTCCTCCGCGCTCTCCTCTGAGGGCGAGGGCTCCCTCTCCTCCAAGCTGGGTGGCGTGACCGACGGCAACATCACCGGCAACGGCGCCGACGCTTTCGGCTCCACCAAGAACGAGTCCCAGGTTCCGCAGTGGCTGGACCTCTGGCGTGGTGGCACCATCGCTATGGTCGCCGCTGCCGCTGTCTCCACCGCAGTCGCCGGCTACAACTACGCCGTGTTCTCCGGCATGATTCCGGACTACGTTGGCCAGGCTTTGAAGAACGTCTCCTTCTAGTTAGCGCTCTTTACTGGCACCACAAAGCCCTCCACCCCACCGTGTAGTGCACGGGAGGTGGAGGGCTTTGTTTCATCTTGGCTAGGTTTAAGCGCTCGGCGCTTAAACGCTGGCGCTTAAACGCTAGGCCTCGTCCGGCAAAGTGAGGATCTCGTTGCCGTCATCGGTAATGACGATGGTGTGCTCGAACTGGGCGGTGAACTTGCCATCGGTGTTCTGGACGGTCCAGCCGTTATCCCAGATCTCATAATCCAGGGAGCCCAGGTTGATCATCGGCTCGATGGTCAAGGTCATCCCGGGCTCGAGGATGTCGCGGTAGGTCATGGAATCATAGTGCAGCACGACCAGCCCGTTGTGGAAGGTGGGGCCCACGCCGTGACCGGTAAAGTCAGTGACCACGTTGTAGCCAAAGCGGTGAGCGTAGGACTCAATCACGCGTCCAATAACGTTAATCTCACGGCCGGGCTTCGCGGCCTTAATGCCACGCATCATCGCTTCTTTGGTGCGCTCAACCAGCAGCTTGTGTTCCTCGGTGACGTTGCCGGCAAGGAACGTAGCGTTCGTATCGCCATGGACACCGTTCTTAAAGGCAGTGACGTCGATATTGACAATGTCTCCATCTTCAATCACCGTCGTGTCCGGAATGCCGTGGCAGACAATCTCATTGAGGGAGACACAGCAGGACTTCGTGAACCCCAGGTAGCCCAAAGTCGACGGGTAAGCACCGTGGTCACACATGTACTCGTGCGCCACGCGGTCGATCTCATCCGTGGTCACGCCAGGCGCCACTGCTTTTCCGGCCTCCTGGAGAGCATTGGCGGCGATTCGGGAGGCCTCACGCATGGCCTCAATAACCTCTGGGGTCTGCACGAATGGCTCGCCCTGGGCTTCCTGGACCGAGTCCTTCCACACGTACTCCGGGCGCTCAATGTCCTTCGGTACCTTGCGGATTGGAGTATCTTTTTCTTGCTTCAGCATCGCGCGCTTAGTCATAACTACTCATGGTAGCCCTCTTCCCCAGCGCCCGACAAAGGACACCACAGGCGCGCTGACTACGACGCGCTACTGCTCTTGTGCGGGGGCCACCTCGCCGTGGCCTTCCGCGCGGAGGGCGTCGAGGCGCTGCAGGAAATTGTCCGTGATGTTGACCGAAATTGTCGAACCACCGCCCAGAACAACCAGAGTTGCGAAAGCGATATCGTCGTCGCGGTAGCCGGTGAACCAGGCATGCGAGCCACCATTGATCTCCGCCTCACCGGTCTTGCCGTAGACGGTGCCCTGTGCCTGCATCCCCGAGGCGGTACCGCTTGCCACCACCTGGCGCATCATGTCCCGCACCTGAGTCAAGGTCTCCTCGCTGGGCGCGGGGACCTTTTCGGACACCTTGGTCTCGCGTGACTCAATAAGCGTCGGCGTCGGGGTCTTGCCCGCCGCGACCGTCGAGGAGACAAGCGCCATGCCGAAGGGAGAGACAAGGTCGAGGCCCTGTCCATAACCAGATTCCGTGCGCTCGAGGGGTGTCTCGCCCTCGGGGACGGAGCCGGTGAGCGTCGATAAGCCCGGCACCTCATAGTCAATTCCCAGACCATATTGTTTGCCCACATCACGTAGCTCACCCTTCGGCAGATCCGTTGAGATCTGCGCAAAAGTGGTGTTGCAGGATTGTGCAAAGGCTTGACGCAGCGGCACCGAGCCAAGGGAGAACCCGTTGTAGTTGGTGACGGTGCGCCCATACAGCTCCATGGTGCCGGGGCACGGAACGATAGAGTCTGGAGACAGGCCTTGCTTGTCGACGCCCGCCGAGGCCGTAATGATCTTAAACACCGAACCCGGTGGGAACTGACCTTGGAGGGCGATATCGCCCTTCTTATCTGCCTCCGGGGTTTGGGCCACGGCTAGAATCTCGCCGGTCGAAGGGCGCATGGCCACGAGCATGGCCTCGTATTCAGCACGCTGATTGACGGCTTCTTGCGCGGCACGCTGGACGTCATAGTCCAGCGATACCTTGATGGACGGAGCTGCCTCGGGTTCGTGATGCTCGACGTCGGAAAGCGCGGCTCCGTGTTCGTTGACGACAGAAACGGACCATCCATTTGTTCCGTCGACCTCCTCGGAGACCATCGACCGCACCCGGGCGAGGATGTCCGGGGCCAAGCCAGTATCGCGCGTGATAAGCGCGGGTTCCTCGTTGAAGCGGATCCCTTTCTGGTTCTCCAGAACCGGGCGCAGCCGCGCTGCCTGAGCCTCATTGAGCATGGTGACTGAGTAGGAACCATCGACCTCCTCGAGATTCTTGGCTAGCTCACCAGAGTCAATCTCCGGGATGGAATCATCCTCTTGATGAGCTTGGCTCAGCGCGCCGGATACTTTCGCGGCGACGGGGCGTGGGTCGTCTACGGCGTCGGTATCGACAACGAGGCGGTATTGCAAGCCCGGAGACATGAGTTCCACTCCATCGGAGGAGACCACGCCGGCGCGTTTCGGCGCAATTGAGCGCAATTCGAGGTGTTGGTGCGCACCGAGATCGGGGTGGATAATGCTGGGCTGCCAGCGCACCGTCCAGTCTTTCTCCTTGCGCGTTAAGGCCATCGAGGTGTCATAGCGCAGGGAACGATTACGAGGCAGGGTCCACGTCACCGAATAGTGCGCGGTGGCTTGGGCCTCTTGTTGATCAACCCCGGTCAATTCGACGTCGAGCCCCTCGGCTTGCAGGCCCGCGAAGGTTGCGTCAAGCGTGTTCGTAGCTGTGCTGCCATCATCGACAAGCTGCACCAAGTCCTCGTTATTGCGGGTTTCCATGTCTTCCAGGAATTGCTCAGCGACTGGACGCGCAGACACCGGCTTGGGGGTGCATCCCACCAATGACGACGCCGCGATACCTGCCGCACCGAGCAGCGCCACGAACCTCTTCATGCTTGGGCAGCGTAGCAGCCTGGGGCGGCTAGACGGCCGCCCCACACCGCAGGTGGGTTACTTGGTAACGCGGACCTCAGCCTTGGCGCCCTCCACAGCTTCCAAACCTTGTTCTTCAGCTAAGCGCATTGCCTCTTCGATGAGCGTTTCCACGATCTTGGACTCGGGAACGGTCTTGATGACCTCACCCTTGACAAAGATCTGGCCCTTGCCGTTACCGGAGGCCACGCCGAGGTCGGCATCGCGGGCCTCGCCCGGACCGTTGACCACGCAGCCCATGACAGCCACGCGCAGCGGGAACTCCATGCCGTCGAGGCCTTCGGTGACCTCGTTGGCGAGCTTGTAGACGTCCACCTGTGCGCGACCACAGGACGGGCAGGAAACAATCTCGAGCTTGCGCGGGCGCAGGTTGAGGGACTGCAGGATCTGGTCACCGACCTTGATCTCCTCGACCGGATCCGCCGACAAGGACACGCGGATGGTGTCACCGATGCCCTCGGCGAGCAGGGCGCCGAAAGCCACGGAAGACTTGATGGTGCCCTGGAATGCCGGGCCGGCCTCGGTGACGCCGAGGTGCAGCGGGTAGTCGCACTGAGCGGCGAGCTGGCGGTAGGCCTCCACCATGACGACGGGGTCGTTGTGCTTGACGGAAATGGCGATATCGCCGTAGCCGTGCTCCTCGAAGAGGCCGGCCTCCCACAACGCAGACTCGACGAGAGCCTCCGGGGTGGCCTTGCCGTACTTCTCCATGATGCGCTTATCCAGGGAGCCCGCGTTGACGCCGATGCGAATCGGGATACCGGCATCGCCGGCGGCCTTCGCCACCTCTTTAACGCGGCCATCAAATTCCTTGATGTTGCCCGGGTTGACGCGCACCGCAGCGCAGCCGGCATCGATGGCGGCAAAGATGTACTTGGGTTGGAAGTGGATATCTGCAATCACCGGGATCGGGGACTTCTGCGCAATCGCCGGCAAAGCCTCCGCATCAACCGTCTTCGGGCAGGCAACGCGAACGATGTCACAGCCGCTCGCGGTCAGCTGTGCAATCTGCTGGAGGGTGGCGTTGACGTCGTGCGTCTTCGTCGTGGTCATCGACTGCACTGAAATCGGGTGATCAGAGCCCACGCCCACCTGGCCAACCATGAGCTGACGCGTCTTGCGGCGCGGCGCCAGGGTGGGAGGCGGGCCGTCGGGGATTCCAAGACCAATAGGGGTCGACATGTGTGCTCCTTGCTAATTGGGTTTTAACGCCCCTACTCTAGCACCGCGCACCGCAGGTGGATCACTAGCCAAACAGCCGAATTGGGTTAACCACGTCCGCAATCATGATGAGAGCACCCACCGCCATGAGGAGGAAAGCCAGCACATAGGTCACCGGCATGAGCTTGGTGTAATCCGCGGGCCCCTTCGGGCCCTTGCCCATGAGGCGGCGCAGGGCGTCGCGGATTTTCTCATAAATAATGACGGCGATATGGCCGCCATCGAACGGCGGGAGTGGGATGAGGTTAAACAGCGCGAGGAAGAAGTTGAGGGTGGCCAGCATCATGAAGAAGGATGACCACAGGCTCCGCTCGACCAACTCGCCGCCCACCCGGGAGGCTCCCACCACAGACATTGGTCCGTTAACATCGCGCTCCTGCCCAAAGATGGAGGCCACCACGCCCGGGATCTTGGCTGGGAATTGCGCGATTCCTTGGACCGTGGCGTTGAGCGCATAGCCCGAGTAGCGGGCGGTCGCCGGGAAGGCGTCGACGAAGGAGTAGGTCTCCCTGATATCGATAATCTGGTTGCTCATACCGATGGCACCGACCTTCACCAATTGCCCCTCGGCATTGAGCCGAGTCACTGTAGCAAGCGTGATGTCGAAGTCACGCGGCTCGCCATCGCGTTCGACTTTGAGGGTGACAGTGTCGCCGGGATAGTTCATGACGGTATCGCGAAGCTGCGCAAAGGAGTCCATGGTCTCGCCGTTCAGCGCGAGAACGATGTCCCCAGGTTCCACGCCCGCCTCACCAGCAGGGCCTACTCCCTGGCACGGTTCGAGTTCGCCATCGGCCTTCTGATTCGCCGCGCAGGACACCTCGCCAACGCGCGGGCGCACATCCGCGTCTGGGTTGGGCAAGCCCGTCGTCATGGCGATGAGCAGCAGGATAATAAATCCTAAAAGCAGGTTGACGGTGATGCCGCCGGCCAGCACGATGATGCGCTGCCACGCCGGCTTCGTGTACATGGCATAGGGCTTTTCCTCTTCCGTGAGGAACTCATCCTGCGCCGTCATGCCTGCGATATCGCAGAAACCACCCACCGGGAAGGCAGCGAGGCCATACTCGGTGTGGCCACGGGTAAAGGACGCAACGCGCGGACCGAAGCCGATGAAATAGCGGCGCACACGCATGCCGAAGGCACGAGCGCTAAACATGTGACCGGCCTCGTGCAGGGCAACGGTGATGCCGATCCCCAAGGCGAAGAGAACTATGCCGAGGACATTTGCCATAAATTATGGGGCTTTCTAACGAGCGAGCGAATCCACCATCGCGTTGGCGCGACGGCGGGCCTCGCCTTCCACGGCGAGGACATCATCGACGCTAGAGGGTACACCAGCGAACTGCGCGGCCTGATCCACGACGTGGCTGACAACGTCAACAATTTCCGGGAAGTGAATGCGCCCCGCCAAGAAGGCCGCGGCCGCCTCCTCGTTGGCAGCGTTGTACACGGCAGCGTGGGTACCTCCGGCGGCGGCAACCTCGCGCGCCAAGCGAACGGCCGGGAAGGACTCATCATCCAGCGGCTCAAAATGCCAGTCATGCGCGGTGGAAAAATCCAATGCCGGCTGGGCACCCGGCACGCGGCGCGGCCAATCCAATGCGAGGGAGATCGGCAGCTTCATCGACGGTGGCGAGCACTGCGCGATGGTGCAGCCGTCAGTGAACGTTGCCATCGAGTGGACGATGGACTGGGGGTGGACGGTGACCTCGATGCGCTCTGGGGAGACGTCGAAAAGCAGCGTGGCCTCAATGAGCTCCAAGCCCTTGTTGACCAGCGTGGCGGAATTCAGGGTGTTCATCTGCCCCATCGACCACGTTGGGTGCTGGGCAGCCTGCTGCGGGGTGACATCCCACATCTCCTCGCGGGTCCAGCCTCGGAAGGGACCACCGGAGGCGGTGAGCACAAGGTGATCAAGCTCCACATCACTGCCCGCGCGCAAGCATTGCGCCATGGCGGAATGCTCGGAATCCACCGGAATGATCTGACCCTCCCCCGCCAGGCGGGTCACGATGGAGCCACCGGCGACGAGGGATTCCTTATTCGCTAGCGCTAGAAGCTCGCCTTTTTCCAAAGTCGCAACCGTGGAGGCTAGGCCCATTGAACCGACGAGCGCGTTGAGGACCTTATCCGCATCGATGGCCCGGACCAGCTGCTCTGCGGAATCTGGGCCGGAGAGCACGGTGCCGCCGAGGGCCTCGGAGACGGTCCGTGCCGCATCGGGCTTGGCGACGGCCACGTGGTCAAACGAAAGGTTGAGGGCACGAGCCTGCTCGATAATGAGCTGCGGGTTGGAGCCGCCGGCGGCAATGCCTACGACTGTGAACTTATCCGGGTTATCCGCGATAACGTCCAGAGCCTGGGTGCCGATCGAGCCAGTAGAGCCGAGAATAAGAATGCGTTGGGTACTCACCCTCTCAACCCTAGTCGGAGTCCTGTGCGCTCCGATAGCGATAAGCGGGGGTGTTTAATCGCGGTTGCCGGCAGGATCATTTAAACTACTACACAGAATAACTGGCATTTTCGTGCGCTCGCCTCACGCAACTAGTTCTAACCAGGGCGGGCCGCATGTACACGCAAAGGAGAGCAAGTGTCTTCCCACAAGCCGGCATCGCAGGTTTTCGACGGCGTATCCACCGATGACGTCCCGTCCGCAGGTTTCGGTTGGTCCCGCATCAGCCGCTCGGGCGTACAGATCGCCGGCTGGACGTCCGTCGCGTTCCTGCTTGCTTATAACTTTGGTAACCACAAGGGCCACGTAGAGACGGTCTGGCTTATCGCCTTGGCAGTCCTCATCGCCCTCGGCTTGGTCATTTACGCTCTGCAGCCGAAGCTCTCCCAGGTACGCACCTTGACTGCCCGCAACAAGCCGGTGGGCCACGAGGAGCCGGACTGGGCATACGAGCAGAAGACCGTTGGCAACGTCTACGCTTCCCTGACCGATGACGAGCTGCGTGCCCTCAACATTGAGCCCTCCCGCGTCGCTCACCTCCGCGGCGTGTCCGACGGCCGCCACGCTGCCAAGCCGGTGGCTAACTAAAGCTTCTTCGCTGTAAACAAAAGCTCCCTTCCCGCAGTTCATGAATGAACTGCACATGGAAGGGAGCTTTTGTACTATCTGCTCAACCCCTAGCTCACGTAACGGTTTACCGTGGCGTAAATCTCCGGGGTTCGCTCCTGCGCCCTCTTTCCGGCGAAGCGCCAGACAGCGGCGTAGACAAGTGACGGAACCAGCAGAGAAACTATCACAGCGGCATACAGCAGCCAGCCGCCGCGCTCATAGCTGAGGGCAGAAACTACGATGCCGGGAAGCGCGGGCACCCACACCAGCATCATGCCGACGAACGCCGTGAAGAAAGCGCCAGCGGAATAGCCGGATTTGTCATTCCACCGGTTCTGTCCCGGGGCTGACAAGGGATAAGGGTTGAGCACGGTCAGTCCCAAGCCCACCGCCGCCGTGGAAATGAACACGCCTAGAGCCACAGCTGTGCACAACATGCCCAAGGTGAAGTTGTCGCTAAAGACAAGAACCACTACGGCAAGCAGCACAAACCCGATCAAGGGAATAGTGACGTGTGCGAGGTGGCGCGCATGAAGGATGGTACGCGGAGCAACCGGCGCCACCATGTGGACCCAATTCGACGGCCCATCGAAGCCATAATCATTAGCCAAGAGCGAAGAGAGCACGATCGCGCTGAAGCACAGCATGAAATATGCGGTGAAATCATCGCCCTTCCACAACTGATATAGGGTCAGCACGCCAAACAAAGGCATCGTGTAGAGCATGCCGGTTTGCCGCTTATCGCGGGTGAGATAACACAGTGCGCGAGAGTATTCCATCGCCGCCGGGCTGGAATAAGACCAAGCGCCCAACTCCAACTTGGACACACCCTTGCCCGTCACTTCGCTGGCTGCGTCACCGCCTGTTCCGGGGTTGCGCATGAGGCCGCCTATCTGACGGGACCATGCCCATACCAGCAGGACAAGGCTGCCCACCGCGATCAGTAGTTGGGATAGGGCGGTGATGAGGTGGCCGTCGGCAAGCGCGAGCGCCCACCCCACCCCGGCACCCAACGGGGTCCAGGCCATGATGGTGCCCACCGAATCGAGCGGAGGCAAGGACTCGAGGACGCTCTGTGCCTGCAGCATGCCAAAGACCAGCAGGCCCATAACCACCATCGCCGCAATTTGGGTGCGCGACTTTTGGGAATCCGCGATAGCGGAAGCCACTTGGCCAAGACATTCGCCAACGATGATGGTCGTCGCGCACGACAGCACCATGCCCACGACGAAGGGCACCGCAGCCCACCCGGTTCCTGTCAGGATGAGGAAAATGCTGCCGATGATCGCATACACCAGGGAAAAGACGACTGACATGATGGCGCGGGTGGTCAACAGGCCGGAGAAGAACAAGCCCGGAAGGACCTCGCGGGGAGTCAGAGGAAGGGCTCCCAGGGTTGTTGGGCTCAATTGGTTCTCCCCCGCCGGCATAAAGAGAGCGAGGAGTATGTAGATGAGCATGCCGCCCGCCACGCCAACGGTCAATGCTTGGTAGCCGTGTCCGGGCGTGGTGATATCTGCATACACCATGGCTGCGATGGAAAAGAGGCCGATTGCTCCGTAGATCAGCATCATGAGCCCCATCATGAGCGTCGCCGGGTTGGAGGAAACGCTTCGCCACCACAGAGTGCGATGGAGGCTGAACAGAGTGGATGTCATTCAGCGTCACCTGCCGCTGGCGAGCGCAGCCACCCAAACTTCGAGGCATCCAGGTCCCGCCCGCCGACGGCCGCGATAAAGAGATCGCTCAGGCTTTGGCCCTGGCGGACATCGTCGACGTGACCCGCGGTGATGACTTGGCCGCCGTTGATGATGGCGACGTGGTCGCACAGCCCCTCGACGAGCTCCATGACGTGCGAGGACAAAATAACCGTGCCGCCGCGGGAGGCATAGGCGCGCAGCATCTGCTGGATGAGGCGCCCGGAGACCGGATCCACGGCTTCCAGAGGCTCGTCAAGGATAAGCACCTCCGGGTTGTGCAGGACGGCCCCGGCCAGGAGAATCTTTTTGGTCATGCCAGCGGAATAGTCCGCGATGCGTTTATCGGCGGCCTCGGAGAGGGAGAGGGCGTCGAGAAGCTCCTGCGCACGGCGCAGCGACTCGGAGCGCTCCAACTTGTGAAGGGCGCCGAGGTAGTGAAGGTATTCAGCGCCAGTGAGACGGTCAAAGACCGGCGCCCCATCCATGAGCAGCCCCATGGCCTGTTTGGCGGGGATGGGCTCTTCCCACACGTTGTGGCCGGCGATGAAGCTGTGGCCGGCATCAGGGCGCTGGAGGCCACACGCCATGGTCAGCATCGTGGTCTTGCCCGCGCCATTCGGCCCCACTATCCCGTAGATGGATCCGCGCGGTACATCCAGGTTGAGGCTGTTGACGGCAATCTGAGAACCAAAAGACTTGCGCAGATCGCGCACCGCTAAAGCTTGGGTGCGTGGATCTGCCGCTAAGTCCTCGCGATAAGGATGAGTCATAAGCATTAACGGTATCAAGAACCATTAATGCTTTCTCCTCCGGCGAAACTATTGTTAGGAAACTGTAAGCAGAGCTCTTAAGCGCTCTCGCGCTCGTCGGCAGCGAGCTGGCCACAGGCGGCAGCGATTTCATCGCCCTTGGTATCGCGCACGGTGCACGGCACGCCCTGCGCGATGACGCGGCGAACGAACTCGTCCTGGCGCGCCTTCGGGGCAGCATCCCACTCCGAGCCCGGCGTGGGGTTCAGCGGGATCACATTGACGTGAACCTTGGAGCCCAGAGCCGCATGCAGCTTCCGGCCCAACATGTCAGCGCGGAAATCCTGATCATTCTTATCGCGGATCAGCGCGTACTCGATGGAGACGCGGCGGCCAGACTTGTCGGCGTAGTACTTAGCGGCATCGAGGACCTCCTCAACCGGCCAGCGGTTGTTGACTGGCACGAGGGTATCGCGCAGCTCATCGTCCGGGGTGTGCAAGGAGACGGCGAGGGTGCAGGACAAGTCCTCATCCGCGAGCTTGCGGATGGCCGGTGCCAAGCCGACCGTCGACACCGTGACATTGCGCTGGGAAAGGCCGAAACCGGTGAGGTCAGCGCCGGTAATCTGGCGCACCGCGTGAACCACGCGCTTGTAGTTAGCCAGCGGCTCACCCATGCCCATGAAAACAACGTTGCTTAGGCGCCCGCCTTCCTCTTCCATGAGGCGAGCAGCGTGCCTAAACTGCTCCACGATTTCCGCGGTGGACAGGTTGCGGTCCAACCCGCCCTGGCCGGTGGCGCAGAACGGGCAGGCCATGCCGCAGCCAGCCTGGGAGGAGATACACAGTGTTGCGCGCCCTGGGTAGCGCATGAGCACGGATTCCAGCAAAGTGCCGTCGTGCAAACGCCACAGGGACTTGGTGGTTTCCCCATCATCGGTAGAGGTCTGACGAATGGGCTCCATGAGCGTGGGGAACAAACGCTCCTGCACCGCCTCGCGGGAGGCGGCCGGGATATCCGTCATCTCAGAGACATCGGCGGTGTGGTGGACGTAGTAGTGCTTGGCCAGCTGCTTTGCCCGGAACTTGGGCAGGCCAAGTTCCGCGAGCGCCTCAATGCGCTCGGCCTCGGTCAGGTCCGCGAAGTGCTTCGGGGGTAGCCCGCGCCGCGGAGCGGAGAAATTCAGTTTCAGTGGTTCAGCCATGGTAGAGCCCATTTTCCACGTTTTCGGCCACATTATCCAATCTAAGTTCTGCTGGAGTGGCGAAAGTGACATCTCAACCTATTTAATGGATGCATGACGAATCCAGAAAACTCCCCTGAGGAATTCCGCACCAGCACTCCGGCCGAGGAGCCGTTGACCGATTACTCTGCGGAAGCCCCCGCCACCGAAAGCTCCGTAGAGCCGGTTCCGACTACTTCGGACTATGAGGAGAAGAATGATGGCAAGGTGAAGGGCTCCTTCGCTGCCAGCACGTGGATCGCCCTCATCGTGGGCTTCCTGTTGCTCATCGTCCTCATTATCTTCATCCTGCAGAACCAGCACCAGGTACCGCTGAACTTCCTTAACTGGTCCGTTCAGTTCCCGGCTGGCGTCACCTACCTCATTTGCGCTATTTCTGGCGCACTCATCATGGCCCTGGTAGGCGGCTGGCGCATGTTCGAGCTGCGCCGACAGGTGCGTAAGCAGGCTCGCCGCTAAATCTAAGGTGCAAGGGTGGTGAGAAAGCTCATCGCCACCCAGGTCACCATCGCAGAGGGCAGCATGCCGTCCAAGCGATCCATGATGCCGCCGTGCCCCGGCAGCAGGGCAGACATATCTTTGATTCCCAGTTCGCGCTTGAACTGGGATTCCACTAAGTCACCGAGAGTGGCGCAGAAAACCAGTCCTAGTCCCATGAGCGCGCCCACCCACGGCTTGTGGTGAAGAAGGAATGCGAAAGATAGCGCACCGGTAAGGGTGCCGAAAACGACAGAGCCGGCAAATCCTTCCCATGATTTTTTGGGGCTTACAGCCGGTGCCATGGGGTGCGAGCCAAACATCACGCCGGCGATGAAACCACCGGTATCTGAGGCGACCACGCAGAGCATAAACACGACAATCGACGCCGCCCCCGAAGCAAACGGCGTCTCCACCCGCGAAAGCATCGCGGCAAACGTGCCAAAGAGGGGTATCCAGGTCAGCACGAAGATGCCCATCGACATATCACGGAGATAGTTAATTGGCGGACGGTGCCTGCCGTTGTGGAAGAGGCGCCCGAACATGAGCGCCAGAACCGCAACCACATACACCGCAACGAGGCCCGGGGCGTTGAGGAACCACGAGACCCACACCATGGCTTGGCCAAGAACGATCAGCAGGGTGCGCGGGACATAGTAGGAGTGCTCCCGCAACCGGGTGAGAACCTCCCACATGCCCAAGCCCACTGCGGTGGCGACGACGAGATACCACACCAAAGGCCCGGCCCACACCGCAAAAACGACGAGCGCGCCCAAGCCGACGCCGACGGCAATCGCCGCAGGCATGTCTCGGCCCGCGGAATTCTTGGGTTTCGGCATCCGGCTCGGGTGCTCAGTGCTCACGCATGCTCCTCAGGTAGTCGTGGGTGCTTAAGCTCTACACAGAAAAGACCGCCGTGCTGGTCGGTGCCTGGCGCGGCGGCAAGTCAAAGCTCGTGTGTGGAGGCTACACCTCCATGAGCTCCTCTTCCTTATTGGCGACGAGCTTGTCCACCTGCTCGATGTAGCCGGAAGTAATCTTTTCCATTTCCTTCTCTGCAGCGATGACCTCGTCCTCGCCAGCATCGCCGTCCTTCTGCAGCTTCTTCAGCTGCTCCATGGCACGGCGGCGAATGTTACGGATAGCAATCTTGCCGTCCTCACCCTTGCTCTTAGCCAGCTTGACCATCTCACGGCGGCGTTCCTCAGTCAGCTGCGGAATAGTAACGCGCAGCACCTGACCATCATTGGTCGGGTTCACACCGAGATCCGAGTTGCGGATTGCGTTCTCAATCTCATTCATCACGGACTGCTCATAAGGCTTGATGAGCAGCATGCGCGGCTCAGGAACCGAGATGGTTGCCATCTGGGTAATCGGGGTCGGCACACCGTAGTACTCAGCGACCAAGCCGTTAAACATGGCTGGGTTGGCGCGGCCGGTGCGGATGGTGATCAGCTGCTCGCGGGCGTGCTCCACCGAGGCGGTCATGTGCTCTTCAGCTTCGAGCTGAATCTCGTCGATCATGAGGGTTACAACTCCCTTGAAATAGTCAAAAGTACTGGGAAAGAATGTAGCAGGTCGCGGCCCGTTTGTACTAAGACTGGACCAGCGTGCCGATCTTCTCGCCGTTCACGGCGCGCTTGATATTGCCCTCGGTGAGGAGGTTGAAGACCAGAATCGGCATATTATTATCCATGCACAGGCTGAACGCCGTAGCATCAGCCACCTTGAGGTTCTTCTCGATGACCTCGCGCGGGGTGATCTCGGAGTAGAGCTCCGCGTCCGGATTCGTGCGCGGGTCGGCGGAATAGACGCCGTCGACAGCCTTGGCCAGGAAGAGGACTTCTGCACCAATCTCCAGCGCGCGCTGCGCTGCGGTGGTGTCGGTGGAGAAGTACGGCATGCCCATGCCGGCGCCAAAGATAACCACGCGCCCCTTTTCTAGGTGGCGGTCGGCGCGCAGCGGCAGATACGGCTCCGCAATCTGTGCCATGTTGATGGACGTCTGCACACGGCAGTCGATGCCCTGCTGCTTGAGGAAGTCCTGCAGCGCCAGGGAGTTCATGACTGTACCCAGCATGCCCATGTAGTCGGAGCGAGCGCGGTCCATACCGCGCTGGGACAGCTCCGCTCCGCGGAAGAAGTTACCGCCACCGATAACGACGGCAATCTCAGTTCCTTGTTCGGCCACCTCGGCGATTTGGCGGGCGACGTTTTCTACGACATCAGGATCGATGCCGACCTTGCCACCGCCGAACATCTCACCGCCCAGCTTCAGCATGACTCGCTTGTATCCGGTTCGCTTCGGTTCAGGGTTAGTCACGGTCTTCATCGTCTCCTTCACGCATGGCGACGCTTCAGTTAAGCGCACGAATAATTCCGTTCCATCTTAACCATAGGAAGCCGCTCTTATATATTCAGCTGCGCACAACCCCCACCCTAAGGGGCGGCAGAAAACAGCAAACTCCCTCCCCGCTTCTTCCCCACCGGCCAGGCGGCCACAGGGATGAAGAGGAGGAGGGAGAAACCGCAGCTACGGCGCAATGCGCTTAGGCTGCGAAAGCTCTAGTAAAGCTTAGGCGCCAACCTCGTAGCGGATGAAACCGGTGATGGTGGTGCCAGCCTCGTCCGCGACCTGCTTGACGGTCTTCTTGGAGTCAGACAGAGCTGCCTGCTCAAGCAGAACCACAGACTTGTAGAAGCCATTGAGACGGCCTTCCACGATCTTCGGCAGGGCTGCCTCCGGCTTGCCCTCCTCGCGGGTGGTGGCCTCAGCGATCTCGCGCTCCTTCTCAACGACCTCAGCCGGAACGTCCTCGCGGGTGAGGTACTCGGCGTTCATAGCCGCAATCTGCAGTGCCACTGCGTGAGCGCCTTCTGCGTTGCCCTCGTAGGAGACCAGGACACCCACTGCCGGCGGCAGGTCAGCGGAACGCTGGTGCAGGTAGACAGCAACGTTGTCGCCCTCGATGGTGACTGCGCGGCGGGCCTGCAGCTTCTCGCCGGTCTTTGCGGACTCTTCGTCAACGATCTCAGAGACCTTCTTGCCGTCGATCTCCAGGTTGTTGAGCTCCTCACCGGAGTTGACCTTGGCCTCACCGGCAGCCTCAGCGATCTTGGTGGCAAAAGCCTTGAAAGCCTCGTTCTTAGCCACGAAGTCGGTCTCACAGTTGATCTCGACCATCGTGTTGCCGGAAACGGCGATCAGGCCCTCGGTGGCCTCACGCTCGGCACGCTTGGACACGTTCTTTGCGCCCTTGATGCGCAGGTACTCAACGGCCTTGTCGTAGTCACCCTGGGACTCTTCGAGAGCCTTCTTGCAATCGAGCATGCCGGAGCCGGTGGCCTCACGCAATGCCTTTACGTCTGCAGCAGTGTAATTCGCCATAGTTGGAGCGATCCTCCTTGGAATTGAACGGTATTCGTTGAAACAGCGTAGCGGAATCACTACCACCACGTCGCGTTGAGGGGGTGCTAGTTTTTCGCCAGCTCCCCCAGCGAAGAATCTGAAGAACCTTCAGCGTGGTGTTTTCAACCCTTTAATGTGTCACGCGCCTTAGCACGCTAAGAAAAAGCCCCCATCGCCGCGGACACTGTGGGCCGTGCGGTACGGGGGCTTAAGGTGTGCAGATTACTCTGCGGACTTCTCAGCGTCCTCAGACTTCTCTGCGGAAGCCGGGTCAGACGCAGCGGCGGCCTCAGCGGCGTCGCGGGCGTCCTTCTCAGCGCTGTCGCCGGCGGCCTCCTTAGCCTGAGCCAGCTGGCGCTCCTCGCGAGCCTTCTTGCCCTCTTCCACAGCGGTGGCGATGATGCCGGAGAGCAGCTTGGTAGCGCGGATGGCGTCGTCGTTACCCGGAATCGGGAAGTCAACCTCATCCGGATCACAGTTGGTGTCCAGGATGGCGACGACCGGGATGTTCAGCTTCTGGGCTTCCTTGACCGCGATGTGCTCCTTGTTGGTGTCAACGATCCACAGTGCGGACGGAGCCTTGGTCATATCGGAGATACCGCCCAGGACGCGCTCCAGCTTGGTGCGCTCACGGGTCAGCATCAGAACTTCCTTCTTGGTGCGGCCCTTGTAGCCGTCCTCAGCCGCGTCCATAGCCTGCAGCTCCTTCATGCGCTTCAGGCGCTTGGAGACAGTCTGGAAGTTGGTGAGCATACCGCCGAGCCAGCGGTGGTTAACGTAGGGCATTCCCACGCGGGTTGCCTCTTCAGCAACGGCTTCCTGAGCCTGCTTCTTGGTACCAACGAAGAGGATGGTGCCGCCGTGTGCGACGGTTTCCTTAACGAACTCGAAGGCCTCATCGATGTAGGTCAGCGTCTGCTGCAGGTCGATGATGTAGATGCCGTTACGGTCGGTGAAGATGAAGCGCTTCATCTTCGGGTTCCAGCGACGGGTCTGGTGACCGAAGTGGACGCCAGCGTCGAGGAGCTCGCGCATGGTTACGACTGCCATGTTTCGCTCGCTTTCTATATGTTGTTTCGGTTTTGCAAAAATTGTGCGGTGTTTTATTCCGCACCCTAGCAACGAAGGCCCTGGTCAACACCCCACTATTGCGGGGACCACGTCAACCACAGGCTGCCTCTTCCTTAACCCAGGAAGCGACTGCTTCGCCGCGCGTAGTCAATCCATGCGCCAGCATTTTAGGCTTGAGCACAGACTGCTATGGGCTAGCTTAGTACTGCACACATGGTGATTCCAAACGACGGGCCTGATTTATCTCAGCAGGATTGTTGATGACTCTACGGTCTTCTCCCCTGCTGCAACAGTGGCCTCTTCTTTAACAGGTTATCCACAACAGTGGCTGCACCTCTTCTCTGAAGAGGCGTCCGAGCGCAGGCTTGGAGGCATGCGTCACCGTCTTCTTTATGTATCCGTCTTGCTGTGTGCTTGGGCCGCGCTTGTCGACGTCCCTTTAGCCGCCGCCTACGTCGACCCCACCACCGGGGAACCTGTCGTTTCGCGTGTTTTGCGCGGCTTCGAGCCTCCCGAAAAGCGCTGGATGGCGGGACACCGCGGTGTCGATCTGGACCTGCCTGTCGGCGGGGTGGTCCTCGCGGCCGGCGATGGCGTCGTATATTTCGCCGGTTCGATCGCGGGCAAACCCGCCCTATCGATTGCCCATGGGAACGGCCTGCGCACGACCTATCAACCAGTGTTTGCGAGAGTCAAGAAAGGTGACCGGGTACAGGAAGGAGACGTGATTGGCACCCTCGCCCCGTCCGTGGACGGCTATCCGGGACTGCATTGGGGCGCGATTGAAGGACGCGAGGATTACATCAATCCGCTGGACTTGCTTGGGGAACCTGTCATTCGCCTCAAGCCCGTGGGTGGGCGCGGGCGTAGACGTCCTTAAGCCGCTGGGCGGAGACGTGCGTGTAGACCTGCGTGGTCTGTAATGAAGAGTGCCCGAGCAGCTCCTGGACAATACGCAAATCCGCTCCGCCCTCGAGCAGATGCGTTGCCGCCGAGTGACGCAATCCGTGCGGGGTCAAACCCGGCGTTCCCGTCACTTGCGCAGCGCGCTCGACAACACGGCGGACTTGGCGGGGGTCGATACGCCCGCCGCGGGTCCCCACGAACACCGCCTCCGTATCACCCGCAAGCTGGGGACGGCCCGTTTCCAACCAGGCACAAAGCGCATCGTGAGCTGCATCCCCGAACGGGACGACGCGCTGTTTATTGCCCTTACCTGTGACGCGGGCAGTACGCCGGGACACATCGATATCCCCGATGTTGAGACCGACGAGCTCAGCCACGCGCACACCGGTGGCGTAGAGGAATTCGAGCATGGCACTATCACGCAGGAAATGGATCTCATCGGCGGAGACGGCATTGCCCATCAGCTCCCCCGCCGCTGAAGGCGACATCACCGTCGGCAAGTGTTTGCCCACCTTTGGCGTGGCCAAACGCTGCGCCACATCAGTTTTTAAATAGCCTTCACGCGCAGCCCATGTGGAAAAAGCACGCACCGCGGCGGTGCGGCGCGCCAGTGTGGAGCGGGACTTGCCCTCGGAAACGGCGTGGGCCAACCATTCGCGCAGGGAATTCAGTGTGAACGCTGAGAAGTCCGGAACCTCCGTCGCCAGCAAGCGCAGGTCGGAGCAATAGCCGCGAACGGTCGCATCGGAACGGCCGCGGACGATGCGCTGGAAGTCCGCGAAGTCTTCGATCGCCTCGTCCAGCTGTCCGCCCACGTGCCGCTCACCGTTACCACTTGCACCACTCATGTCTCATGAGTGTACTCAGGTGCGCTGCCACATCGCCCCCGAGCGAGTAATCACCCCCATCTTCTGCATCGCCACGAGAAGGTGAATGGTCAACGCCACCCGCATTCCCGCGGCCGCCGCGATGTCCTCAGCGCTCGCGCCTTCCTCCGCGCTTTCCGGTGGAGTGGAGTCATACACCCGAAGCTCATTGCGGGACAGGCGCTGCACAGCAGTCGGCTGAAACTCGAGCTCATACTGTCCCACCACATCTACCTCTCCTGCTTTGCCGACCAACCCCCGAACTTCATCCGCAGACGCCACCAATTGGGCCCGCCCATCCTGAATTCGTTGATGACACCCCAAGGAACCAGATGTCGTAATAGGCCCCGGTACGGCCATGGCAACCCTGCCCAGCGCTTCCGCCCAATTCAGCGTGTTAAGAGCACCAGAGCGGAACCCCGCTTCAACCACCACAGTGCCACTCGTCATCGCCGCCACGAGACGGTTGCGGGATAAGAAGCGGAATCGCTGCGGCCGCGTGCCCGGCGCGAACTCAGACACGATGCATCCTTTCTCGGCGATTCTGTCAAAGAGCTTCGCATTTCGCGCTGGGTAAGAGATATCGATGCCGCAGGCCGCCACAGCGACGGTCAGTCCGCCCGCATCGAGGGCCGCTTCATGGACCGCCGTATCAACGCCTACCGCTCCGCCGGACACCGCTGTCCATTGATGAGCCGCAAGGCCACCCGCTAAGAGTGACGCAGCCTCCCAGCCATACCTGCTCACCGCGCGCGTGCCCACGAGGGCCACAGATTGAGATACCACTTCGCGCAGGTTTCCACCGCGTACCCACAGACTGTGCGGTGGTACTGCTTGGTCATCAAACGTTGCCGGGGCATCAACCACCCCTTGGTGATAGAAACCGAAGGCACGGGAGAACTCTTCCCCGGGCCACTCAGCGTCCGCGGGCGTAATGAGCCGAGCGCCTTCCGCTTCCGCTACAGCCAAGTCTTCGTCTTGCCGCAGCCACTCACGCCGCGAAGCCGTGGCTTGCCGCAAGGGCCCAATCCAATCCTCTCCTTTGTAGATTCCCCGAGCAATCTCCTCAGCCGAGTATTGGGTCAACAGCCCGTGAAGAGTTGGTGAAGGACCCTCCACCACGCGATTGAGATAGGCCCACGTATGCCGGCTACTCGATAGATTGAGCTCACTCATGCCGCCAGCCTTTCGATCGTCCCAGCCCCGCGGAGATCCAGCGCCCGGCTGACGTGCTCGAGCTCAGGGCGAGATGAGCCGTCGAGGTCTGCCAGCGTCCAGGCTAGGCGCAGAACACGGTCGACCCCGCGCTGGCTCAGCTCCCCTTCCGCCAGGTAGGCGGCGAGCATGATCATCGCAGACTCCGCTGCTGGGCGGTGGCGCCGCAAATATGAAGCCGGAACTGCTCCATTGACCACGCTTCCCAACCCGTCGCCCTCCCAGCGCGCCTTCATGCGTTCCCGGGCTGCGGCCACGCGCTGAGCGATGACCTCAGAGGTCTCTTCACCTTCCGCTTGGAGCACCGCTGATTGCCCCGACAGGGACACGATGATGTCGAGGCGGTCCCGCAGCGGCCCCGACAGATTGGATAAGTAATTCATCCTGTCTGATACTCGGCACTCGCAACGCGCCGGTTCTTCGGCTCCACACCGGCAGGGATTTGCAGCCAGCACTAGTTGGAATTGGGCGGGGAAGATAACCTCCCGGCTCGCCCGCGTCAGGCGCACCTGTCCTTCTTCCAAGGGGGCGCGCAAACTATCGAGTACCTGCGCAGGCACCTCACTGACCTCGTCGAGGAAGAGCACGCCATGGTGCGCCAAGCTCACTGCTCCTGGCCGTGGGCGCCCTGAGCCGCCACCGATCAGCGCGGCCCTCGTTACCGAAGCGTGCGGCGCAATGAACGGAGCCCGCGAGATAGCGGTGCCGACGGCTCCCGCCACCGAGTGGATGGCCGTGGCTTCCACTGCTTGCTCTGTGCTCAGGCGCGGCAGAATCCCCGGCAAGCGCGAGGCAATCATCGACTTACCGGAGCCGGGTGGACCCACCATCATCACGTGGTGGCCGCCGGCAGCGGCAACTTCCGCCGCCCACTTGGCTTCCTTCTGGCCTGCCACCTCGCTGAAATCGGCGACTTGCTCGCACGCAGGCGCTGCTGCATGTGCAATGAGGTGCGCGTCCGGCAGGCAATCATTCCCACACGCCCACGCAAAAGCATCCCACAGCGTTTCGGCCACGAGTACAGTGATGCCGGACACCAATGCTGCTTCCGCAGCGTTTCCCACCGGAATGATCAGGGTGTCATAGCCCTGTGAACGCGCAGCCAGAATGGCCGGGATGATGCCGGAGACCGGGCGTACCTGCCCGTCCAACCCCAGCTCACCAAGAACCAGCGCCCTGCTAAGGCGACTCTTCTCCGCCTGGCCTGCTCCTAGAATTGCCAAGGCCATCGGGAGATCAAAGTGCGCCCCTGCTTTAGGCAGCGAGGCCGGTGACATGGACACCACCACCTTCGTCTTGGGCCACGGCAAGTGCGAATTGCTTACCGCAGTACGGATGCGATCCCGCGACTCTGAGATTGCGGCATCCCCCAGCCCCACCACGTGAACCCCCGGCAGCCCGGGGCCAACGTTGGCCTCCACCGTGACCACCCGGGCCAGGACCCCATCCAGCGCTATCGTGTCGCACCTACCGAGAGCCATGATCGACTCCCTGGAAGTAGTCCACCTCGAACGCCTCCCCCGACTTCGCCCCGGTGGCTACCAGCCCGAGGACGTCGAAACGGACCTTGCTCAACGCCTGCCCTTCGCTCCGTGCGGCGCTCAGCCACTGCGCGGCCGCCTTGCGCAGGCGCGCTAACTTGCGTGGGGTTACCGCTTCCGCGACGCCGAAGTTGCGGTTTGCCCGAGTTTTTACTTCGCAAAAGACAATGGTCCCATCGGGTTCACGCACGACGAGATCGAGCTCGCCCACACGGTAGTGGACGTTCGCAGCGATGACCTGCGCCCCGCGCGCACGATAAAAGTCAGCGGCGAATTTCTCCCCCGCTTTCCCCAGTGCTTCCGCCGGGCGGATGGTCTGGCCCACTGTCGGTGACTGCAAAGTGGTTGCTAGATTTCTTGTCACTATGGTGCTCCTTGGAATTGAACGTGTACACAACACGCCGCAAGCACGACACAAGACAATTCCCGTGCCGCACACCCCCTTACGGCACTTCCAGAACACCCCATTAACTGCGTTGTGGCGAGGGCTTAATGCCTCGCCACCGCAAATCTGTGGATAACTAGTCCGGGGTCACCAACGTGGCGTCCCCCGCCCACTTTTATCTAGATCACTTACCTAAGGCTCTATTCCGGTAGGACAAAATCCGGCTTGTCCAACTCCTCAATATTGACGTCCTTGTAGGTGATTACACGGACGTAGCGCACAAAACGCGCCGAGCGGTACATATCCCAGACCCAAGCATCAGACATGCGGACCTCGTAGTAGACGTCCGGACCCGACGTATGCGGAATAAGCTCCACAGCGTTGGCCAGATAAAACCTACGTTCAGTCTCCACTACATAGGAGAATTGGCTGACCACATCGCGGTATTCGCGGTACAGCGACAGCTCGACTTCAGCCTCGTAGTTATCGAGTTCCTCAGCGCTCACGGTGTGCTTCTCCTTCGCTCACAATTACCCGGATTCACGGTGTCACAGAATCAGCACCAGCTTAGTTCCCGCGTCCTGAATAAGGCTTCAGGCGCGCGCGAGGAATCGCGCATGTGCGTCAGCAACATTGCGATAGCTCATGCGGTGCTCCGGCGTCGCCCCCAGCCGGGCGATAGCTTCCTGATGTGCTGCGGTGCCGTAGCCCTTGTGGGCCTCCAATGCATAGCCCGGGTAGTGCTTAGCTATGTCCACCATGAGTCGGTCACGGGAGACTTTGGCCAGAACGCTCGCCGCGGCGATGCATCGCGCGGCGGTATCCCCACCGATGATCGGCAGCTGCGGGGCGGGCAGGCCGGGGACGAAGAGGGCGTCGCTTAGCACGTAGCCCGGGCGGACCCCCAGTCGTGCCACCGCCCGGCGCATCCCCGACACATTCGCGTGTTGGATGCCAAAGGTATCGATGTCTTTCGCGTCCACGTGCACCACCGACCACGCTAGCGCGCGGCACTTGATCAGCGGCTCCAGTTTTTCCCGGGCCGCCGGCGTGAGTTTCTTCGAATCATCAAGCCGCTCCAAGCCGGGCAGGATGCGCTCCGGCAAGATGCACGCGGCAATGGTCACTGGCCCGCAGCATGCCCCGCGCCCAGCTTCATCCACCCCTGCAACTGGACCGAGCCCTGCCTTGGAGAGCGCGACCTCATAGGTTCTCTTCTGTTTCAGTCGGCGCATGGCGGTTATAACGGAATGTCGTCGATAGTTTGCGCGCGGCTGACCGGAACCACAACAGCGGCGACCTTGCCGCGCACGTTCTCGACAGGAACAGTGCCCTGCAGGTTATCCCCGAGGTGCGCGCGCGAATCCAAGGAGTTCGTGCGGTTATCCCCCATCACCCACAGATGGCCTTCCGGGACGGTAACGGGGCCGAAGTAGGCGCCGCCACAAGCTTGTGATCCCACGCGTTCATCAATCGGAATCTCCGGCGGATCCAGAACGAAGTCCTGGTTAGTGGGTTTGCCGTCCACCATGACGGCCGGATCCCCTTCTTGGCACGACACGGTCTGGCCGCCTGTAGCGATGACGCGTTTAACCAGGATGTTGTCGCCATTAGGCACCAGCCCCACAAAGGCGCCAATGTTTTGCAGTCCGCGCAGCACTACATTGCGGGACCGCTTGACCTCAAAAGACGTGTTCCACGAGTCAGGACCGGCAAAGACAACAACCTCGCCGGGGCGCGGATCGCTGAAGTAATAGCTCACCTTCTGCACGGCGATGCGGTCATTCGTGCACCCCGGGCAGCCGTGCAGGGTGGGTTCCATGGAGGAAGACGGGATGAGATACATCCGCCCCACTAAAGCCTGAATTAGCGCCAGCACCACGAAGGTGAGTGCTAGCGCCGTGAGGACATCGCGCCCTCTAGGACTGGATGTCCGGGTCATCGACTCCACCAATGCGGTTGAAGGGGAAGAAGATGAACATGACCTTGCCGCGGACGTTCTCCAGCGGGATCGTTCCTTGGAACTCATCCTGCATGTGATAGCGCGAATCCGCGGAAGCCGTGCGGTTATCTCCCATCACCCAGATATTGCCCTCTGGCACGGTCACGGGGCCAAAATACGCGCCGCCACAGGCGTAAGAACCGGTGGTCTCATCAACGCGATACGTCGGCGGGTCCTGCACATAGTCCTGTTCGATGGGCTTGCCATCCACCATGACCGCCGGATCACCCTCCTGGCAGGACACAGTCTGGCCACCGGTAGCAACAACACGCTTGACCAAGGTGTTCTCATCTGGCGGGGTGAGCGAAACGTAGCTCAGCGCATCCTGAATGCGGTGGATGACCGGGTTGTCGGAACGCGGCGATACCCAATTCCTGTCCCAGTCCGGCGTTCCTTTGAACACCACGACATCACCGGGCTCTGGGTTCTTGTCGCCGTAATAGGAGACCTTTTCGGTAAAAATGCGGTCATTATTGCAGCCTTCGCAGCCATGCAAGGTCGGCTCCATCGACCCTGATGGAATGACGTACTGCCGGCCCACAAAGTTTTGGAAAACACCAACGACCGCAAGCACGGAAACCACCACCAGTGCGGTCTCCAGCAACCAAGGCATCTGCTTCTTTTCCTCAGCTGGGGGTGCTGCGCTTTCCGACGCCTCTTTCCCCACGCCCTGGGAACCTTCAGTAATGTCGTTTTCTTTTTCCACGGGCTAAATCCTAGCAATGCGCGCCGACATCCCGGTATGCGGCTCGGCCGGAGGCTGCTGAAAGCACAAAGCCCTCCGCCTTACCCACAAGAATCGGTGGGAAGCGGAGGGCTGAGGGCTACAGAGCAGCTAGAACTAGCGGCGCTCCTTGATGCGGGCCTTCTTGCCGCGCAGGTCGCGCAGGTAGTACAGCTTGGCGCGGCGAACGCGGCCGCGGCGGACTACCTCGATGGAGGCAATGTTCGGGGAGTGAACCGGGAAGGTACGCTCAACGCCGATGCCGAAGGAAACCTTACGCACGGTGAAGGTCTCGCGGATGCCAGCGCCCTGACGGCGGATGCAGACACCCTTGAAGAGCTGGGTACGCTCGGTGGAGCCCTCGATCACCTTGACGTTGACGTCAAGGGTATCGCCCGGGCGGAAGGACGGGATATCGTCGCGCAGCGAAGCTGCATCAACCTTGTCAATGAGGTTTGCCATTGGTGTTTTCCTTTTCAGTTTAAGACAGAGGACCCTGGCGCCACCTCGCGGCGGCTGACCGGTTCGTGCCTATTACACAGAACATCGCTATCTTTCCATACCCCACCCCCGCAGAACAAATTGTGCCAAACGCCTGACATCTCCTCGTTGCGGGCTCTAAGGTGGGTGGCGCACTGATACCCCACGGGTGCCCACGGGAAGTGGGCTGAGAGTGGCGCTGATACCGCGCCTGCACCGTTTGAACCTGTCTGGTTAGCACCAGCGAAGGAAGAGAGGAGCAGCCATGACGGCTACCCATACCCCCATTCACAATTCTGACTCCGGCGAGATTCACCCCAAGCACTCCTACTCCCCCATCCGGGAGCACGGCCTCGAGGTACCCGAGACCGAGATTCAGTTGGATGATTCCCCTTCCGGCCCGAATGAACCTTTCCGCGTCTACCGCACCCGCGGCCCGGAGTGCGAGCCAGAGGTAGGTCTGCCGGCGCTACGCGCTGAGTGGATTGCGGAGCGCGGGGACGTCGACGAGTATGAGGGCCGCGCCCGCAACCTCGCCGATGATGGCCGCTCCGCCGAGCGCCGCGGTGCCGCTTCCCAGGAATGGAAGGGGGAGCGTCGCCAGCCGCTGCGCGCGAAGGAGGGCAAGCGCGTCACCCAGATGCATTACGCGCGCCAGGGCATCATCACCAAGGAGATGGAGTTCGTGGCCCTGCGCGAGCACTGCGATCCGGAGTTTGTGCGCTCCGAAATCGCGCGCGGCCGCGCCATCCTGCCCAATAACGTGAATCACCCGGAGTCGGAGCCGATGATCATCGGGCGGAAGTTTCTCACCAAGATCAACGCCAATATCGGCAACTCAGCGGTGACCTCCTCCATTGCGGAAGAGGTGTCGAAGCTGCGCTGGGCCACGCGCTGGGGCGCGGATACCGTCATGGATCTCTCCACCGGCGATGACATCCACACCACGCGCGAGTGGATCCTGCGCAACTCGCCTGTGCCCATCGGCACCGTGCCCATCTATCAGGCGCTGGAGAAGGTCAATGGCGTGGCTGAGGACCTGACGTGGGAGATTTTCCGCGACACCGTCATCGAGCAGTGCGAGCAGGGCGTGGACTACATGACCATCCACGCCGGCGTCCTGCTTCCGTATATCCCGCTGACCACGGACCGCGTCACCGGCATTGTTTCCCGCGGCGGCTCCATCATGGCGGGCTGGTGCCTGGCACACCACAAGGAGTCCTTCCTCTACGAGAACTTCGATGAGCTGTGTGAGATCTTCGCGCGCTACGACGTCGCCTTCTCCCTGGGCGATGGCCTGCGCCCCGGCTCGCTGGCGGATGCCAACGACACCGCCCAATTCGCTGAGCTCAAGACCATCGGTGAGCTCACCCGGCGCGCCTGGGAGTATGACGTCCAGGTCATGGTGGAGGGCCCGGGCCACGTCCCGCTCAACATGGTTCAGGAAAACAATGAGCTGGAGCAGGACTGGGCTTCGGACGCTCCCTTCTACACGCTAGGCCCACTGGTCACCGATATTGCGCCGGGCTATGACCACATCACCTCCGCCATTGGCGCGGCGCACATCGCCATGGGAGGAACGGCCATGCTGTGCTACGTCACCCCGAAGGAGCACTTGGGGCTGCCCAACCGCGATGATGTCAAGACCGGCGTGATCACCTATAAGCTGGCCGCCCATGCGGCCGATGTGGCCAAGGGCCACCCAGGGGCGCGCGCCTGGGATGATGCGATGAGCAAGGCCCGCTTCGAGTTCCGCTGGCACGATCAGTTCGCGCTTTCCCTCGACCCGGACACCGCGCAGGCCTACCACGATGAGACCCTGCCCGCGGAGCCGGCGAAGACCGCACATTTCTGTTCCATGTGCGGGCCGAAGTTCTGTTCCATGCGCATCAGCCAGGACATCCGGGATACCTTCTCCGATTCGCTAGGGATGCCAAGCTTCCCGGGTAAGGGAGCCATCGATCCGGAGGTCGTGGCAGCTGCCCGCGCGGGCGAGAAGCAGATGTCGGAGGAGTTCAAGGCCCAGGGCTCACAGCTCTATCAGGAAGAAGAGACCGCACATGCCTGATCTTCGCTGCTACTTCGTCACGGGCGCGGGCTCGCATGAGGACGTCGTGCGCATCGCTGCCGCAGCGGCGCGCGGCGGCGCCGGGGTGGTACAGGTGCGCTCCAAGCCGATTACGGCCCGCGATCTCTACTACTTGGGCCGCGACGTAGCCCGCGCGGTGGCGCAGACCAACCCAGAAACGCGCGTGCTTATCGACGACCGCGTGGACGTCGCCGCCGCTCTCCGCCACGCTGGCGAGCCGGTGCACGGCGTGCATATCGGCCAGGACGATCTGCCTGTGGCCGCCGCCCGCGCGTTGTTGGGGCCGGACGCGATTATTGGGCTGACCACCGGCACGCGCGAGTTGGTCGAGGCCGCAAATGAGGTAGCAGACCTGATTGATTACATCGGCTGCGGCCCGTTCCGCGCCACACCGACGAAGGACTCCGGGCGCACCCCGTTGGGGCTTGATGCCTACCCGGATTTGGTGAAGCTCTCCCGCGTACCGCTCGTGGCCATCGGGGATGTTACCGCCGAGGATGCTGCCGATCTTGCGGCAACCGGCATGGCCGGCCTAGCTGTCGTGCGTGGCATCATGCATGCCGATGACCCGGAAGCCTATTGCCGCAAGCTGCTGTCCGGCTTCGATGAAGGTGCGCGATGAGTACTAGCTCTGATTCATCCGTCATCATCATCGGCGCGGGCGTCATCGGCCTGGCCACCGCGGTGGAACTGGCCGCGCGGGGCCACGAGGTCACGGTGCTGGATCCGGCACCAGCCTCCGGGGCTACCCACTTCGCCGGCGGCATGCTCGCCCCCGCCGCCGAGGTGGTCTACCAGCAGGATCCGCTCTTCCCGCTCATGCGCGCCTCCGGCGCGTGGTACCCGGAGCTCATCGATCTGGTCGCCGCACACACAGAGGTGCCCACCGGCTACCGTGCCGAGGGAACGCTCGTCGTCGCCGCCGATCGCGCGGATGCCCAGCACCTCACCGAGCTGGCCGAGTATCAATCCCTCCACGGCATGGAGGTCGAGCGCATCACCGTGCGTGAAGCCCGGCGCGCGGAACCATTGCTGTCCCCGCGTCTGGCCGGTGCCGTCAGCATCCCGGGCGACACGCAGGTCTTCCCCCGCCAATGGGCGGCTGCACTGCTGAGCGCGGCCCAAGGACTCGGCGTACGTTTCTTCCGTACGGCAGCCCAATCGATTGATGCTGCAACGGGCGTGGTCACCACGGCCGTCGGCGACTTCGAAGCAGAACAGGTTGTGCTCGCAGCCGGACTAGGCGCGCGTGAGATCGAGTGGGCTGACTCAGCTGGGCTTGAACAGTCCCCGCTGCACCTGCGCCCGGTGTACGGCGATATCCTGCGCCTGCGGGTTCCGGATCACCTGCAGCCGCTGCTGACCCGAGTGGTGCGCGGCTTCGTGGAGGACCGCCCCATCTACCTCATCCCGCGCGGCGATGGCACCCTCGCCGTCGGCGCTACGACCCGCGAGGATTCCCTGTCCTCAGCGCAGGCCGGAGGCGTCTACGCACTGCTTCGCGACGCCATCCGTGTCCTTCCCGCCGTCGAAGAATGCGAATTCCTCGAGGCCAGCGCGGGGGCTCGCCCCGGCACTCCGGATGACCTTCCCTATCTTGGCCGCGTCAGCGAGAGGCTCGTCATCTCTACCGGCTATTTCCGCCATGGCATCCTGCTCACGGCACTGGCCGCGCGCTGTGCCCGCGAGCTCATCGAAGGAACCGATCCCAGCATCGATCTCGCGGCCTGTAACCCATTGCGACACCTCAAGGAGCAACAATGATCCTCATCCTCAACGGCCAGCCCTATGACACGGCGGCCGATACCGTCGCCCAGCTGCTCAAGGAAAAGGACATCGCTCCTGACGGCACTGCGGTGGCCGTGGCCGAACAGGTCATCCCCCGCTCGCAATGGGAAACCACCCCACTCAACGAAGGCGCGGCCGTGGAAATCCTCACCGCAGTCCAAGGAGGCTAAATGCTCACCATCGCCGATACCACCTTTTCTTCCCACCTCATCATGGGCACCGGTGGCGCCACGAGCCACGAAGCCTTGGAACGCGCGCTCGTCGCCTCCGGGACCGAGCTGACCACCGTGGCCATGCGCCGCCACGCTGGCACCCGTGACGGTGAGAGCATCTTCGATCTGCTGCGCCGCCTGGACATCGCTCCACTGCCCAACACCGCCGGCTGCCGCACGGCCCGCGAGGCCGTCCTCACCGCCCGCATGGCCCGCGAGGCACTGGGCACAACGTGGGTCAAGGTCGAGGTCATCGCCGACGAACACACGCTGCTTCCCGACGTCCTCGAAACCCTCGACGCCACTGAGCTGCTCAGCGCCGAAGGTTTTACCGTGCTGGCCTATACCAGCGACGATCCCGTGACTGCCCAACGCCTCGAGGACGCTGGCGCCGCGGCCGTCATGCCGCTCGGCGCCCCCATCGGCACCGGTCTGGGCATCCTCAACCCGCACAACCTCGAGCTCATTTGTTCGCGCGCCTCTGTACCCGTACTTGTCGACGCCGGCATCGGCACCGCCTCCGATGCCGCCCTCGCCATGGAGCTCGGCTGCTCCGGAGTCCTCCTCGCTAGTGCAGTCAACCGCTGCCAAGATCCCGAGGCCATGGCCACCGCCATGCGCCACGCCGTCGAAGCCGGCCGCCTAGCCCGACGTGCAGGGCGCATCCCGCAGCGCGAACACGCCCAGGCATCCTCCACCTTCGAGGGCCTAGCCTCCTGGGCCGACCAAGTCCTGTAGCCCACTGCCTAGAAGGACAGCCATCATGCTCAGCGAGACCGAACGCGCCCGCACCGCTCGCCAGCGCCTCCTGCCCGGCTTCGGTGACGCGGCCCAGGAGCGTCTCAATGCCGCGCACGTGCTCGTCGTGGGCGCCGGTGGGCTGGGCTGCCCGGCCCTCCAGCAGCTAGCGGCGGCAGGCATCGGGCGGACCACGCTCATCGATTCCGATACCGTCGATATCAGCAACCTGCACAGACAGGTACTGTTTGGTGCGGGGGACGTCGGCAAGCCCAAGGCGGAAGTAGCCGCCGCGCGCGCCCGCGAGATTTCCCCCGAGCTACAGATCACCGCGCTCAAAGAACGCCTCGATACCTCCAACGTCCTCGACCTGTGTACCGAGGCTGACCTCGTCCTCGACGGATCCGATACCTTCGACACGAAATACCTCGTCGCCGATGCCTGCGAACTCACCTCTACCCCGCTGGCCTGGGGTACCGTGCTGCGCTACGACGGGCAAGCCGCGCTGTGGCACTCCGGGAAAGACTCCGCCGACGGGCGCGGGGTGGGCTTGCGCGATCTCTTCCCCGCCCCGCCCAGCGGCGAGGCGCTCGAGTGCTCGACGGCCGGGGTGCTGGGCGCGACGACATCGGTGATCGCAGGGCTCATGGTCACCGCGGCGGTCGCCACGCTCGGCGCACTCCCGGATCATCGAGACATGACCGGGCGCGTAACCTCCTACGACGCGCTCCCCGGAAGCTTCCGCACGCTGCGGGTAGGTGCCGATCCCGACCGCCCCCTCGTTACTGCCCTACCTGCCCGGCACATCCTGCCGCCGGAGCTTGTCACCGGCCACGCTGCCCTCCTTGATATCTCCGAGGACCCCGGCTTTCCTCGTGCCACGATAACGCTGCCCTGGCATACCGTCACCGATGATGATTCCGTGCGCCGAGCGCTTTCAGCCTGCGGCTCCGAATTGATCTACGTGGCCTGTCCTTCCGGCGGGCGCAGCGCTGGCTTTATCCTGCGCTACGCCGATCTGGCCGCGGACATGGGCATCGAACTGCGCAACCTCCCCGGCGGGCTCGCAGCACACGACTTCTAGGCGCCGGCCACCGCCGGCGCGCGGAAGAGGTGCTCGTCGAGGATGCGCGCCGTGCCGTGGTGGCGGGCGCGGAACACCACGCAGGAGGCCACCAGTGCCAGGGCGGTCACGATGAACAGCACCGCGATGCCCGCCCAGAAGGTGCCATCGTGGATGCCGTCGGTGGCTCGGGTAAAGGCATTCTTTGCATAGGACATCGGGTGGAACGGATGCAGCAAACTCAGCGGCCGCGGAATAGCCGCCACCGGCCACACGCCGCCGAAGACCATGACGCCTAAGGCAAAAGCACCGACGGCGAAGACGGCACCAATCTTGCGGCCGAAGGTTACGAGGAAGAACTGGTAAGTCGCCGCGCCCACAGCGGCAATCGCTGCGATGACGAGCAGCATCATCGGCCAGCTGGCGGGGCTCCAGCCCATGGTGGAGGACATCAGACTCATGAAGGCCAAGACCAGGAAGTTCAGCCCCGCCACCACCCCGAAGGCCGCGAGGATGCCGCGCACCGGGCTCGTAGCGGTCTCCCCGCGGCGGCCCAGGTAATACGGCAGCGTCATCGCCAGGAGCAGCATAACGAGGAAGCCAAAGACCAGCACGAAGAGCAAGGAAGCGCCGCCCGTGATGTTCTTCTCGGTCGGGTCGACCGGGCTGACCACCGTCTGTACTGGGTGGAGGTTAGAGGAGGTGAAGTTGATGGGCACGGCCATGTTCTGCGCCGACGTATCCGGCTGGGTGATGGAGGGGGCTTTGGCGGCGCCGTCGGCAAGCTTGGTGGCCAATTCATTGGAGCCGGCCTTGAGCTGGTCCATACCGTCCTTGAGCTCCGTGCCTCCGGCGGCCAGCTGGCCCGTGCCGTCCTTCAGCGTGCCGGTTCCCTCGTGCAGGCGGGATGCTCCGTCCTGCAGCTGGGCGGCACCGTTACTCAGCTCGCCGACGCCTGCCCGCAACTGCTGCGAGCCATCGGACAAGCGGTGCGCGCCGTCATTGAGCGCCATCATGCCGCCCAGGTACTCCGAATTGGGATCGGACAGGTTGTAGTAGAGCTGGCCGGTGCCGGCGGAGAGCTTCTCCAGTTGCGCCACCATGTTTCCGCTGGCGGCCGGGTCGAGCTTGGACACCAGGGAATAGAGTTGATCGGCTTGTTGGTGCATGCCGAGGCCGCGGAGGACGTCGACAAGCTGCAGCAGCGCCGGGGCCACAACCTGCGCCTGCTTGAGCACCGGGATGAGCATCCCGGTGAGCTGATTGACACCGCCATCGATCTGACCCGCGCCATCCGCCAAGCGGCCGGTGCCGGCGAGCAGTTTGTCGGAGCCGTCGGCAAGCTGGGCGGCGCCATCATCCAGCTGCGCGGCACCGCCGCTCAAGCGCCCCACGCCCTCGTTGAGACGGGTCGTGCCGTCGAGCAGCTGACCAGTACCGTTGTTGAGATCGCCCGCGCCGGCGTCCAGCTT
The DNA here is from genome assembly GCF_001811255.1 of Corynebacterium sp. HMSC068H04. Lineage (NCBI taxonomy): Bacteria > Bacillati > Actinomycetota > Actinomycetes > Mycobacteriales > Corynebacteriaceae > Corynebacterium > Corynebacterium sp. HMSC068H04. The sequence goes on from NZ_KV804019.1 coordinate 64,000, forward strand.
GGCAATTCCCTCGACCGCGCGCCCGCCGCCTTCCTGCAGCTTGCCCGCGCCCTCGTCGAGCCGGCCCGCGCCCTTAGCCGCGGTTCCCAGGCCATCGCTGAGTTTATTCAGCCCCTCGATGACCTGATCGGCATATTTCTTGGAAATCGCGTTCTCCACGCTGGTCTGCACCTGCGGGATGAGGCTGGAGGAAATCACCGAACCATTCGTGCCGTAGTAATCATTGGTGGCGAAGTGAATCTCCGGCTTGACCGGCTTATCGCTGATGATGGTGACGGCCTGCTCCGAGAAGTTCTTCGGGATGGTCACGACCATGAGGTACTTGCCCTTGAGCAGGCCCTCATCACCGTCCGCCTTGTTGACCTCGGCAAAGTTCAGGTACTGCGTCTCCATCAGGCCTTCCACGACCTGATCACCGTAGTTTGTGTAGGTGCCTTGCTTCTCGACGCCCGCATCCTCATTCACCACCGCCAAGTCAATGTTGCGCATGTACTTGGAGGGGTCCCACATGGCCCACATCATGGTGCCGGCGATAACGATGGGTGCGACGAGGAGAAAAACGATGAGCACGCGCGACAAGGTACTCGTGGGGCGCCAATCGAGGACGCGGTGCCACCCCATGGCCTCGCTGTCGTGGCCTGCCGCGCTCTGGGTAGCAGCACTCCCCTCATTTACCAGACTGGGCGAAGCGCTATTCGCGTCTGCTTCCCGGTTGGATTCAGCCTCACGGCTCATGTCCGCCTCCTTAGCGCGATGGTTGAGGTCCGCTTTTATTCGTTTATCCAGCCTTTTAAGCTAGACACGCAAACGTGAGCGAGGCCACTAGGTCATTTGTTTCAACAAACATACCACCGAATAAGTTGACATTGTGAACTTATAGCTATTCGTCGCGTTGCGCCGCGCTGCGCACCACCTGAATTACATCACCCCGCACTCCCTTGTGACGGGCGAGCGAGTGCATTCGAATCGGGCTTTCACCCGGCAAGCCCCTGTCCTTTACTGTCTGTAGGCAGGGCGTTTCCTTCTCCGGTTGCGGGATGGGCTAACCCGCTTTATTCTCTGTGCACATGGGGGATATTGAAACCTACATCCGCCTTCGCAACTCGGGGATTGCGCTGGTGGAAGCAGCAACCAGCACGCCCGAAAGCTTGCGCGCGCTGGGCGCCTCACACGGCGATGCGGCGGAGCTGGCGTCGCTTCATGCCATCTATTTCGGCGATACCCGCTTCACAGGTAGGCAGCGCACAGCCCGCCAGGCGGCTCAACGCCAAGGCCACGACCTGGCCACGCTGAGCCTGATTGAGTCTTACACCGCGAAGCTGAAGAAGCAGGTTGACGTCTGGAATTTACGCGTTGCGCTCGCATCCACGCCTTCAGAGCGGGTTTCTTCAGTGGCGGCGCAGCGTTTGAAGGAACTCAAACCGAAACGCGTGCCGTCGCCAGGTGTGCGGCTGACTTACCGCAAGAACGGCCCGCACTCGCTCACGGTGACTGATTCCGCGCTCAACATTTCCACCATGCGCAGCACCCTGGAGTCCATTAACCCCACCGACCTCCTGGACGCCACCCGCCAGGTCTTCTTTAAAGAAGGCACAGGCTCGCGGCCGGCGGTGGGAACAAACGTCGTGATAACACTCGACGAGCTCGACAAGATCATCCGCCACGACGGCGATGACATCGAGCTCGAGCTCACCAACGGCGGGCGCATGAGCGGCGCGGAGTTTCTGACCTACAAATTCGCCGAGACTGGCTACGCCACACTGGTCCACCCCACCATCGGCCCGGTGTGGCTGCACCGGCTTTCGCGCTTTGCCAGCCTCGAGCAGCGCATCATGGCCAGCGCGGAGCACCCCACCTGCGCGATCGAAGACTGCAACAAGCCAGCCGATTACTGCCAAGTCCACCACATCGTCCCCTGGCAAGCGGGCGGGGAAACCAATCCGCCCAACCTCACCATGCTGTGTGCCTACCACAACGGCATTAACGACGATGACCCCACCAGCCCGACCGGCAGAGGCTATGTCTTTCGGCTGAAGGGACCGGTTGATTACATCCCGCCCTGGGGAACGCCGATTACCGCGCAGCCGGCCTACCAAGAGGCCTTGAACCGACAGGCCACGAGCCCGACGGGCGCTCCCCCAAGCCAACCACCTGACCCGCCGGACATACACCCATCGCCACCCAGCACTGCGCCGCCCGGATAATCTACGCGGCAGCTTAGCCGTGCACGTCCACACGCCGGACTCAGCTCGGCGCCACGCGGAAACCTCAACATTCATGAGGCCTTCCGTGCCTTCGGCGATCGCTTCATCCCACATGTTTGTCCAACCCACTGTCCGTACAGAAGGGCTGAAAACTCACGAACCCCCAACCGTTTGAACAGTCAGGGGTTTGTGGCGCGTAACTAGGTGCGTTTTAGAAGCCGGCCTTCTTGAGGGCATCGGCCATCGAACCACCGCCGCCGCGGTCCGAGCGGCCACGCCCACCGTCGCGGCGGGAGTTGCGACGGTCGGAGCGGCCGCCGCGGCCCTCGGAACGCCCACCGCCGTTGCGGCGCTTGGGGGCGGGCTGGCCGGGCTCGTCGTCAAGCCGCAGCGACAAGCCAATGCGCTGGCGCTCCACGTCTACCTCCATGACCTTCACCTTCACCATCTGGCCCGAGCGGACCACATCGTGCGGATCAGAGACGAACTTGTGGCTCATGGCGGAGACGTGGACGAGGCCATCCTGGTGCACGCCCACGTCGATGAACGCGCCAAAGGCCGCAACATTGGTCACGGTGCCCTCCAGAATCATCCCCGGCTTCAAGTCCGAGACCTTGTCCACACCTTCCTTGAAGGTAGCCGTCTTGAACTCCGGACGCGGGTCGCGGCCCGGCTTATCCAGCTCCGCGATGATATCCGTCACCGTCGGCACACCGAAGGTATCGTCAGCAAAGTCCGCCGGCGACAGCTTCGACAACACGCGCGAATTACCAATGAGCGCTGAGACCTCGAGGCCGGTCTTCTCCGCAATGCGCGCCACCACCGGGTAGGCCTCCGGGTGCACTGCCGAAGCATCGAGCGGATCCTTGCCACCATTGATGCGCAAGAAACCCGCGGACTGCTCAAAAGCCTTCGGCCCCAAACGCGGCACCTTCTTCAGCTCCTTGCGCGAAGCAAACGTGCCATTCTCATCGCGATACGCCACGATGTTGGCCGCAATCGTGGAGTTCACTCCGGCCACGCGCTCCAACAGCGGAGCCGACGCCGTGTTCAGGTCAACACCAACACCATTCACGGCATCCTCCACCACACCATCGAGGGTGCGGGCGAGCGCAACCTGGTTGACGTCGTGTTGGTACTGCCCCACGCCAATCGCCTTCGGGTCAATCTTCACCAGCTCCGCCAGCGGGTCCTGGAGGCGGCGCGCGATCGAAACGGCGCCGCGCAGGGCGACGTCCATGTCAGGGAATTCATCGGCCGCCAACTGGGAGGCCGAATACACCGACGCGCCAGCCTCGGAGACCACCACCGGCGTGGGGCGAGCACCGCCGGCCTGCGCGATGAGGTCGGCGACCTCACCCGCCAGCTTCTCCGTCTCACGCGATGCGGTTCCGTTGCCAATCGCCATGAGGTCCACCGAATGGGCAGCGCTTAGCGACGCCAACTCCCTCACCGCCTCAGCCCACTTCTGCTGCGGCTGGTGCGGGTAGACAATCGTGGTGGCCAGGACCTTGCCAGTCGGGTCAACGACCGCGCACTTGACGCCATTGCGGTATCCCGGGTCTAGGCCCAGCGTCGCGCGCTGGCCGGCCGGGGCGGCCAGAAGAACGTCGCGCAGGTTTGTCGCGAAGACCTTGAGCGCGCCTTCCTCCGCCTTCTCTTTCAGGCGCATGCGCACGTCCAGACCGGAAGAGATGGAAAGCTTGGTGCGCCAGCCCCAGTGGACGGCGTCGGCAAGCCAGCGGGAGGTAGACACGTCCAGGTCGAAGCGGTCTGCGATCATGCCCTCGTACATGGCGTCATCGCCGGCGTCGAGGTTGAGATGCAGAACGCCCTCGCTTTCGCCGCGCAGCAGCGCCAAAATGCGGTGCGAGGGGAGCTTCTCGAAAGGCTCAGAGAACTCGAAGTAGTCCTTGAACTTCGCGCCCTCGGTTTCCTTACCCTCGACCACGCCGGCGTTCATGGAACCGCTGGTGTACATGCGCTCGCGCACCTCGCCCACCAGATCCGCATCCAGTGCGAAGCGGTCCACCAGAATGGCGCGGGCACCATCGAGGGCTTTCTTCGTTTCCTCGAAACCTTCGGTGAGATACTCCCCTGCCAGCTCGGCCGGGTCCGCGGAAGGGTTCTCAATGAGTTTGTCGGTCAGCGGCTCCAGGCCGGCCTCACGCGCGATATCCGCTTTGGTCTTGCGGCGCTTCTTGTATGGCAGGTACAGATCCTCCAGGCGCGCCTTGGTTTCGCAGCCCTGAATGAGGGCACGCAGCTCGTCGGTCAGCTTGCCTTGCTCCTCAATCGCGGCGAGCACCGTTTCCTTGCGCTCTTCCAGCTCGCGCAGGTACGTCGAGCGTTCCTCGATGATACGCAGCTGGGAGTCATCCAGCCCGCCGGTGGCTTCCTTGCGGTAACGGGCAATAAACGGGACGGTATTGCCCTCCGCCATGAGTTTCAGGGCGGCGTCAACGTGTGCTTCTTTAACACCCAGCTCTCCGGCGATGGTGGCTGCGATATTCACAAAACCTCTTTTTGGTCGGGGACTAAAAGACCTCCCTACCCTATACCCCGCCCTGCCACGCGCAGGAAGTACCCAACCCAAACTCGGTGTGGCCGATTTCGGAGGTGCCGTACCACAGCGTGTGCGGCGGCAAGCAGTCCGCGACGGCCGCGGTGACTTTGGTCAACGGCAGCTCAGAGGAGCCGTTGACGATGACCCTCCACACGTGCTCACCCACCGGCGGCTGGCCGTGTTTATCCATGTACTCGTTGACCAGGATGTTGTCGGGCTCGCAGGTAAAGGAGATGATCTCTGCGTTGATATCGAGCGGCTCGACGCCGCCTTCGCGCAAACGCTGCGGCATATCTTTGAGAACCTTGTCCCATTCGGCTTCGGTCATAAGTATTGACAAGTCAGTACTGATGTCCATCTCATTCCTCCTTCAAGGATTCCACGTACGCGCGGTCGGCATCGCTCAGGTCCGCCGCGTCCAGCAGCTCCGGGCGGCGCTTCCACGTCCGGGCCAGCGACTGCTCGCGGCGCCACCGGTCCACCTTGGCATGATCCCCGGAAGTCAGTACATCCGGAACTGCCAGGCCGCGCCACTCTCGCGGTTTGGTGTAGCTAGGACCTTCCAGCAAGCCATCGGAGAAAGAGTCCTCCTCGTGCGAGCGCCGGTTCCCCAACACGCCTGGGATGAGGCGCACCACCGCTTCAGCAATGACCAGCACGGCGACCTCTCCGCCGATGAGCACGTAATCGCCGATGGACACCTCGCGCACGCGGTAGCGCTGCGCGGCATCCTCGACGACGCGCTGATCGATGCCCTCGTAGCGCCCACACGCAAAGACAATGTGTTCCTCGGTAGACCACGCCCGGGCATCGGCCTGAGTAAAGGGCGTTCCGGCAGGTGTCGGCACGATGAGCAGCGGCTTATCCGAACCCTCGCTTTCACCATAGGAGCGCGCCTCGACGCCATGGATATCGTCGTGGCGCGGCTTGCTCAGGTGCGGCAGCGCGCTTTGGAGGTCCTGGGTGGAGGCGGTGCCGGAGGAGACGTCGTCAAGCGCCGGCCCCCACACCTCAGGCTTCATGACCATTCCTGGGCCGCCCCCGTAGGGTGAGTCATCGACGGATTTGTGCACGTCGGTGGCCCACTGGCGCAGATCATGCACCCCCACCGCGAGCTTTCCCTGCTCGATGGCCTTGCCCAGCAGCGCGTGGCGCAGCGGGTCGAGGTACTCCGGAAAAATGGTGAGAACGTCTATCCTCATAGGTCGAGCAACCCCTCCGGCGGGGTGATGGTGCAGGTCCCGGCCTCCAGATCGACTTCGGGCACGATCTGCTCAACGAAGGGGACCAACGCCTCTTTGCCATCGGTGAGCGTGACTTCCAGAAGGGACTGCGTAGGACCGTGCGTCACGCCGGTCACCTCGCCTACCTCTTTGCCATCGAGGAGAACGCGCAGACCTTCCAGTTCGTGGTCATAGAAGCCGTCATCCTCGGGATCATCCAAAGGTTCGGCGAAGAACTGGGTGCCGCGCAGGGAATCTGCGGCCGTGCGGTCCGGGATTTCCTTGAAGGTGATGAGCAGGCGCCCCTTATGAGCGCGCACCGCCGTGATGGTGAGCTCGTGTTCCTTCTTGCCTTGTTTGCCGTGGAGAACCTCGCCGACGGCGAAACGGGTCTCGGGGGAATCGGTGGTCACCTCGACGGAGACCTCGCCTTTAATGCCGTGGGATTTCACCACGCGACCAATGAGTAGTTCCATGACTGCTAGCTTAACGGGCTACGCTGGAGTGGCATGACTGAGCTTCCGATCAATGATGCAACCACCTTTGGTGCCGCCACCCATGACAGCGCCGCGCTCACAACGCTAAATTTGCTCGATGAGACCCCTAAGCCGAGCCCATCGCTCCCGAGACCAGCCGTTAAGCGAGTCCTCAGTGCCGACGGAGCGAACCTCATCCTCTTTTCATTCTTGCCCGGGCAGGTCCTGCCCGATCACAAAGCCGCGCACCCCATCACCGTCCAGGTGCTACAGGGCGCGGTGACTTTTAGTTGCGGAGATGAAGAGCACGTGCTCGTTCCCGGGCGCATCGTACACCTTCCAGCGTATGTCCCACATGCGGTGTCCTGCAGCGATCAACCTGCGCTAATGCTGCTCACAATGTTGACGCCAAACACTGGCGTGAATGTCTAGACTTTTAGTACTATTCTTAGATTGTGAGTAGTTCTAAGCCTTACCACCATGGAAATTTGCATGAAGAGATCCTCCAGGAGGCCATCAAGCTCGGCCGGGAGGGCGGACCGGAGGCAGTAACGATTCGCGCGGCGACGCGCGCGGTCGGCGTCTCCCCCACCGCCGCCTACCGCCACTTCAAGGATCAGGCCGCGCTTCTCGACGCCGTCGCAGACGTCGCCACCTTCGAACTCATTACCAAGCTGAGTGAGGCCTTCGAGAATACCGAGGGAAGCATTGTCGACAAGATGATGGCGGCTGGCTTTGCCTACTACCACTATGCCTTGGAGGAGCAAAGCTTCTTTGAGTGCATGATGGCCACGAGCGGCTTTGACATCCCTGGTGCGCTGGCTGCGGCCGCCGAGGGGCCGGGAGAGGATCCGCGGGTCCAGGCCACGTTCAACTTCTATGACTACATGGAGCAGTACGCACGCTACATTGGGCAGGAGCCTAACCGGCAATTCATGATGCAAAATTGTCTTGCTGGCTGGTCCACGGTACACGGCTTTACGGTGTTGTGTTTGAGCGGCCACTTGGCATCAGTATCGGAAGAATCGATGGAAAGGATTGCGCAGTCGGTCATCGCTTCTGCTATCCGCGGTTTGGATTTCGAGAACCCCTTAGAAGCACGCCCCGCCGCCCCGCAAAACTAGAAAACTCCCCGCACCAGCGGGGAGTTTCTGTTAGGCGAGTAGTTTACTCTGCGGACTCCTCAGCGGAGTCAGCCTCAGCAGCCTCTTCCTCTGCCTTTGCAGCCTCAGCGGCAGCGGCTTCCTCAGCAGCCTTCTCAGCGGCAGCCTTTGCCTCAGCCTCTTCCTTGGCCTTGCGCTTCTTCTCGGTGATGGCCTCGATAGTCGGACCATTGTTGGCCTCAGCCAGAGCGGCGTTGAAGAGATCCAGCTTGGACGGCTTCGGCTCAGCAACCTTCAGGGTGCCCTCTGCGCCCGGCAGGCCCTTGAACTTCTGCCAGTCACCGGTCACCTTGAGCAGTGCGAGAACCGGCTCGGTCGGCTGTGCGCCGACACCCAGCCAGTACTGAGCGCGCTCGGAATCGATCTGGATCAGGGACGGCTCCTGCTTCGGCTGGTAGATACCGATGTTCTCGATAGCCTTGCCGGAGCGGCGGGTGCGTGCATCAGCAACAATGATGCGGTACTCAGCGTTGCGGATCTTACCCATACGCTGCAGCTTGATCTTAACGGCCATGATTGGCTCCTTTTCTAGTCACCGGGCAGTTCAGACACGCGCCGCTTGGTGGCGCGCCGGTTCAACCCTTGGATTTATCCTGCGCGTGACATGCCGGCCGTCCGTGGGCGGTACCGGCGTTACGCAGAAATGAAGTTTTAGGTGTCCTCCATGCTGCACATGGACAACCCCAATGATTTTAGCGGTACGCACGCAAAAAAGGAAATCCCCCCTACCGCTTGCATGGTTAGGCCTTACCCCGCGAAAGGGGTAGCCTGTAATGCGGTTATTTCGCTGCCACACAAACCTCTTTTTATGAATAAACAAGCCCCATCTACATTCCGCTACCGCTACGACCTCGATGGCCTCCGCGGCATCGCGATCGCTTTGGTTGTTTTATACCACGTCTTCGTCGGTCGTGTTTCCGGTGGCGTCGATGTCTTCCTCCTCCTGTCCGGGTACTTCTTCCTGGGCTCGCAGCTGCGCTATGCCGCGCGGCCGAACGCCTCCCTGAACCCGTGGTGGCCCATCTGGCGCACACTGCGCAGGTTGGCACCTGCCCTCGTGCTCGTCATCGGTGTGAGCTATGTGCTTGTTCGGATATTTACCCCGAAGCTCATGAACACCGAGCTCACCAAGCAGATCACGGCGACAGTCTTTTACTACCAAAACTGGGAGCTAGCACGGCAAAACGCCGACTACGCTGCTGCCTCTGCAACCACGTCGCCGCTGCAGCACATGTGGTCCATGGCGGTCCAGGGGCAGTTCTATCTCATGGGCATCTTTTTTGCCCTGGGCCTGGCCGCTTTTATGCGGTTGCGCCCGAAGAAGTCGGGGCTTAAGGCGCAGCGCTTCCCCTCCGTAAATTCTATCGCCGGCCCGATCCTCCTCGTGATCACCGTCGCCTCTTTTGCCTACGCCTCGCGCGACGGTCTCTACGGGACCCCTGAGAATTACTACTCCACGTGGTCTCGCGCGTGGGAGCTAACCTTGGGCGCGGTCCTCGTCATCTACGGCTCGCGCCTAAAGATGCCGCAACATTTGTCCAACGTCGCCACCGCCCTCGGCCTAGCCGCCCTGGCTGGCACCGGCATGCTCATCTCCGACAGCTTGGCTTTCCCGGGCCCGCTGTCGCTTCTGCCCATCGGCGGCGCGGTGCTCATCATTATTGGTTCCGGTGGTTCCTTCTCACGGGTGCTGACGGTTCGCCCCTCCCGTTGGCTCGGTGATATCGCCTACCCGCTCTACCTGTGGCACTGGCCGCTCCTCATCATCTCCACCGCCGCCCTCGGCTATGAAACCCCTCCATGGTGGCTCGGAGCCATCATCATCGCGGTGTCGCTGGGCTTGGCGGATGTGACGCACAGATTCGTCGAGAAGCCCCTGCGCCAGCACCGCAAACGCCCGCTTGCCGACGACCTCCCCGTCCACCGCGGCCTCGCCGACCTCCGCACCCGGACTGGTGCCCTCCGCGGCGTCGGTGGAGTTGTCGTCGCGGCGTGCACCGTTGCGCTCGTGGCCGTTCAGCCGCTGTGGCAGCGCAGCCTCCAGGAGGCAAACCAAGAGATTCTTGATCCGCAGCTCTACCCTGGGGCAACGACCTTCATTGAGAACATCACCCCGCCTGAGAACGTCGAAATCAAGCCCGATCCGATTCTCGCGCGCGGCATCCAGCCACCGGTTGCCGATAACTGGTGCTTCATTCCAGAGCAGGAGCCGTCGGACTATTTCATCGAGACGCAAAAGGACGGCGTAACGCCGTGTGTCTTCGGCGACGTCAACTCCGACGTTGAGGTCTACTTGGTGGGCGGTTCGCACGCGGAGCAGTATTCCTCAGCCCTGGATCACTTGGGCCGCGAGATGGGATTCAAGCTGGTGCCGCTCACCCGCGTGGGTTGCCCCATCGAGTTGGGCGATGAGCTCAGCGTCAAGCCATCCTGCGCCGAGTGGAGCAAGGAAGTGGTCAAGCGCATCATCGACGCGGACCCAGCCCTCGTGGTGTCGAACTCGACACGCCCCGGGCAGGCCCTAGGCCACGGCCCGGACGCCGTCCCGCCGGGATATCAGGCCTTCTGGGACGAACTGGCCAAGCACGATATTCCTTTCCTCGGTTTCCGCGATAACCCGTGGGGATTCGACGAGCACGGCAATGGCCGCCAGTTTGATGAGTGCTACGTGGCCACCCAGGATTCCCTCGGGTGCGGTATGCGCTTCGAGGAGGTTTATGCGCCCTACGATCCGGGCGCAGAGGCCCTCTCCCAGTACAAGAACATGCTGGCCGTAGACACCTCGAAGTGGTTCTGCGATGCCAATGGCGATTGCCCGGTCATCATCGGCAATATCATGGTGTATCGCGATATGCACCACTTCACCACGGCATTCGCGGATTCGGCCATCCCGCTCATCCGTGAAGCGATCACCCCGTTCCTCAATGGCGAGACCGTCCAACAGCAGCCCCCGGAAACCGCCACGTCTACCTCCACGACGAAGGCGGGCCCAGCACCGTCCACCCCGGCGGCGCCGACTCCCGCCAACCCGGTCCCCTACCCTGCCTTCCCTGCGGGCGAGGCCATCTAGTAGCCGCCGCTAGCGCAGAGCTTCGGGCACGTAGGCGCAGGTGGGGTCCGACGCGAGCGGGTCGCCCGTCATGGCAAAAGCCGTGGACCGCGAGCCGCCACACACAGAAGCAAACTCACACACGGAGCACTTGCCGCTCCACGCGTTGGGATCCCTAAGCTTCTTAAACACTGGCGAGTTGGCGTAGATGTCCGGCAGTAGGTGACTCTTGACGTTGCCGCAGTGCAGCGGCAGGAAGCCGTTCGGGTAGACGTCCCCCACGTGGTCGATGAAGACGAAGCCGGAACCCGCGTTGATGGCCATCGGCGGCCGCGGGCGGCGCGTGTGGGGATCGGGGCCCAAAATCCGCTCGGTCTCCGCGGTAAGGAAGCGGTACAGTTCGCCGCCCTCGTACTTCTCTCCCCGCTGGGCTTGCAGGACGATGCGCCGATATTGCGGCCCCTCCGTGGTCTTAATGGCAATCCGCGTGGACACGCTGTGCAGCCACTGCATCGCGTCCTCGCGCTCCTGCGGGGTCAGCGCCTCCAAGCCCGTACCGCGGCCGGTGGGTACGAGGAAGAACACGCTCCAGAGCTTGGCACCCATCTCGATAACCCGCTCCAACAGCTGCGGGGCCTCATGGACGTTGTTCTTCGTGATGGTGGAGTTGATTTGGAGGCGGAAGCCCACGTCGGTGACCACGCTGGCCATCTCAATCGTGCGGTCGAAGATGCCGGAGAAGCCGCGGAAGTAGTCGTGGGTTGCAGCGCTCGCGCCGTCGAGAGAAAGCGACAGCGCGGACCCTCCCGCCGCGCGCAGGCCCTCGAGGCGCTCGCGCGTCAAACGGGGCGTGACCGACGGCGAAAGCGACACGTTGAGTCCCAGGGACGTGCCGTAGGCGGTGAGCTCTTCCAGGTCGCCGCGCTCAAACGGATCCCCTCCCGTGAGCACCACGAGCGGGCGTGGCTTGTCGTAGCTGGCCAGGGAATCCAGCAGCGCCTTGCCTTCGGCGGTAGTGAGCTGGCCCGGTGCGGGGTCGTGCTGGGCGTCGGCCCGGCAGTGCTGGCACACCAGCTGGCAGGCACGGGTGACCTCCCAGATGGCGATGAACGGTTTGGTAGTGATGTCGTGGCGCATCTGGCGCACCACAGGGCTGGCCTTCACAGTGAGGACCTTTCCACGCGAGAACAGTTTTATCCAACTTTAGTCGGACAAAATGTCGCGTGGGTAATCGCCTACTTCTTCTTGCCTTGGCCAAAGTCCAGGTTGTTGAGGTCGATATTCTCCATGCCCTTCGGCATCTTGATATCGCCTAGCCCGGGCATGCCGCCGCCGAGCTGCTCCTGCATCTTCTGCAGCTCCTGCATCGACGGCATACCGCCGCCCATGCCTGGCATGCCGCCGCCACCGCGACGCTTCGGCGGCTTGCGCTTGCCGTTCTTGCCCTTGCGGCCCTTCGGCTTTTTCTTGGTAGCCGAGCGCCCGCCGCCCATGCCCGGAATGCCGAAACGGCCGGCCATCTGGGACATCATCTTCTTGGCTTCGGTAAAACGCTCGATGAGCTGGTTGACGTCAGAGACAGCTACACCAGAGCCCAGCGCAATACGCTTGCGGCGCGAAGCGTTGAGAATCTTCGGGTTCTCGCGCTCCTCCGGGGTCATACCGCGGATGATGGCCTGGATGCGGTCGAGCTGCTTCTCGTCGACCATGTCGGCGATCTGGTTCATCTTGTTACCGCCCGGCATCATCTTGAGCAGGTTGCCCATCGGCCCCAGGTTGCGGACCATGAGCATCATGTCCAAGAAGTCATTGAGCGTCATCTCGCCGGAGCCCATCTTCTTGGCGGCTTCCTCCGCCTTGGACTGATCCAGCTTGGACTCCGCCTGCTCGATAAGCGTCAGCAGGTCACCCATGCCCAGGATGCGCGAGGACATGCGCTCCGGGTGGAAGACATCGAAGTCATCGAGCTTCTCACCGGTGGAGGCGAACATGATGGGCTTGCCGGTCACCTCACGGATGGACAGGGCTGCACCACCGCGGGCGTCGCCGTCCAGCTTGGTCAGAACGACGCCGGTGAAGTCGACGCCGTCGCGGAAGGCCTCGGCAGTCTGCACGGCATCCTGGCCGATCATGGAGTCAATGACGAAGAGGACTTCGTCCGGGTTGACGGCGTCGCGGATATTGCGGGCCTGCGTCATCAGGGTTTCATCGATGCCGAGGCGGCCGGCGGTATCGATGATGACGATATCGTGCTGCGTGCGCTTGGCTTCCTCAATGCCGCGCTTGGAGACGTCCACCGGATCCCCGTGCGAGGTACCCATCTCATGCTCGTGGGAATCCAGGGAGGTGCCCGGATCCGGAGCGTAGACATCGACCCCGGCGCGCTCGCCGACGATCTGCAGCTGCTGCACCGCACCCGGGCGCTGGAGGTCACAGGCCACCAGCATCGGGGTGTGCCCCTTGGAAGCCAGGTGCTTGGACAGCTTGCCCGCCAAGGTGGTCTTACCAGCACCTTGGAGGCCGGCGAGCATGATGACCGTCGGCGGATTCTTGGCTAGGTTCAGGCGGCGGGTCTCGCCGCCGAGGATCTCGATGAGTTCCTCGTTGACGATCTTGACTACCTGCTGCGCCGGGTTCAGTGCCTCAGAAACTTCGGCGCCGGCGGCGCGCTCCTTGATGCGCTTGATGAAGCCGCGCACGACGTTGAGCGAGACGTCCGCCTCCAGCAACGCAAGGCGGATTTCGCGCGCTGTGGCGTTGATGTCCGCCTCGGTCAGCTTGCCCTTGCCGCGCAGGCCGGACAGGGCTGATTGCAAGCGGTCAGACAAAGACTCAAACACGTTAGAGTGCTCCCTCAACTATCGTGGATAAATTTATAACTTCCCCAGCTTAGCCGTTGACCAGTGCTTGGGTCACATTCCGGACGAGGGTGGCACGGGGGACGTCGCCAAGCGGCACGGCGTGAAGCACCATCGTAGCGCCCGGCGTGGTCGTGGATAGCCACTCACACTCCGGAAGCAGCGCGAGCACGTGTCCGAGGGTACCCGGGTAGTCATCGATTCTGAGCTCGAAGACGCCTCTGGTCCACATGGCGGTTGCAGGTCCCGGTACGAAATCGGGCAGCACGGTATAGGTTCCGGACTTATAAGACTGCACCAAGCGCTCCTCCACCGTCGCGAGATCGATGGCGCCGTGGAGCGCGCGGATATCGAACTCGCCGGCGTAGCCCTCCTCCGTGCGCACCAAGCGCGAGGACAGAATGTTCCATCCCAAGGCAGCGATAAGCGCTAGTGGGCGCACGGCCTCCCGCTGGTAGCTGCCGCGCCACAGGACGGTGAAGCTATCATCCTCCGGGTTGTGGCGCAGGCCGATGTCGCGGTCAACGGCCACCAGCGGCCGCACCGGACTCAGGGCCTCCAGCTGCGCAAAAGCGCGGGCGCTGACCGCCTCGATTCCATTCTCGAGCCTGCGGTTCCACACGCCTGGGCCGGTGGATTCGGCATCGGTGCGGGCGAGCACGACGAGGAGCGCCAGGGTCAGGTAGTCATAACGCACGGCTTCGAGAAGCTCATCGCGGGCTTCGTCGGAGAAAGGATCGGTGCGGGAGACGATGCGTGCCAGAGTCGTGTGCTCTGCCACCACGGTTTGCACGCGGGAGCGATCCGCTAGGTCGAGGCCGAGCTTGGCGGCTGCGCGCGCCACCATCTCCGCTCCCACGAGTTCGTGCGGGCGGCCGTAGCCTTTGCCGATGTCGTGGTAGAGCCCCACCAAGAGCAGCAGATCGGGCCTCGCTACGGACGTGCGGGCTTCGGCGCACCGAGCGACGGTAAGGATGGAGTGATAGTCCACGGTATGAGCGTGCGTGCGCTCCCGAGGCAGCATTCCGCGGATGTGCTCCCACTCCGGAACGACTCGCTCCCACAAGCCATGGGCGTCCATTTCCTGGATAAGGCGCGGGGTATTGAGCGGTGAGGACAACAGGCTGAAGAAGGCATCCGTTGCTCCCGCGGGCCAGCGCTGCGGCAGGTCTGGCAGCTCGCGTAGTTGTTCCCAAACGTGGGCGGGCACGCTCCTGCCCGATCGGGCCGCAGCGGCGGCGACGCGCAGGAGTAGCCACGGCTCGTCGAGGTCTGCGGTGCGGGCGAGCCTGATTTCGCCGCCCACATCCACGACACCGTTGTCGAGGGGTTTGCGTGTGCGGTTGTGGCTGCGCTTGGCCACCACTCCCCTAGCCGTCGCGAGCGCCCTCTCGACGGCCCTATCCACCGCCGCGGCGGCGGTGACGACGGCCGCTGATAATTCATAGCGGTCGGCAAAGCCCAGTTCGTGTGCGATCTCCGCGGCGAATTCTGGGTCGAGGATGTCGCGGTGGCGGCGGGCGGTGACGTGGAGGAGCGTGCGGACGTCGAGAAGCAGGGCCTGCTCCTCCTCGAGCGCTGGGGCGTCCGCGAGGTTTCCTAAGGCGAGGGCCCGGAGGAATTGGATATCGCGCAGACCGCCGCGCCCATTCTTAATATCCGGGTGGGTCATCGTGGCCAAGGTGCCGGAGCGACGCCAGCGCGCGATGGCTAGATCAACGAAGGCATCGAAATTGCTCTGCAACAGGCGGCGCCACGAGGCATAGACCTGGGCGCGGGTGGAATCCACCAGCTGCTTGTCTCCGGCAACGAAGGCCAGATCGAGTTGCGCGAAGCCGGCGGCGGGATCGGAACCGGCGATGGCGCCGAATTCGCGCGGGGTGCGCACTGCATAATCGAGCCGATACTTGGCGTCCCAGATGGGATACCAGACCTCGGAAACGACTTCCTCGGGCAGCTCCGTGCCGTCCGGGTGAAGGAGAATGAGGTCAAGATCCGAAAAAGGGGTCATCGCGCGGCGCGCGAAGGAACCGGTAGCGGCAAGCGCACACCTGGGCGGAAGCTGCAGGGACTGCGTGAGGCGCATCGCCGAGGCATAAGCGTCCTCACGCAGTTGAGCGGCCGTAGACACGTGTTACAGGGCCGCCTCGCCGCGCTCGCCGGTGCGCACGCGGATGACGTCCTCAACAGGAGTGATCCAGATCTTGCCGTCACCGATTTTGCCGGTGTAGGCGGCGTCGACGATGGTGGATACGATGTCCTCCACCTGTTCGTCAGAGGTCACCACCTCGAGCTTGACCTTGGGCACGAAATCGGTGGCGTACTCGGCGCCGCGGTAGACCTCACTGTGGCCGCGCTGCTGGCCGAATCCTTGGGTCTCGGTCACCGTCAGGCCGTGTACGTCGTGCTGTTCGAGGGCCTCGCGAATGTCCGGCAGCGTGAACGGTTTGACGATGGCAGTGATGAGCTTCATCTGTTACTCCTTAGCTCCGGCGGTGTCGACCCGCGGCTGGACGGTTGGTGCAGGATTAATCCTAGCGTCGTGGGTGTGGCGGCGGTGCGAAGCCCCATGCGCCATAGACGAACTTCCAAAGTTCGCGCTAAACCTCCTCCTCGGAGGCCTCGACGGTCTGTGCACGCTTGCGCATACGCTTGGCGTACTTCACATCAGTGACGGTCACACCGTAGATGGAACGGCCCATGTAAAAAGAGCCCACCGAACCGATGATCCACACGCCGAAACAAGCAATGAGGACACGGACCAGCGACCACAGCGAGAACCCGTTCTCGGCAAAGTCAACGACCAGTTTCGCCACGAGCAGAAGCGGGACAGCCAAACCAACCGTCGGCCCCAGCAAGTTGACGCGGGTCAAGGCATCGGGCGCTCGCCACAAAGCGATGGCCGTCGCGATAACCAGGACCGTGGCCACAACCAGCAGAACCGAAGCAATAATCTCCGCGATAGTCATGGTTTTACCTCCTGCCCTTCGAGATGATGCGGGCCATCGACAACGTCGGCAGCACGCCCGCCGCGATGCCTGCGAGCATCGCGATGTCGTAGACGATGGACGCGTGGTTAGTCATGGCCCACGCAAAGTACATGCACATCATGCCGTAGAAGACCATGTCACTCATCACGGTGCGGGTGAGCTCATCGCGGGACCGCAACGCCAACACCAACGCCGAGCACACCGATGCACCAATGAGGAACACACAGACAAAGACAACCCATTGAAAGGCGCTCATCGAGGAAAAATCAATCACTTCTTATCATCCTTTCGGGCGTCCTTACCCGGCACGACCTGCCGCAGCGGCCACACGGAATACTTCTCCACGTCGTTCGCTGCCAGCGGGGTATCGTCGGTCTTCGCGATATCGGGAGCGCGCATATGGCGGCCCAGCGTATCCAGCGGATACTCGTAGAACGTTGGGGCGAGCTCCTCCGTCGGTCCCTGGCCAGGCACGCCATAATCGATGCCCTTCACTCGTGGTGCGAGGCGCTCCTCCATGTCCGCGAGGTCCGCCATGACGCTGGCCGGGTCATCGCCCATCACGGCTTGAACCAGCACGATGCGCGGAAGGCCTTCGGCAACCGGCTCGCGCAAACCCAACGACAAGGTGCCCGGCGTTGCGGTAATGGACGAGGTGAACCAGAAGATCTCCCAGGCGCTCGTCACACGCAAGGGGTACCGAAGCACCACTGGGCGATAGTTGTTATTCGGCTTGAAGGATTCCATGGCGAGCGAAAAGCCCGCGACGAAGATCTCCTTAATGAGCCACAGAGCGTAGACAACTGCATGCACAGCACTCTTCATTTAACGGCCCTCCTGAAGGGAGTCGATATCGGGTAGGGCTACGGGGTCGTCGCCAAGCACTGCGTGTGCGTAGGCCTCCGTGTCCAACAAATCCTCCGATGCCTCCATGGTGACACTAATGACCGGCCCGGACAGGATGAACATGGTCAGCGAGCCCAAGATCAACGCCGCCGAGGGAGCCATCAGCTTCTTGCGAATCACAAGTTCATCGGGCACCTTCTCCTTGGGCAGGTCCTTGCCCCAGAAGACGCGGCGCCACACGCGCAACATGGCCAGGAACGCTGCGAAGGAGGCGATGATAATCACCGCGATAACGGTCCAGGCCCATCCCCCGCCGGTACGGGCGATTTCCGCGACGATGAGGACCTTGCCCCACATACCGGAGAAAGGCGGGAAGCCCACGACGGAGAAGGCACCGGCGGCGAAGATCCACGCGATAATCGGATCACGGCGCGCCAAGCCAGAAAGCTTGTTGAGCCTGCCCGTACCGTACGTCTCCTCGATGGCACCGGAGGCCAAGATGAGGGAGCCCACCGTGAGCATGTGGTGAATCGTGTAGAGAATGCCGGCAGCCAACGCGCGCTGCGCATCGTGGGTAGTGAAGGCCATCATCACGAGGATGAAGGGCATACCGTTGAGCATCTGGTATCCCAGCACGCGGCGGATGGAGTTTTCAGCCAAGCCGCCGAAAGCGCCAACCAGCATAGAGATGATCATGATGACGATGATGAGTGTCCCCCACCGCTGGTCCATATCAAAGAGCTGCACCCACAGGCGGTAGAGCATGTACACCGCGACCTTGGTGTGCAGGCCAGAGAACAGGCCCATGACGGCAGCCGACGTGCCCGGGTAGGTGCGTGGCAGCCACGACTGCACGGGGAATACGCCGGCCTTCGCGGCGATGGCGATAACGATGATGCCGGAGGCCACCGTCACCGGCCCGTTGCCGGCGGCAGCGCCCGTCAGCGCCGCCAAGTTGACCACGCCCGTAACCGAATAGATGTAGCCCACGCCGACCACAAGCAGTGTGGAGGCGAACAGGTTGACCAGCACGAAAGCGCGGCCTGCGGCTAGGCGCGACCACGTGCCCGACATCGTGATGAGGCCGTAGGACGGCAGCAACATGACCTCAATGAACACGAAGAAGTTGAAGAGGTCAGCGGTGAGCAGGGCGCCGCACACGCCGGTGATCAGGATAAGGGTCAGCGACGGGTAATAGCGCGACTTGGTCTCACCGCCAACGATGGCGAACCAGTTGGCGCCGAAGGCCACGATCATCGTCGTGATGAGCATGAGAGCCGAGAAGGTGTCGGCAGCAAAGGCGATACCCGCGTTGCCCACGTAATTGCCCACCGTGTGCGCCACCACGCCGTTGTTCATGGTGTAGAGCAGCAGCGCGAAGGAGGCGAAGATGCCTACGCCCGGCACGATGAGCATGATGGCATCGCGCACGCGGTGCCACGGCGCGAGCAGCGCCAGCGCCGCCGATACCAGTGGAACCGCTGGGAAGAGCGGAAGAAGAGCGCTTACAGTGTCATACATTTACTTCTCCCCCTCGTGGTCAAGTTCCTTCAAACGGTCCATCTTGTTGGCCGAACGCTGCAGAATCTCCCGGTTTTGGGTATCGCGGCCCAGCGTGGAGAAGGCGTGGTCAATGGTGTTGTCATCCACCGGCTCGACAACATCCGTGTCATCGTTGGCGCCCATCGCCGCCATGGTCAGCAGAATCGTGGAGGTGGCCATGGAGATCACCACGGCGGTCAGAACGAATGCCTGCGGCAGCGGGTCCGCCATTTGGTCCGCCGGGACCTGTGACGGGAAGGACTCGCCGCGGTAGGAGTACACGCCGGTGGCCAAGAGCATGAGGTTGGCGCCGTGGCCAAAGGCCATCATGCCCAACACAATGTGGACCAAGCCGCGCTGCTGAATGAGGTAGACAGCACTACCGATGAGCAGTGCAATAGTCAGTGCGAGGATCATGAATTCTTCTCCTCTGTAGCCGGAGTGTGGTGGGGCGAAGACGCGCGGTGGCGCGCCTCGGATTCATTGAGCAAGGCCAGTGGATCCGAGGATGGGTTGATGGATTCGGGGTACGGATCATCGACGTCCTCCATCACCACGCGCGGCGTGTTCGGCAGCGCCGAATCATCGTCGTGGACCCACGGAAGGAAGTCCCGCTCAGTGCCCGGGCGCAAGTAGCCGCCCAGGGCGTTGATGGCCATGGTGAGCATGCCCAGGACCGCCAGGTAGATACCCAAGTCAAAGATGAGCGACGTGGTCCAGTGCTGCCCCAGGGCGTGGCCGTGGATGGCAGTCAAGAAACCACCGGAGCCGTGCGAAGTCGGAATGTAGCCGATGAATCCAGCCGTCAGCGCAACGATGATGCCCACGCCGGTGAGGTGAATTGGAGTCATACGGCCGAAGACAATCTCATCGGTGCCGCGAGAGAGATACGTCAGGCCGATGGCCGCGCCCATGATGAGAGCAGCCGGGAAGCCGCCGCCGGAAGCCTGGTGCCCGCGGTAGAACACGATGAAGGACATGACCACCAGAATCGGGATGGCAATGGAAATTCCCTTGCGCAGCGGAACCGAGTTGAGCTGCGACTGACCGAACGGCGCCGGACGCGTACCGGAGGTAAACGGGAAGCGAGGCAGCGTCGACGTGACCGCGGCAATCACCACGGCGGCCATGCCAAGCACCGACAGCTCACCCAGGGTATCGAGTGCACGGAACTCCACGATGATGGTGGCCACGACGTTATCGCCGCCAGTGATGTCTGGGGCGTTATTGAGGTACCACATGGACAAGTCGGAGCGCTCGTGGCGGCCCATCAGCGCCCACACACCGAGGAATGCGGTGATACCCGCGAGCACCGCCACCACGATGGAGCCAACCTTGCGGTTGGTGTTCTGTACCGGGTGGAATTTCTCCGGCAGGTAGCGCAGGACCATCATCATGACGATGACGGACAGCGCCTCCACCGTGAACTGAGTCAAGGCAACGTCCGGTGCACCCAACAGGAACATCTGCAAGGTCACGCCGGTACCCGCAGTACCAATCATGACCGCACCCGTGAGGCGGTTGCGGGTACGAACCAAACCAAACATCGACAGCGCCACGATGCCCAGCGGCAGCAGATCCCACGGGTTGTCCAGGCCATCCACGCGCGGGTTCAAGGCCACGCCGTCGACACCCGTCGACACCAGAGTGGAGCCCGCAAGAATGATGACGAGGAGGACAATCGGCAGGATGAGCTTCGACGGGTTGTGGGTATCCGACATGCGGCCGACGAAGCGGCCGAAGGCTGCGCACACGTCCTGAATCCACTTGAGGATTTGGTTACCAGTGCGCGGCAACAGTTGGCGCTCCTCCATCGCGGTCCACAGCGGCGTGCGGAAGAACAAACCGACGACGCCAGCGATGAGCACCACGACGGAAATAAACAGCGGGACGTTGAGACCGTGCCACAGAGCAAGGTGAGAATGCCCCTCCATGCCGATGGCCGCCACGACGTCATCAAGCGGCCCATCGAGCGCGCCCATGACGAAGATGATCGGCACCGACATCACGCCGGGAAGAGCCGCGGGCAGCCACAACCGCACCGGCGCCTCGTGGACCTTCGACATATCGCGCGGGCCGTCGAAGAAAGCACCAAAGATGATCTTGGCGGAGTAGGTAAACGTGAAGAACGCACCCACGCCCGCAACGATGAGCAAGAGCACCTGTCCGGCCGATCCGATGGGCGCGTCCTCGAAAGCGGTCAGCATGCCTTCCTTCGACACGAAGCCGAAGAGCGGCGGGACCGCGGCCATGGAGGCAGCGCCGATGAGCATGGAGCCGAAGGTCCACGGCATCTTGTTCCACAGCACGCCGAGGCGGCGGATATCACGTGAACCAGCCTCATGGTCAATCACGCCAATGAGCATGAAGATGGAGGACTTAAACAGCGCGTGTGCCAGCGTGTGCACGAGCGCCGCCGCGATGGCGAAGGGGGTGCCCACACCAATCGTGGCCACGATCCATCCCAGGTGGGACACGGTGGAATAAGCAGTCAGTTTCTTCAGGTCCGTCTTCTGCACGGCGAAGACCGCAGACATTACGGCGGTGCCCATACCGGCGACGATGAGCAGCCAGTTCCACGCCGCAACGTCGTGGAAGATGGTGGAGAAACGAATCAGCAGGTAGACACCGGCCTTGACCACGGCCGCCGCGTGCAGGAAGGCCGAGACCGGCGTGGCAGCCGCCATGGCCTCCGGCAGCCAGAAGTGGAAGGGGAACTGCGCGGACTTGGTGAATGCCGAGGCTGCAATGAGAATGGCAACCCCCGTGGTCAGGCCTGGGCGCTCGGCCCATACGTCGGAGGCGAGGATGTCCTCCAGGTTCGTCGTCCCCGCAGCCGTTGCGGCAATCGCCACACCTGTCAGCAAGGTGAGGCCGCCGATGAAGGTCAGAATGAGCGTGCGCTGCGAACCGGCCTCACCGGACTTGCCGCTGCGTGCGATCAACATGAACGAAGCCAGCGATACCAGCTCCCACGCCAGGAAGAGCACGACGACGTCATTAGCCAGCACGAGCAAGAGGATCGACAGCGTAAACGCGGTCATCAGCACATAAAAGCTGACGTTGCCTTTCCCCTTGGGCAGGTAGGCAGCGGAATAGGTGAAAACCACCGCGCCGATGACGAGAGCCAACATCGCAAAGAAAACGCCCAGCGCATCGCCGCGGAAGGCGAGGTTCACATCGACGCCCGGCGCGATAACGTCACGCACCCACGTCACGGAATAGGACAGTTCTTCGCCACGGGCCAGTGCCGGAAATTCTTTAGCCAACAGTGCCGCGGCGATAATAAAAATGCCGGCTAGCGGGTAGCCGGCTGCGCGATCAGCAACCTTGACGGTTACCGGTGCTAGCGCCACTGCGACAGCTGCGAGGAGGACGACATACAAGAGTGTCACGAAAGAGTAGCCTCACGAACCGTTGTTAGGGCTGAAAACTCAGCCTCACATAGACAGGACTGTCCTAGACTACCATTGTGACCTCCCCCAAAGCACATCTTTAATGGGACGGAGACGACGAAAGCGCCTCACAATGGAGGCGCTGCGTCTCGAAAGAACTTAGGTATAGCCCAGGGATCTATAAGGTCTTACTTCTCCCCTAGCAAGGCATCGACGAATCCCTCAACCTCGAACGGCGCGAGGTCATCGGCTCCTTCGCCAAGGCCCACGAGCTTGACCGGCACACCCAGTTCTTCCTGAACCTGGAAGACAATGCCGCCCTTTGCCGTGCCATCGAGCTTGGTCAGGACAACACCGGTGATGTCGACAACGTCGCGGAAGATGCGCGCCTGCGTCAGGCCGTTCTGCCCCACCGTCGCGTCCAGGACGAGCAGGACCTCGTCGACCTCGGTCTTCTTCTCCACCACGCGCTTGACCTTTCCCAGCTGGTCCATGAGGTCAACGGAGGTGTGCAGACGCCCAGCGGTATCGATGAGAACCACGTCCACGCCCTGGTCCACACCAGCGGCGACGGCATCGAAGGCCACGGAGGCCGGGTCCGCGCCTTCCTTGCCACGCACCGTCGATGCGCCTACGCGGCGGCCCCAGGTCTCGAGCTGATCAGCTGCCGCCGCACGGAAGGTATCCGCCGCGCCGAGCAAAACGTTGTGGCCCATCGCCACGAGCACGCGCGCGAGCTTGCCCGTCGTAGTGGTCTTGCCGGTGCCGTTGACGCCAACGACCATGATGACGGCAGGCTTGCCGTCGTTCGGCATGGCCTTGATGGAGCGGTCCATCTCCGGATGGCCAACCTCGATGAGTGCCTCGCGCAGCATGGCGCGTGCTTCCGCCTCGGAGCTCACGCCGCGTTCAGCGATCTTCTCGCGCAGGGAGTCGGTGACTTTCATCGTGGACTTGGTGCCCAGATCAGCCATGATGAGGGTGTCTTCGATTTCCTCCCAGGCATCATCATCCAGATCACCAGCGGAAAGAATACCCATGAGGCCTTGGCCGATGGCGTTCTGCGAGCGGGACAGGCGCCCACGCAGCTTGCCCAAACGGCCGGCGGCCGGCGCGATGTCCTCCTGCGGCTGGGCTGCCGGGGCCTCAACGACCTCGGCATCCTCGGAAACTTCCAGCTCCTCGGGCTCAGCCTCGAGCGCCGCGCTTGCCGACGCCGCCTGCGCCCCCGCCGCCGCAGCGGCTTCCTCTGCCGCTGCATCCGTTTCTGCTTCTGTATCGGCTTCTACTTCTTCTACCTCTGCCGCTGTCTCTTCTTCGGCCTCAAACTGAGCAGAAGCCACCTCCTCAGCCGGAACCTCAGGTTCTTCCGGGGCCTCCCCTTCTACCTTCGGGGCTTCGACTACCGGCTCCGGTTCAGCAATCTCCGATTCGGTGGCCGGGACAGCTTCCTCTGTGTCCTCTTCGTCCTTCTCAACGGCAGCGGCGCCGGAAGCAGCAGTACCAGCGGCAGCAACGCCCGCAGCTCCTGCAGCGGCTAGGCCAGCGGAAGAATCTTTCTCTTCTTCTTCCTTTGCCGGCTCCTTCTGTGCAGCCGGTTCCGGCGCGCTCACCGGCTTCGCGTCTGCAACAGGTTCCGGCTTGGTTTCTGCCTTAGGTGTCGGTTCCGCCGCAGGCTTCGCTGCCTTCGGTGTCTCCTCTTCACCCTTGAGCTGAGCGTTCGCTAACTCGGTGGCATCACGCTGCTCAGACTTCTTCTCCGCTTGCGGCTGAGCTTTGGGCTCAGCCGGTGCGGGCTTCTCAGTCTTAGCCGCAGGCACGGGTTCCTTGGTAGCGCCGCCGCCGGCCGGGGCAAAATTAAAACCAGACTTGGCCTGGTAGTTGCCGGACTTCTGCTGCTGGGTCAGCTCCTTCGGCTCCTCTGCGGGCTTTTCAAAGGAGACCTTCTTCGACTCGCCGCGCTTCTTGCCCAGGACGATGAACAAGACCACCAGCAGAATCAGGACGATGACTGCTATCGCAATCCACAGAAAAGTAGTATTCATGCCCTCCATAGTGCCAGGGTTGTTCGCGCCCGGCACGATGAGGAGGGCGAAAGCCTCGGTCTGGCACCGCGCCGTTAGCGCGGAGCATCCACGCCAAGGCGCGTGGCGTCCTCCGCCGCCTGAGCCGTGCCCGGCGCCTCACCCGCACGGGTCATGCGCTGTGAAATCACGCGTGTGACACCATCACCACGCATCGTCACGCCGTAAAGGACGTTGGCCACGTCCATCGTTGGCTTCTGGTGAGTGATGACGATGAGCTGAGAATCCTTGCGCAGCTCCTCGAAGAGGGCGATGAGGCGGCGCAGGTTGACGTCGTCCAGCGCGGCCTCCACCTCATCCATGACGTAGAACGGTGAGGGGCGCGCGCGGAAAATAGCCACGAGCATCGCCAGCGCGGTCAGTGACTTCTCGCCGCCCGACAGCAGCGTCAGGCGCTTGACCTTCTTGCCCGGCGGGCGGGCCTCCACCTCGATGCCGGTGGCCAGCATGTCATCCGGCTCAGTAAGGATGAGCCGGCCCTCGCCGCCGGGGAAAAGCGTTTGAAAGACCTTGGGGAACTCCGCCTCCACGTCGTGCCAGGCATCCGTGAACAGCTGCAAGATCTGCGCGTCAACGTCCTCAATGACTCCGGCCAAATCCTTGCGCGCCTGAATCACGTCATCGAGCTGCGTGGACAGGAAGCTATAGCGCTCCTCCAGCGCCTTGTACTCCTCCAAGGCCAGCGGGTTCACCTTGCCCAAGGAGTTGAGGTCCTTCTCGGCCTGCTTCAACCGCTTGGTCTCGGCGGAACGATCGAAGCCCTCGCCCGGCGTGTAGCCCTTGAGCAGGTCGGGGATCGCAATGCCCAGCTGCTCCACGATCTTGCCCTCGGCCTCATCCACGCGCACCTGCGCCTGGCTGCGGGCAATCTCCGAGTTGTGCGCGGAATCGGTCAGGCGATCGAGCTGCTGGCGGGTTGCGGAGACCGCCTGCTTCGCCGACTGCGCACGCCCCTGCAGCACGCCGCGCTGGGTCACTAGCTCATCGCGTTCCTCAGCTGCGCGCTCAAGTGCCTGCGTAGTGCGGGCGGCTAGGTCCTGGGCATGCTTGTCGACGGCCCCCGCCAACCGCGCCTGCGCCTGCCGGCGGGCCATCGCCTGATCGTGGCGTGCCTTAGCTTGGCGCTCATGCTGGGCTTGGCGCCGCAGGGCCTCTCCCTTGCCGGCTGCCTGGCCTACCTTTTCCTCCGCGCTGCGGGCCGCCAGTTGAGCCTCTACCTCCATGGCCTTGACCTGTTCAAGGGCGGCCGAGGCTGCATCGCGTTCCACCGAGGAAGGTTCATCCGCTTGCTCATCGGCGTCCACGCGCGACAAGCGGTCACGAGCCTCCGCCAGTTCTTTGCGCAGGCGGGCCAGCTGCACCTCGATATCCGTGGCGCGGGCGGCGGCCTTTTCGTGCTCAGCCTTGTTTGCCTCGTACTGTTTGAGCAAGCGCTGGTGGTCGCGCTTCCACGCCTCGAGCTCGTGATCGTGCTCGCGCAGCGTGGCCTTAGCGCTCGCCGCGCCTACCCGGGCATCATCGGCGGCTAGCTTCGCGCCTTCCAGCGTGCCTGATAGCTCCTCCAGCTCGTGGGTGGCGGTTTCCAACTGTTGCTCGGCTTCTGTAATCTGGCCGCTCACCTCGACCGTGGAGACGGCACCAGTTCCGGCCTCGACCCAGCCTTCACCAACCAGCAAGCCCTCGGCGGTGACGGCCCGCAGGCGCGGATCTTCAGCAATGAGCTCGCGGGCCGCGGCATAGTCATCCACCAGAACGACGTCGGAGAGCAACCGTGTCACCGCCGCCGATACTTCCGGGACCAAGACCATCTGGTCGAGCAACCAGCTAGCACCGGAGGGCAAGTCCGCATCAAGGCGCCAGGCTGAACCGGTAGGTTCCGTGGAGACGTCGATCAACGGAGTGCGGCTCGCCTCAGCGAGATCACCCACGATGTCCCCACTCACCGCGCCGGCCTGCGCCTCCGCGAAGGAACCGAGTGCCGCCGCGACGGCCGTTTCATAACGCGTAGAGATGAACTCCGCGAGAGGCTTAAAACCCTCCCCCAGCTCGAGCGCTTCCGGAGCGGTCTGGCCCAGCGTATCGATCCTGGCTCGCAGGCTGTACACGGTGCGCTCGCGCTCCCGCTGGGCATCGCGCAGCTGCTCCAAGCGTTTATCGGCCGCGGCGGACTCGCTGGCCGCGCGCACGTGCGCTTCTTCCAGCGGCTCACGCTCGGCAGCCAGGTGCTCTAGTTTGTCCGCTACCTCATCGGCCTCCGCCTGCGCTCCCCTGGTGCGCGCTTTCGTGTTCGCCAGGGTTTCTTCCTGGCGCGCCAACTCAGATTCCGCGGAGCTTACCTGACCCGCCAGGTTTTCCTCGGCCGCGATGAGGCGGACCACGCCTTCGCGGCGATCCGCAATGGCGCGCAGCTGCGCCATGTGCTCCTTGTCCGCGGCCTCGAAGGCTTCCCGGCGCTCAGCCACTTCCTCCCGGATCGATTCCAAGCGCTCCGCCGCTTCTTCGGCAGCGGCCAGCAGCTCGTCGTGCTCCTCGTCGGCACGCCGGGCGCGCGCCTCCAGCTCCTCCGGATCCTGGCCGGCATAGGCCACCTGGGATCCGACGTTGCTGGCGCGCTCGGCCGCAATACGCTGCGTGGCAGAGATGCGTTCGCTCAGCGTCGATAGCTCGAACCACAACTTCTGCGCGGCCTCCGCGCGCGGAGTGACATCCCCCAACTCGGCCTCTACCTCGAGCTGAATTTCCGTGGCCTCTTCCAGCTGCGCCGTGACTACCTCGACCTGCTCGGCGAGCACCACAGCGCGTTTCTCGGCATCCTCGAACGTGGCACGCAACCTGACCACACGGTCACCGGCGAGGCGCAGGCGAGCATCGCGCAAATCCGCTTGCACAGTGGCTGCGCGTTGGGCGGCCTCCGCCTGGCGGGCCAGCGGCTTGAGCTGTTTTCCCAGCTCATCGGTCAGGTCTTGCAGGCGGTCCAGGTTGGCCTGCATGCCCGTGAGCTTGCGCTGCGCCTTTTCCTTGCGGCGGCGGTGCTTGAGCACGCCCGCAGCTTCCTCAATATAAGCGCGACGATCTTCTGGTCGGGACTCCAGGATCTCCGCCAGTTTTCCTTGGCCCACGATGATGTGCATCTCGCGGCCAATGCCGGAATCCGACAGCAGCTCTTGGATATCCATGAGGCGGGCCTTTGACCCATTGATCTCATACTCGCTCGCGCCATCCCGGTACATGCGGCGGGTGACGGAGACCTCCGAGTACTCGATGGGCAATGCGCCATCGGAGTTATCGATGGTCAGTGTGACCTCAGCGCGGCCAAGGGCCTTGCGCTCACCGGCGCCGGCAAAGATGACGTCCTGCATCTTGCCGCCGCGCAGCGTCTTGGCGCTGCCTTCACCCATGACCCACGCCAGTGCGTCGACGACGTTAGATTTACCCGAGCCATTCGGGCCCACCACGGCACAGATACCGGGCTCGAATTTCAGGTTCGTCGCGGACGCAAAAGACTTGAATCCCTTGAGCGTGAGCGATTTGAGGTGCATTCGACTTAGTTTAGCGCTCGATAAAGCCCGACTCACCGCGCGGTGCGGCCCACTGCTCCACCACGGCGTTCACAACGCCCGGGCGGCGCGTGGTTGATGGTTCTTCGCGCAGCAAGGACAGCAGCTTCTCGCAGTCAGCTCGCGGGCCTTCAGCAACCACCTGGACGCGTCCGTCCTGAAGGTTCGTCGCGTGCCCAGCCAGCCCTAGTTCGAGGGCCCGGGAACGCGTCCACCAGCGAAAGCCCACGCCTTGGACGTGGCCAAGTACGAAAGCTGTGAGGCGTTCATGACCCGCAGAGGCTGCTGCCGTGTCTGCCATCTAGTACTCCCTCAAGTTTGTGCGGTCGCTCAAGTCGAATTCGTGATCGAGACGGCGGCGGTCCTCCGCGCTGCGGCGCGTCACAGGATCGGTACCATCCCAGCACTCGACGTTTTGCAGTTCCGGCAGCATATCACGGTGGAAGACAGGATCCAGGCCCTTGCGGCGCTGCTCGTTGTAGTTCTTCAGCAGCTTGATGGCCACGCCGCACAGCGGCACGATGGCGCACACGTTGAGCAGCACCATGATGGCGGCACCCGTATCCGCCAGGTCGAACACGGTACCCAGCGGGGCCACCGCGCCGTAGAAGACGAAGGCCAACACGATGAGGCGGAAGGCCCACAGTACCCACTTCTTCCCGGAGAGGTACTCCACGTTGGACTCTGCAAGGTAGTAGTTACCCAGAATCGAGGAGAATGCCAAGAAGAACAGGATGAACGTGACGAAGTGGATGCCCCACTCGCCGACCACATTGGACAGCGCGTTCTGGGTGAGGGTCACGCCCTCAATCGCGTCGGAGCCAAAGGTCTCGAACTCGGTGCCCAGCAGAATGATGAAGGCAGTAATCGTACACACCACCAGGGTGTCGAAGTACACGCCGAGGGTCTGCACAAGGCCCTGCTTCACGGGGTGGGAGACCGTCGCCGTTGCTGCCGCGTTCGGCGCCGAACCTTCGCCGGCCTCGTTGGAGAACAGGCCGCGCTGGATGCCCTTCAGCATGGCCATGCCCAGTGTCGCGCCAGCAGCCTCACGGAAGCCGAAGGCAGAGCCGACGATGGAGACAAACATGTCCGGCACCTTGTCAAAGTTAAGGACCACCACGATGAAGCCCATGATGAGGTAGGCACCGGCCATAAACGGCACGATGAACTGAGTCATCGAGGCGATGCGCTGAACACCACCGATAATGATGAGGCCAGCTACGGCAACGACGGCAATACCCACGCCCGCCTTGAAGGCACCGGAATCCTGTCCGAAGGAGGCCGCCAAGGAATCAGAGATAGCGTTGGTCTGGAAAGCGTTGTAGAACCAACCAAAAGTAATGGCGATGGCGACGGAGAAAATGGTTGCCAAGGGCTTCCAGCCCAGACCGCGGGACATGTAGTAGGCCGGGCCGCCGCGGTAGGTATCCCCCTCGCGGACCTTCCACAACTGGGCCAGCGTGGACTCCACGAACGCAGTTGCGCCACCCAGGATGGCGATGAGCCACATCCAGAACACAGCGCCGGGCCCGCCCACAGAAATTGCTACGGCCACACCCGCGACGTTGCCGGTGCCCACACGCGACGCCGCCGAGATGGTGAACGCCTTGAAGGCAGAAATACCGCCGTAATCGGCGTCCTCATCGACGCCGACCCCCTTGGGCTTTTCGACGACCGCTTTGAACATATCCGGCACCATGCGGACCTGCACCAAAGCGGTGCGGATACCGAAGTAAAGGCCAGCAGCGATAAGCAGCCATGGCAGGACATAGGACCACAGGCTGTCGTTAATGACACCGATCACGGTGCTGAAGATTTCTTGCATACGTTACACACTAGTGACAACCCCCGCCATCGGCCTAGTTGGAGCCTAACTACTTCCCCACCCCACGGCGCTGACAGGACGGGCAATAGTGGGTACCGCGCCCGCCCAACACGGTTTTCACGATGTCCTCGCCGCAGCGATCACAGGGCTGCCCGCCACGCCCATAGGCATGCAAGGAACGGTCAAAATACCCGGATTCGCCGTTGACGTTGACGTACAGCGCGTCAAAGCTGGTCCCGCCAACCTCAAGGGCGGAGCGCATAACGTCGGTGGCCGCGGAAATCACCGCGACGGCATCGCGCTGCCGCAGGGCGCTGGCCTTCTTCAACGGAGAAATCTGAGCCGCCCACAGCGCCTCATCCGCATAGATATTGCCCACTCCGCTGAGCACAGTTTGATCCAGCAGGGCAACTTTCACCGCCGTACGTTTTGCGCGCAGGCGCCTCCCCGCCGCGGTGAGGTCAAAGTCTGCTTCGAGGGGATCGGGCGCGATATGCGCCATGGTGAGCCACGGGCCGAGATGCCAATAGCCAAAAGTGCGCTGGTCGACGAAGCTGATGCGGGTGGCGTCGTCAAGCACGGCGGCGATGCGCACGTGGGGTGAATCCACCTCACCGATCCGCACCTGCCCCGACATTCCGAGGTGGATAAAGAGCACATCGCGGGCAGGATCAGTGCGGTCCTCATCGGCAAACTCCAGCCACATGAACTTGCCGCGGCGCGCCACCGCGGCGATCCTCCTGCCCACGAGCAGCGCGGACAGCGGTGCCTCCTGCTTGCGATTGGCGCGCGGGTGAAGGACATCGACCGCCGCGAAGGATCGCCCCACGACGTAGGGCTCGAGCCCGCGGCGGACGGACTCAACTTCAGGCAGCTCTGGCATCGAGTCCTCGTGGGTTAGTTCTCTTTGCCGGCGGTGCCCTGCACCAGCAACGGGGTCTCACGCAGCGCCTGGCAGGCTTCTTCCGCCGCCTGCTGCTCCGCAAGCTTCTTGTTGTGTCCCGTTCCCCTACCCACGGTCAAACCGGCCACCGTGGCAACGGCATTAAAGGTCTGATCGTGCTCGGGGCCGGTCGAGGTGGCCGAATACACGGGCATCGCTGCCTTCAGCTCGGCGCACAGCTCCTGCAAGGTCGTCTTCCAGTCCATGTGGCGGCCGGATACCACGGCGTTCTCAACCTTGGCGGCAAACAGCCGCAGCACCACCCCGCGGGCGACTTCGAAACCATGCTGGCGGTAGATGGCCCCCAAGATGGCCTCGGTGGTATCGGCCAAGATGGAGTCCTTGTCACGGCCGCCGGTAGATTGCTCACCCTTGCCCAACAGGACGTGTTGGCCCACCCCGATTTCACGGGCTACGTCAGACAAGCCGTAGCGCGAAACAATGGAAGCGCGCATCTTCGAGATGTCCGATTCGGGGCGCGATGGGAACTTTTCGTAGAGCTTGGCCGCGATGGACAAGCCCAAGACCGCGTCCCCGAGGAACTCCAGACGCTCATTGTTGGGCAGGTGACCGTTCTCGTTGGCAAAGGAACGGTGCGTCAGCGCCAAACACAGCAGCTCATCGTTGAGTTCCACGCCGAGTGCCTTGAGCAGCGGACCGTGGTCTACCTCCGCGAATGCTACGGCAAGTGCCTGCTCGCCGGTGAGTTTCTTCTTCTTGCTCATAGGAATTTCTCCAACCCAGACCACCGCGGATCGACGCGCTCTTCTTCCCCGGAGACCCCCGTGGTCACGCCTTCGGGAACATCTACTTCACAGCCATCCTCACACGTCGGCGCGAAAGGAAGCACCAAACCTGCCTCATCGATCACGGTCTGCAGGAGGTCAAGGACACCGTCCTCAATCTCGGGGATCTCATCGCCGGAACCGCGATCCTCTTCCTCTGTTTCATCTCCGCTGATGAAGGACTCATCCGCGGAGAAAACCTGGGATACGTGGAGATCTAGTGCTGGATGTAGCTCAGCTAAGCAGCGTGCGCATTCGCCGCTGAGGGTGCCGGTGATATCAGCGTCCACCAACACGCCGGAGCCCAACGGCGTCAAGGTGGCGTCCACCTTAACCTCAGCACCTTCCGGGATGCCGATCATTTCCACGCCGATGCGCTCGGGGGCGGGTCCGGTTTGCACGCGGTGCTCAGGCAGCGCTTCAGCTCCTTGGCTGCGGAGCAATTCCGTCACGTCGAACTTCAATGGTGATTTCATAACGCCCACCAGCTTACCCTGTGCTGACCCACGCGCCCTAGACTGGCAAGGGCCTGAATGTTGGGTCATAGCCGCTTAAGCGCTTGCCCACAAGGCTCGATTCTTTCGCCTGTGGCTTTTAGCCTAAAACTCCATGAGCTACACCGCGACCGACACGGCGTCTCTGGGCGCCACGGCACGTGAACTCGCGCTCAGCTTTCCCTTGCAGTGCCTTGTCCCCGCCGTGGTCCTGACCGTCGTAGGAGTGACCTGCCGCCACCTCATCACGCGAGTCCGCCCCAGCATTTTCGGCGATGCCGGCCTCTCCCTGCACCGCGCGGCCCTCGCCAGCGCCCTTGCGGGATTGGCCGTGGGCGCGGTGTCCTTTCTTCCCCTGCATTTTGGGCCTATCGTCATACTCTCATCGGCGCTGTTCTCGCTGTGTGCCGCGCTCATCGCGTGGAGCGCGCGCGAGTCCTTTTCTGCCGCCGGCATGGGGATTGGTGTGATGATGCTGACCGTCGGTGCGGTCGATGTGGTGCTGTTGCTTGTCGACGCCGCCTGGGGCCCCATCCCCGAGCCTCACACCACGGGC
Organism: Corynebacterium sp. HMSC068H04; assembly: GCF_001811255.1. Taxonomy (NCBI): domain Bacteria; kingdom Bacillati; phylum Actinomycetota; class Actinomycetes; order Mycobacteriales; family Corynebacteriaceae; genus Corynebacterium; species Corynebacterium sp. HMSC068H04. The sequence continues at coordinate 96,559 of NZ_KV804019.1, forward strand.
ACGGACTTCGGCATTATGTGGGTGCTTTATGCACTGCCGGGCCTCGTCGCCGCGGGATTGGCCGCAGCCTTAAGCACCATGCCGGCCAAGGAAGCCGCCCGGATTCGCCGCGCGGAACAGGCGCGCGCTGCGGCGCAGGACTCTACCTCGCTTCACTCGACCTCGCTTCGGCAGAGCCGAAGCGTCACCGCTAGGTAGTTGCCCGTGCCTTAATTCAACAATTCGGCTTAGTAATCACGGGGCGCACGCGGCGCACGGCGCACAGGCTCCCGGGTCTCGCGCACAGCGCTTCGTCCCTCACCATGTGATTCACCGCGGGAACGCACGCCGGCGCCCCGCCGCAGCGCGGAGCGATCGTTGTTGACGGTACGCAAGAGATCGGACAAGGTGGTCTCGAACTCCCCGAGCTTGGCGTCAACGAATTCATCGCACTCGGTGCGCAGGCGGTTGGACTCAGAGTGCGCGGTCTCCACAATGCGGTGCGCCTCATCGTCGGCGCGGCGCACAACCTCGGATTCGGAGACCAAACGGTCCTGCTCGGCTTGGCCTGCTGCGACGGCGCGCTGGTACTCCTCATCCGCCTGGGCGCGGGTGCGCTCGGCGTCGGAGCGTGCGTTCTCTACGAGGTTGGTGGCCTCATCTTCCGCCTGGGCTACCAAGGTGGTGGCGCGGTGTTGAGCGTCGGCAAGCATGGCGTCTGAGTCCTCACGCGCACGGGCAACGGTGTCATCGGCCTCGGCGGTGGCCTCAGAAATAATCTGCTCCGCGCGCTCCTCAGCACCCTGGAGGATCTCGTCCTGCTTGTCTAGGACGTCCTGGGCGTCATCCATTTCAACGGGGAGGGCGTTGCGAAGATCGTCGAGAAGCGCCAGCATTTCGTGGCGCGGAACCATGCAGTTGGAGGTCATGGGAACGGCATAGGCCTGTTCCAGATTGCGAACAAGTTCATCGAGGGACTCAAATACGCGGTACATGGCACCAGCCTATCCAAGCGCACGCACACTGCGACGTATCCCACGCGGGAAGAAATGGCGAAAACCTCCCCGGCAAGCGAGGAGGTTAAGCGCGGATACAGAGATAAGGAAACGGCTAGATTACGCCTTGGGCCAGCATGGCGTCGGCCACCTTCTTGAAGCCGGCAATGTTGGCGCCCGCCACGTAGTCACCTTCCAGGCCGTATTCCTTGGAGGTCTTGTCGATGTTGCGGAAGATATTGGACATGATCTCATGCAGGCGCTGGTCGGTGTACTCGAAGGACCAGGAGTCGCGGGATGCGTTCTGCTGCATCTCCAGCGCGGAGGTTGCCACACCGCCCGCATTCGCGGCCTTGCCCGGCGCGAAGGCGATTCCGCTCTCCCCGAAGTAGTGCGCGGCTTCCGGGGTACACGGCATGTTTGCACCCTCAGCAACGTAGCGGATGTGGTTCTTTACCAGGAGCTTGGCGTCATCGCCGTCGAGCTCGTTTTGGGTCGCACACGGCAGGGCAACGTCGGCGCTGACCTCCCATACGTTGCCGCCCTCGTGGTACTCCACGCCCGCGCCAGCCTCGCCGGCGTAGGTAGAGATGCGCTCGCGGCGTACTTCCTTGATGTCTTTGAGCAGCTCCAAGTCCACGCCGTTCGGCGTCGTGATGTAGCCGGAGGAATCGGACATCGCCACGACGGTTCCGCCGAGCTGCTGAACCTTCTCGGCGGCGTAGATAGCAACGTTGCCGGAGCCGGAAACAATGACTTTGGCGCCGTCGAAGGACTCGCCGTGGGTCTTCATCATCTCCGAGGTCAGATACACCAGGCCGTAACCGGTGGCCTCAGTGCGCACGAGGGAGCCACCCCAGGTCAGCCCCTTGCCCGTGAGGACCCCGGACTCGTGCTTGTTTTCTAAGCGGCGGTACTGGCCAAACAGGAATCCGATTTCGCGGCCGCCCACGCCGATATCGCCGGCCGGCACATCGCGGTACTCACCGATGTGGTTGTGCAGCTCCGTCATGAAGGACTGGCAAAAGCGCATGACCTCGGCTTCGGACTTGCCCTTCGGGTCGAAGTCAGAACCGCCTTTGCCGCCGCCGATGGGAAGGCCGGTCAGCGAGTTCTTAAAAATCTGCTCGAAGCCAAGGAACTTGATGATGCCCAGGTTCACGCTCGGGTGGAAGCGCAGGCCGCCCTTGTACGGGCCGAGGGCCGAGTTGAATTGCACGCGGAAGCCGCGGTTGACCTGAATCTGGCCGTTGTCATCCACCCACGGGACACGGAAGATGAGCTGGCGCTCGGGTTCGCACAGCCGCTCGACCAAGCCATAATCAGCGTAGTGAGGGTCCTTGTTGAGGACGATCTTGAGGGAATCCAGGACCTCAGCGAGCGCCTGGTGGAATTCCGGTTCACCAGCATTGCGCTTGAGAAGCTTGCTGTAATAGTCGGAGATTTGCTGGTCGATGGACATGGCAATCCTTTCATTCGGCACCGTGTTTAGCTGCTGGTGCGTCCTCCGTTGAACAACCGCTAGTTTTCTATCAATCGACCTAAATTGCAAGACGAGCGTACGGGGAAATTTATTAAAGGCAGGTCAGAGGGCGAAAATTTTTTCCCGTTTCCGCTTCCATATACTCATGTGCATGCGCATACTTGTTGCCCCCGACTCTTTTAAAGGCACCGCCACTGCCGCCGAAGCCGCTGCCGCCATTGCTTTGGGCGCGCGCCGCGCCCTCGGCTCCTCCCCGCACGCCGCTACGGCACAGGTAACCACTCTCCCTATGGCCGATGGTGGCGAGGGCACCGCGGAGGTACTCGCCAGCGCTGCCGTTCACCGCGACGGTACGGCGGGCCAGACCATTACGCTGCCCACCACCGATGCCATCGGGCGCCTCACCGAGGCCAGCTACCAGCTCGTGGGTGACACGGCCTTCATCGACGTCGCGGCGGCCACCGGCCTGCCCGCTGTCTCCGACGCCCTCGATCCGCTCCACGCGGATTCCTATGGCACGGGAGTGCTGCTTGCCGACGCCGAATCGCGCGGCGCCAAGCACATCGTCTTGGGACTTGGCGGCAGCGCCAGCATCGACGGCGGGCTCGGCATCCTCGCCGCGCTCGGCGCCGCCGCCCACGATTCCCGCGGCTACGCCCTGCCCAAAGGCGGCGCCCCGCTGGTCAACCTCGATCACATCGACACCGCACAGCTCAACATGAAGGCGGCGATGATGGACTACACCTTGGTTACGGACACCCGCGCCGTGCCCATCCAGGCCGCGACGATGTACGGCCCTCAAAAGGGCGCCGAGGGCGAACAGGTGGCACTGCTCGCCGGCGCGATGCTGAAGCTATGCGAGGTTACGGATACCGACCCGCAAGCGGAGTTCTTGGGTGCCGCCGGCGGCATCCCCATCGCCTTAAGCTGGCTCTCACGCACACTGTGGGGCACGGCGGAGCACTGCCGCATCGTTCCCGGCGGGCGCTATGTGGCCGAGGCACTCGACCTGCCCGCGCGCATCGCCGAGGCCGATCTCGTCCTCACCGGCGAGGGGCGTTTCGACGATCAATCGCTCACCGGAAAAGTCGTGGGCACGCTGGCGGAGATGACCGGGCCGCCGACGCTGGGCATCATCGCTGGCTCCGCTACGGCACCGGCGCCGCAAGGCGCGCTGCTAGAGGAGCTCGGCGGTGAGGGACGCGGGGACGTCGCCCAGCGCTTGAGCGCCGCAGCCGAACGCCTCGTCCGCAGCTTTCTACAGAGCTAGCTCTCTTCGGGGCTAAACCTTCTCTGCAGGACTAAGGGGTTACCTGCACCGCCCACGGGAAGATGGCCGGGCGCTCGTGGGCGAGCTCATCCTCCAGCAACACGTGATCCTTCGGCAAGACCGAATGCGGAGTTAACAGGCGCGCGAGGACCATGGTCAGCTGGTTAACGGACCCCTTCACGCCATCGACGTCGATGGCGTAGCGGTAAACATTTGCGTCTTCGAGGTCACGTTCTTCGTGCTCCTCCCGGTAGGTCTGGCGCAGCTGCTCTTCCAGCCCCGCCGGGAGTGCGGGCTCGTGCACGCGAGTAACCTCAGCAGAGGCCAGCGAGTTATTGTCCACCAGCTTGTGGGTGGCAGTACTAAAGATTTCGGCCACACGCTCGGCTTGGGCATCCGGCACCAGAACATCAAAGTGAATCAATGGCATGTAGGTAACCCTACCCAAACTTGGAGGACAGTAACTATGGCAGATCCCACACTTTCCCGTCTGACCGAGCTCTTAGTGGACGATTCCGTCGATCTCAGCTGGCAACGGACCTTCTACGAGGATCTGCATGCCCACCCTGAGCTCTCCCATGAGGAGGAACGCACCGCCGGGCGGATTCTGGAACAACTAGAAAACTACGATTGTGAACTCGTCACCGGCATCGGCGGACACGGTATCGTCGCTATCTTCCGCAATGGGGATGGCCCCACCGCGCTGATGCGGGCCGATTTCGATGCCCTCCCCGTAGCCGAGGAAACCGGCGTCCCCTTCGCCTCGACCAACGGCGCGATGCATGCCTGCGGGCACGATGTGCACGCCACCGCGTTGCTCGGCGCGTGCGCGATTCTCGACGCCCACCGCAACACCTGGCGCGGCACCTTCCTAGCACTGTTCCAGCCCGCCGAAGAATCGTCCATGGGTGCCAAATACATGATCGCCGACGGGCTCACCGAGCGCGTCTCTGCACCGGATGTGTGCTTCGGCCAGCACGTCATGCCGGGCCCCGCCGGGCAAGTCCAATCCACCGCCGGCCCCATCCTGGCCGGCTGCGACTCCCTTCGCATTCGCATCACGGGGCGCTCGGCGCACGCCTCCATGCCGCACGAAGCCATCGACCCCTCCTATGTGGCCGCCATGGTGGTCACGCGTCTGCAGGCCATCGTCGGCCGCGAAGTTCCTCCCCATGACTTCTTCGTCATCTCGGTGGGCGAGCTACATTCGGGTGATAAGAACAACATCATTCCAGGCGGCGCCGAGCTAGTGCTCAACACGCGTTATTACAAACCGGAATTGGCCGAGCGCGTCTACGCCTCCCTCGAGCGCATGGTGCGCGCCGAATGCGAGGCGTCCGGGTGCCCGGCAGCACCGACCTTCGAATACTTCGCTCACGGCGAGGTCACCGATAACGACGCTGCCACCCACCAGGCTGTTCGCGCCTCCTTCGATGAGGTCTTCGGCGAGCTCTCCGTCACCGCCGCGCCCTCCACCGTCTCCGAGGACTTTTGCTATCTCCCGCAGGCCTGGGGCGTGCCTTATTACTTCTGGTTCATCGGCTCCACACCGGAAAACCTCCTCGACAACCCACCCGTTAACCACCAGGCCACCTTCCTACCGGACTATGAGCCCACGATGCGCTCGGCCACTCGCGCCGGGGCCGCCGCCGTTCTGTCTTTCCTTGGACGCTAAGCCTCTGTGCCCAACGCCACTCGGCATCACGGTCTGCGTGAAACGTTGGTCAGTGTCCTGGTCTGCAGGCGCATACAGAACTGGTTAAGCTTGGGAGTTGGTATTTTTCCGCATTTATATGCCTCAAGTGAAGGGATTCTCATGAGCCAACCCCAGCACTCCGATTTCCAATCCGCAGTTCCTGGACACGTTCGCGCCGCAGCCGGCGTCTCCCCCTCTCGTGCGACCGACCGCAAGTTTTGGTCCGGTCTGTCCTCCTCGGTGATGGAGCAGATTGCAGACAATTGGGAGGCCACCCGCAGCGCCTACGCTGCCACTCGTCAGCAGCACTACTTCTCCGCTGAGTTCCTGCAAGGTCGTGCCCTGCTCAACAACCTCACCAACGTCGGTCTCGTCGATGAGGCCCGCGCCGCTACCAAGGCTGCGGGCCACGAGTTGGCTGATGTCCTCGAAGCCGAGCACGATGCCGCACTCGGCAACGGCGGCTTGGGCCGCCTCGCCGCCTGCTTCCTCGACTCCGCCGTCACCCAGGACTACCCGGTGACCGGCTATGGCCTCTTGTACCGTTACGGCTTGTTCCGCCAGTCCTTCGACAACGGTTTCCAGCGCGAGGAGCCGGATGCATGGATGGAAAACGGCTACGACTTCATCATTCGCCGCGCTTCCGAACAGCGCTTGGTCCACTTCGACGACATGGACGTGCGCGCCATCCCCTATGACATGCCGATTACCGGCTATGGCACCGATAACGTGGGCACCCTGCGCCTGTGGAAGTCCGAACCCATCGATGAATTCGATTACGATGCCTTCAACTCGCAGCGCTTCACCGAGGCCATCGTCGAGCGCGAGCGCGTCATGGATATCTGCCGCGTGCTCTACCCCAACGACACCACCTACGAGGGCAAGGTCCTACGCGTTCGCCAGCAGTACTTCTTCGTCTCGGCCTCGCTGCAGCAGATGATCGATAACTACATCGAGCACCACGGCGAGGACCTCACCGGCTTCGCTGAGTACAACTGCATCCAGCTCAATGACACCCACCCGGTGCTGGCCATCCCGGAATTGCTCCGCCTGCTTCTCGACGAACACGGGATGGGCTGGGATGACGCATGGAAGGTCGTCACCGAGACCTTCGCCTACACCAACCACACTGTGCTGGCTGAGGCCCTAGAGAGCTGGGAAGTGTCCATCTTCCAGAAGCTGTTCTGGCGCATCTGGGAACTGGTGGAAGAGATCGACCGCCGCTTCCGCGAGGACATGGCCCAACGCGGCTTGGATCAGGGCCGCATCGACTACATGGCCCCGGTATCCGACGGCCACGTGCACATGGCGTGGATCGCCTGCTATGCCGCGTACTCCATCAACGGCGTCGCTGCCCTGCACACCGAAATCATCAAGGCTGACACGCTCTCCGAGTGGCACGAGCTGTGGCCGGAGAAGTTCAACAACAAGACCAACGGTGTGACCCCGCGTCGCTGGCTGCGCATGTGCAACCCGCGCCTGTCCGACCTGCTCACAGAACAAGCTGGCTCCGATGCCTGGGTCACCGATCTGACTGAGCTGGCGAAGCTGGCTCCTTTGGCAGAGGATGAGAAGGTACTGCGCCAACTCATCAATATCAAGCGCGCCAACAAGCAGGATTTCGCCGCCTGGATTGACGCGCACCAGGGCGCATCCGTAGACCCGGATTCCATCTTCGACGTCCAGATTAAGCGCCTGCACGAGTACAAGCGCCAGCTGATGAACGCGCTCTACATCCTGGACCTGTACTTCCGCATCAAGGTCGACGGCGAGACCGTCCCGAAGCGCACCTTCATCTTCGGCGCGAAGGCCGCCCCGGGCTATGTCCGCGCAAAGGCCATCATCAAGCTCATCAACGCCATCGGTGACTTGGTCAACAACGACCCAGCCACCAAGGACGTACTCAACGTGGTCTTCGTTGAGAACTACAACGTCTCCCCCGCCGAGCACATCATCCCGGCCGCTGACGTCTCCGAGCAGATTTCCGTCGCCGGCAAGGAAGCCTCCGGTACCTCCAACATGAAGTTCATGATGAACGGTGCCCTGACCTTGGGCACCATGGACGGCGCCAACGTGGAGATCGTCGAGGCAGTGGGCGAAGAAAACGCCTACATCTTCGGCGCCCGCAACGAGGAGATCCCGCAGCTGCGCGCCGAGTACAACCCGGGTGAGCTCTACAACACGGTTCCGGGCTTGGCACGCGTCCTCGACGCCTTCACCGATGGCACGCTGGGCTCTGAAAATGCGGGCATGTTTGGGGATATTCGCTCCTCGTTACTCGATGGATTTGGCGAGCACGCCCAGGACACCTACTACGTTCTTGGGGACTTTGCCGACTACCGCGAGACCCGCGACCGCATGGCAGCCGACTATGACGCTGATGAGCTGGCATGGGCCAAGAAGGCATGGCTTAATATCTGCTACTCCGGCCGCTTCTCCTCCGACCGCACAATCGCCGACTACGCCAACGAGGTGTGGAAGCTGGCCCCGACTCCCATCGCCAACGTCTAGGTAGATGGGGTTAATAGGCGCGCTAGTGCCTATTAACCCTTAGATGGGTAGTCCTTCAAGACTCCTTCAAGGCAAAAGCGCCGCCCCACTCAATTACCCTCTTCCGCCATTGCGGGAAAGAGGCCGAGTGAGGCGGCGTTGCCTTACTGCGCGAGAGCCCTACTTATCGCGCAGCGTCTGACCCAGCTCGTGGACCTGAATCATGTTGGTGTTACCCGAGATTCCAGGAGGCGTACCGGCGATGACGACGATCATGTCGCCTTCCTTGTACTTATCCATCCCCAGCAGCGCCTCATCGATGGCTTCCATCATGTTATCGGTGGACTCCACCGATTCACTCAGGAAGGTCTCGGCGCCCCAGGTCAAAGCCAACTGCGAGCGCACGGCCGGATGCGGGGTAAAGGCAAGCAGCGGCAGCGGCGAGTGCAAACGAGCCACGCGCTTTGCGGTATCACCGGAGGTGGTGAACGCCACGATTGCCTTCGCGTTAAGGCGCTCAGCGATATCGCGTGCGGAGTAGGACACGACACCGCGCTTGGTGCGCGGAACGTGCGTCAGCGGAGGAACGCGGCCACCCTGCTCGGCATTCGCGACGATCTTGGACATGGTGCGCACGACATTCTGTGGGTCGATGCCCACGGACGTCTCGCCGGAGAGCATGACTGCATCGGCGCCGTCGAGCACTGCGTTGGCAACGTCGGACGCCTCCGCACGGGTCGGCCGCAGATTGGAAATCATGGAATCGAGCATCTGCGTTGCCACGATTACCGGCTTGGCGTTCTCACGCGCAATCTGGATGGCGCGCTTCTGGAACAGCGGAACCTGCTCCAGCGGCACCTCGACGCCGAGGTCACCGCGGGCAATCATGATGGCATCGAATGCCAGCACGATGGACTCGAGGGCATCGACAGCTTCCGGCTTCTCCAGCTTGGCGATGACCGGAACGCGGCGGCCTTCCTCATCCATAATCTCGTGGACCTTGTCCACGTCGGCCGGGGAACGCACGAAGGACAGAGCAATCAAGTCCACGCCAAGCTTCAAGGCGAAGCGGAGATCTGCGATGTCCTTTTCCGACAGGGCCGGGACGGAAATGTCCATGCCCGGCAGGGACACGCCCTTGTTGTTCGAGACCGGTCCGCCTTCGGTGACCTCACAGACGACGTCGTTGCCATCGACTTCCTTGCACACGACGGCGACCTTGCCATCGTCGATAAGCAGGCGGTCACCCGGCTTCGCGTCCTTCGCCAGGTTCTTGTACGTGGTGGACACGCGGTCGTGCGTGCCTTCCACGTCCTCAACAGTGATGCGGACGATCTCGCCGTCCTTCCACATCTCTTCACCGTTGATGAAGCGACCCAGACGGATCTTCGGACCCTGCAAGTCCGCCAACACACCGACGGCGTGGCCGGTCTCATCGGTGGCCTCGCGGACCCAGCGATAGTTCGCTTCATGATCCGCGTGCTCGCCGTGAGACATGTTCAGACGCGCCACGTCCATGCCCGCTTCAACGAGGCCAAGGATTCCTTCCTTGCTTGCTACCGCGGGACCCAACGTACAAACGATTTTGGTTCTTCTATCCAACATGGAATGCCTTACTCACATCGGGAGCTTCTAACGGTTCCCAAACTACCCCGGTTTACTGGTCTCGGCCACTACGAATGACGCTCGTAGCGCGTTTTCAACCCTCGTCCCGAGTGCCTCCGGGTCTGAGCAAAGCCCCAAATATTCGGCAATAAACGGGAATAACCGGGCACATCTGGGCATTTCGTACTCATCATTCGGAACCTCAGACTTCCGAATAAGAGCTCAAAAACACCGTGTGTGATCCCGGCTACTTTTTCTGTTTTCAGCGCCTAAAACAGGCAGACGCTACGAAAGCTGTACCTAATTAAAGCCTGCGGAGCCACCATTCTTCTCAACTTCCGCGGCACGAGCGGGATCCACTTCCTCCGGTGACTCCTGCCCACGTGGCAACCGGAAGTACACGATGAGCGCAACAACGAAGCAGACCACCGAAACAATGACGTTGACGCGCAACCCGAAGATGTGCGTGGCCTCATCAGCGCGCATGTTTTCTACAACGAAGCGCCCCGCCGTGTATCCGGCAACGTACAGCGCGAACACACGCCCATGGCCGAGTTTGAACGCCTTGTGCGCCCACAGCAGGAACACACACACCGCCACATTCCACAACAGTTCATAGAGGAAGGTCGGATGCACTGAGGTCACTACTTCCCCGGTCGAGCGTCCGCTGATTGGTGCGTACGCGCCGCTGTCATTTATTCGGTAGTAGATGTCCAAGGCCCACGGAACCGTGGTTTCACGGCCGTAGAGCTCCTGATTGAACCAATTACCCAAGCGCCCGATAGCTTGGGCCAAGACAAGTCCGGGCGCGACGGCGTCCGCAAATGGCCCCAATGGGATGCCTTTAACCTTGAACATGATCCACACCGCTATTGTGCCTAGCGCCACTGCGCCCCAAATGCCGAGGCCGCCGTTGGTAATCTTCAGCGCATCAACTGGATTGCACGTGGAACAGAAGTACTTTTCGTTATCCGTAATCACGTGGTAGAGGCGCCCACCAATAATTCCGGCCGGTATCACCACCAAGGCCGCATCCCACACCACATCCGGGTTTCCACCGCGGGCAGTATAGCGGCGCAGCGTCATCCACATCGCAACGAGGATGCCGACGATGATGCACATGGCATAAGCGCGAATTGGGACCGGACCTAGATGCCACACGCCTTGCGGCGGAGAGGGAATGTTGGCGAGATTGTAAATTTGCACGGGAAACAGTGTGCCTGAAAATAACGCCCACTACAACGCGTCTAGGTCCTGCGCGAAGGGCACGCCGGATGCTGGCCGGTAGCCACCAAAGAACGCGCCAAGGCCATGGGGTCTTGGGCAGCCATGATGGACTCACCGACCAAGATGGCATCAGCGCCCTGAGAAGCATAAGACAACACGTTTCGCGGGCTATTGACCCCACCCACCGCGATGCGCGTCATGCTCTCAGGAAGACCCGGCGAAATAGTAGAAAAGGCCTCCCGATTAATAGCATCGGAGGCCAAAGACCACGCGTTGATCGCCACGACAGTTCCCCCTGCCTTAATGACGCGATCCACCTCAGCGCACGTACGAACTTCCAGGATGGCGGTCATGCCGAGAGATTCCACGCGGTCGAGGAGAGACTCGAGGCGAGCCTGGTCGAGCAGCTCCACTTGCAGGGGAATCGCATCCGCCCCATAGCACCGCGCCTCATGGATCTGATAGGGGTCGACGATGGTGTCGCGGCATAGCATCGGTATGTCAACGGCGGACCGGGCCGCCCGCATGTCTTCGAGGGAACCGTGGAAGCGGCGGCGATCCGTTTGGCAGGCCATCACATGCACTCCGGCTTCTTCCAGGCTATGCGCCAGCGTTGCCACGGACTGCGGGCTCTCCAAGTGCGCAATTTCACCGCCATAAGGTACGGCGCGCTTGATTTCGGTAATGATAGAGCATCCCGGACGCAGCAAAGCCTGTGCAGCATCACGCGGGGCATCCATGTCTCGGGAACGCGCCTTTACTTCCTTGAAGGGAACGCGGGCCTCCCGCGCGGCGACATCAGCTAGTACGCCGGCCACGAGGTGATCGACGGCAATCGGGGTAGGCATAGAGCACCTCCCTTCCCCGAAGGAAACTCAATGAAAGAAACAGGATGGAGTTCGAGATCACACTTAGGCTAGCGCGCTCTTACCTCCAACCAGAAATCCGGGGTCCCCTTCTATCAGCGCAACACCCCGTGGTGGAGATGAGACGAGCCGGTGGCTCGTGCCGCCGCCTCCCCTAGGTGGTGCGAGGATCTGTGGGGTCGATATCGGCGTCCAAAGCGTCCCACATCACGCGGCCAGAATCCTGGGAGGTTTCTAGATCTTCCTGCAGGCGCTCCTGCCGTACAGCTGGTGTCTCATATTTGGCGGAGCGGGGCTTATCGCCTCCCGGATTGCTGGCCACCATGACCGCACCAAAGAGCGCGAGCGCAGCGCCGACGAGGGCGAGGACAGGGCCGGCAGTCGAGGCATCTGCGGAGAGCACCGTGGCCCAGTCAGAAATGGTCGTGGACTCCACGGAGGTATCATTCGTGCCTCCCTGCAGCAGTTCCTCGGCGCGCTCCGCCTCCGGGCCGGCGGTCAGCAACGCAACAGGCCGCCATCCCGCAGCCGCCGCGGCAAGTGCTGTGAGGCCAGATACAATTCGGCGGCCGGTGCGCCGTAGCGCGAAGGCCGCAACACCGCCAGCGAGGACCACAACGCTCAACGCGATGAGCTCGAGGGACCACAAGGAACCCGATAGCTCCGCAACGCTGGAGCCGGCCTTATCATCCTCAACCGCAGCCTTTACCCACGTCATGCGGGAAGACAGCCACAATAGGATGGCACCGACAAACATCAACAAGGGCCCAATGCGCTTAGCCATCATTCTCCTCCCCTATGAGATCACGTGCATCGAAACAGGTCCGGTCACCGGTATGGCATGCCCCGCCGCGCTGACGAACGGTGAGCAGGATGGTGTCACCATCGCAATCCAAGCGCGCGCCGACCACTTCTTGGGTGTTGCCGGATGTTAGGCCTTTGATCCAATACTCGCGGCGGGAACGTGAATAGTAGGTTCCGCGGCGCGTCGCCAACGTGTAGGCCAAGGCATGGTCATCCATCCACGCCAACATGAGCACCTCACCGCGCTCCGACTGCACAATGGCTGGAACAAGCCCCGACTCGTTGCGCTTAAGTTGCTGAGCAATCTCATCACTCAGCTCATAAGCCCCGACAGCCGTTGGGTCGGTGGTGGGGTTGTCACTGTCCCTCGTCACTGTCGCACCTCCTTGCCTGCCGCGGCTAGCGCCTGCTTGACCTCAGAGATCTCTACTTCTCCGAAGTGGAAAATGCTGGCGGCCAGCACCGCATCTGCCCCAGCGTCGACAGCCGGTGGGAAGTGCTCGGCCTTTCCCGCACCGCCGGAGGCGATGATCGGAACGGAAACTTTCTCGCGCACTGCCTCGATCAATTCGATATCGAAGCCCGCCTTGGTTCCGTCGCCGTCCATGGAGTTCAGCAAGATTTCGCCGACGCCCAATTCCTCACCGCGCTTGGCCCATTCCACGGCATCGAGGCCCGCAGAACGCGTTCCGCCATGCGTGGTGACCTCGAATCCGCTGGGGAAATCTGCAGCACGGCGCGCATCCACCGACAACACAATGCACTGCGAGCCAAACACATCCGCGAGCTCGCGCAGTAGCTCTGGGCGCACGATGGCAGAGGAGTTGACGGAGACCTTATCGGCGCCGGCACGCAGCAGTTCGCGGACGTCGTCGACAGACCGCACTCCACCGCCAACGGTCAGCGGGATAAAGACCTGATCGGCGGTGCGGCGTACGACGTCAAGCATGGTACCGCGGCCGTCCTTCGACGCTGACACATCGAGAAAAGTCAGCTCATCAGCACCCACGCGGTCGTAATGGGCGGCCAACTCGACTGGGTCGCCGGCATCACGCAGGTTTTCAAAGTTAATGCCTTTGACCACGCGGCCATTATCAACGTCAAGGCACGGGATCACTCGCACGGCAAGAGCCATGGTGACAATCCTCCTAAAGCTCAAAGCGAAATGAAAGGCAGCTCGAATCGAACTGCCGATTGGTGAAATTCAAGTCCGGTATGCGGCGCCAGCGACGAGCACTAGCGTCCTAGGCAAGCCAAACGCGTATCAACGGCTTCCGCGGGGGTTTCGGGCGATGGCATCCAAGATCGTGGCATGCACCTGCGGGGTACCGCCCACGAATCCCTGTGAATGCGCGGTCCACTCGTTGCCTTCTGGATCACTCACGCGGCCACCGGCAGCCTTGATCATGAGAGCACCCGCCGCGTTATCCCACGGGTGCGGCGAGAAATTCACCGCGCCGTCAAACACGCCTTGAGCCACAAATGCATTATCCAGACCCACCGACCCGGTCATGCGGGGACGCAGCCCGGTCTCCCGGAGATCATTGAACAGGCCCGTCGGCAGGTGCGAGGAGCAGCCCACGTGGCCACGAGCCTCGTCGAATCCCTGGGCTTCTTCGCCACCACCGAATCCAGTGGAGGGGCCGCCGCTGGTTCGCAGCTGCATGCCCTGCGCCGCAACTACGCGGCGGTGTAGCAGGGGGAAATCCGCTACTGCAACAACCGGCTTTGCTTCGTGGATAAGCGTGACAAGAATGCCGCAGCATGGATTCCCGGCTGAGTAGTTCGCGGTTCCGTCCACGGGATCCACAACCCACACCGTCTCTTCAAGGCTGCCGCCTGATTCTTCACCGAGTACCGGGATACCGGTGAGCTGGTTCAGCGTCAGTCGCAGCTGCTGTTCAATCAGCAAATCCACCTCGGTGGCAAAGTCCCCTTCGCCCTTGAAACGCGCGGGCGCTGCACCGAGGCCCCGGCGGAAGAGATCATCAACCTGGTCCACCGCTGCTTCTGCAAAGGCCACGAGTTCGCGCGGATCCGACGCGGAGGTTCCTGACATCGGGGCCATTGGCCTACCTCTCCTCGATCGGGTCAATGTATTCTTCACCCGGCAACGGCGTAACTTCCGCAACCGCCGCGAGCGCCTCCTCCAGTGTGAAGCGCTCCTCATAGAGAGCCTTGCCGATGATGGCGGAATCAATTCCCTCATTTTCGTAGAGGGCCAATTCACGCAGATCATCAAGGGTGGAAATCCCACCGGAGGCTGTTACCTTTGCCTCCGTGGCGGCCGCAACCTCACGCAGCAGTTCGATGTTGGGGCCTTGCAGCGTCCCGTCCTTGGACACGTCCGTCACCACGAAGCGAGTGCAACCAGCGGCGTCAAGGCGCTCGAGCACCTCCCAGAGGTCGCCACCATCGGAAACCCAGCCGTTACCGCGCGTGCGCCACTCGCCGTCCACCATCCGGACTGCGAGATCGACCGCGATGCGGTCACCATGCTCTGCCAAGACCTTGGCAATCCATTCGGGGTTCTCCAAAGCCGCGGTACCAATATTGACGCGGCGGGCTCCGGTGGCGAGTGCACGGGCCAAGGAGTCATCATCCCGGATACCTCCGGTCAGCTCCACGTTAAGGTCCACGCTCGTGGTGATCTCAGCGAGCAGCTCGTGGTTGGAGCCGCGGCCAAAGGCTGCGTCCAGATCTACTGCGTGCAGCCACTGCGCGCCTTGGGCCTGCCACTTAAGGGCGGCCTCACGCGGCGAGCCATAGGGCTTTTCAGTTCCGGCCTCTCCCTGATCAAGGCGAACCGCCTGACCGTCGACGACATCAACCGCGGGCAACAGTGTAAAGCTCATGGTGGGTAGTCTACCTTTCGAGTGGGCTCTTTAAAGCGTTCCAATCCAGTTCTTTAGCAGCTGCGAGCCGACGTCACCCGACTTCTCCGGATGAAATTGCGTGGCCCATAGCGCACCGTTTTCTACCGCGGCGACAAAACGGTCACCGCCATATTCGGACCACGCCACCTTCGGCGGCTCAGTGATTTCAGTCTCGAGCTCCCAGCTCCGCGCGGCATAGGAGTGCACGAAGTAGAAGCGATCCTGCGCGCTCACGCCATGGAACATAAGGCTATCGTCGGGAAGCTCGACGGTGTTCCAGCCCATATGGGGCAGAACCGGCGACTGCAAGCGGGTCACCTCCCCCGGCCACTCACCACAGCCTTCCATAAAAACGCCGTGTTCTGTACCGGACTCAAAGAGAGTCTGCATACCTACGCAGATACCGAGAACCGGGCGGCCGCCAGCTAAGCGTTGACCAATGATCCGAGGCCCCTGGGCCGCGCGCAGGCCTTCCATGCAGGCAGCGAAGGCGCCTACGCCGGGCACCAACAGGCCATCGGCTTCCACCGCTAGCTTCGGGTCTGCGGTCACCGTCACGGTGGCACCGACCCGCTCAAGTGCGCGCAAAGCCGAGCGGAGGTTGCCGGCACCATAATCAAGGACAACTACGTCGTGTGAGCTCATCGTGGCTCCTTTCCGGGCCTCCTCGGCCTTCTAATCCTGCGCAAGCGCGTTTGGATGTCATTAAGTTCGCTCACGCGAGTCTTACCCAAAGCTAGGTCAGCAGCCGTCATGAGCAAGCCCACTGCAATGATGGCGGCACCTGCGGCAAAAGCGCCTTTGTATCCTGACATCGCCACGACGGCGCCAAGGACCGTCGAACCAAGGCCAGTACCACCGTCGTAGAAGATGTTCCACACCGCAGAACCCTCGGAGAGCCGCTCGCGTGGGAGGCGGTCAAACATCGACAGCAGCGCCTCGTTTTGAACGATGCCGAAGCCGGCACCGTAGATGACCGTACCGAACACGAGCAGCCATACCGACCACTCTTGCCACAGCACGGCGGCGATGAGTCCCACACCCACGACCGAGGAAGCCTGGGCCGGAATCATGAGTGTGCCGGGCTTGCCCACCCGGTCCGCCACGACACCGGCGACGTAGCGCGCAATCATGCCCGCGCCACCAATCACGGACAGCATGAAGCCGCCCAAAACCGCGCCGCGTTCAGGATCCAATTCGCGCACGGCCGGCGAAATGAAATTCGAGGCCACGCCGTAGCTCACGGAGAAGCTCATCAACGCCAGTGCCGGCACGAGCACAAGCTTCCACATTGGAGCACGCGGAGTGGTATCCGATGGGTCCGGCATTCCCACCGGGGCAGCCTTGATCTGCGGTACGAGGATGCAGGTGAAGAAACCCAGAAGGCCGAGGCCGGCGGCCAAGAGGTACACCACGTTATAGTTGTACGCTGCGGCGACGGCAAGGCCGACGGGCAGGAAGGCCATCTGTGCCGCGCCGATAAAAAGGCCGAAGATTCCAGTGGCCTTGCCCAACAAGCGCCGCGGCGTGATTTCCGCGATGAGCGCGTTTTCTGACACCGTCAGGGCACCAAAGCCAATACCGCGCAGTGCGGAAAAGCCTAGGGCGATTGGGGCGGCGTCGCCCAGCATGTGGCCCAACGCCGGCACGCCCAAGAGCAGCGCCGACGCCGCCATGATCGGCCGGTAGCCAAAGATGCGCAGCAGCATCGGAGTCGCCATTTGGGTGAGCACCGTGGCCAGCATGAATACGCCGGTTGTGGCGCCAGCCAGCGTGGCCGATCCGCCGGAATCCAACACAGCCAACGGCACCACGGGTAGCAAGACTGACCACGCGCCGAAGGCGGAAACCACCGCGATCATGGTTTCCTTGAAGCCGGCAACCTTCCACACACTCTGAGGGGCGTTATCTGTCACTTTGCCGCCAATCCTGCCGAAAAGATGTCGAGGAACCAGACCAACGCGGCGGCCACGGCGACCGCCGCGAGCGCGCCCGCGACCACAGTCAGCAATACTGAACCGTTCTGATACGCCGCCCACGCGCCGCCGACGAGCAGACCGGCGACGAGAAAGAGAATGAGAACCATGACATTCATAGCGTCTTAGAGTGCTCCCTTCGTCGAAGGAACTCCGGTTACTCGCGGATCCCGCTCGGTAGCCTGGCGCAGGGCGCGGGCCACTGCCTTGTACTCGGCTTCCGTGATGTGGTGCGGATCGCGCCCATAGCGCACGTTGACGTGCAGAGTCGTCGCCGAGTGTGTGGCAAAGGTTTCGAAGAAGTGCCGGTTGATCACCGTGGCGTAGTGCCCGCCAATAACCTGCCACTCCAAGTTCTCCGGCTCGCCATTCATGACAAAGTAGGGCCGCCCAGAAATGTCAACGACGGCCTCCACCAGCGTTTCATCCATGGGCAGAAGCTGGGAGCCGAAACGGCGGATGCCGGACTTATCCCCCAGCGCTTCGAGGAAAGCGCGGCCTAGCACAATCGCGGTGTCTTCCACCGTGTGGTGGGCATCGATGTGGATATCACCTTCGGCGTGCACCTGAAGGTCAAAGGAGCCGTGGGTACACACAGCGTTGAGCATGTGGTCAAAGAACGGCAGCCCCGTCGAAATATCCGCCTGGCCGGTGCCATCGAGGTTGATTTCGACGGAGATCTTTGTCTCCCCGGTGACGCGCTCTGCGCGGCCAATGCGGTCGCCTAAGTCGTGGCGTGTAGCTTCACCAGCGCTCATTGTCCCACGCTCCTTCTTTTCATCATGAGCCTTTGCCTGGGCTCAAGTTTCAGTTCTCAGTTAGTCATCTCTACTGTATCTGCCAAGTCCGCCGCGGCCGAAAGGAAGGCGTCATTCTCTTCGGGCAGCCCAATCGTGGCGCGCAGGAGACCCGGCACGCCGTTGTCTCGGATCAGCACATCGCGGTCGAGGAATCCCTGCCACACCGCGTGTTGGTCGGCAAAGCGCCCAAAGGAGACGAAGTTGGATTCGCTCGGCACAACGTAATAGCCAAGTTCCTGGAGCCGTGCGACAACCCGATCCCGCTCCGCCGAAAGCTTCGCCACGGTACCCAAGGTCTCCTCCTTGTGAGCAAGAGCCACGGTGGCCGCGATCTGGGATAAAACGGAGAGGTGATAGGGCAAGCGGACGAGCATCACGGCTTCCACGAAGGCGGGATCCGCCACAAAGTAACCCAAGCGCCCGCCGGCGAAATCGAAGGCCTTGGACATCGTGCGCGAGACCACGAGCTTGGTCGGGTACTTCGCCAGCAGTGTTGTAGCTGACGGCGAGGGCGAGAATTCCATGTAGGCCTCGTCCACGATGACGATGCCCGGCGCGGCCTGCACGATCTTCTCCACTAGTTCGATCGGGGTGACGTCACCGGTGGGGTTGTTCGGGGTGGTGATGAAGACGACGTCGGGGCTGTGCTTGGCGACGGCCCCCAGAGCCGCCTCCTCATCGATGCGGAAGTCCTCATCGCGCGGGCAGGAAATGAATTCGGTCTGTGTACCTGCGCACAGGATCGGATGCATGGAGTAGCTCGGCGTAAATCCCAGCGCGCTGCGGCCCGGCCCACCGAAGGCCTGCAGCAGCTGCTGGAGCACCTCGTTGGAACCGTTGGCTGCCCACACGTTCTCCACGCCCACGGTGACACCGGTCTGCTCGCTGATGTATTCCGCCAGCGCCGTGCGCAGCTCGACGGCATCGCGCTCCGGGTAGCGGTTGAGTTGGCGTGCGTGCTTCTCGACGGCCTCCACCATGTCCTTCACCAGCGCCTCCGACGGCGGATAAGGATTCTCGTTGGTATTGAGTTGGTTGGTTACCGTCAGCTGCGGGGCGCCATAGGCGCTGGAGCCACGCAATTCTTCACGAAGGGGAAGATCCTTCAGCTCAGCCATGGTTTAAGCCTCTCCTTTCTGGGCATCTGTGTCTTCGGCGAATCGTGCGGCGATTGCTTCACCGTGGGCGGGCAGCGCCTCCGCTGTGGCGAAGGCGATAACGTTCTCCGCTACCTCGCCGAGTGCCGCGCGGTCGTATTCAATGAGGTTTACTGGGCGAAGGAAGGTGTGCGTCGACAAGCCGGCGCTAAACCGCGCGGTTCCAGAGGTTGGCAAAACGTGGTTGGAACCCGCGGTGTAATCACCAAGAGGTACGGGAGAATAGTCGCCAACGAAGATGGCACCGGCGTGGCGAATGCGCTCCGCAACTGCCCGGGCGTTTATCGTGTGCACCTCCAAGTGCTCGGCGGCATAGGCATCCGCGACGGCGATTCCCGCCTCAAGGTCCTCAACCACGACAATGCCCGACTGCTCACCGCGCAGCGCCTCGGCGGCGCGTTCGGCATTGGCGGTGGCGGTATAACGCTGCGCTACCTCCGCGTTCACGGCGGCGGCAAACTCCTCTGAATCAGTAATGAGCACGGAAGCAGCCATGGGATCATGCTCTGCCTGGGAGATGAGGTCATAGGCCACGTAGACGGGGTTGGCGCTATCGTCTGCCAAAATGGCGATCTCCGTGGGCCCGGCCTCCGCATCAATGCCCACCACGCCCTGCACTACCCGTTTAGCGGCGGCAACAAACACGTTGCCTGGGCCGGTAATGATATCGACAGGCTCCAGTGCTTCCTCACCGGTAACCGGTTCATCATCGCCATAGGCCAACAGCGCAATGGCTTGCCCGCCGCCTACTGCCCACACCTCGTCCACGCCGAGCATGTGGCACGTTGCCAAGACAGTCGGGTGCGGCAGACCACCGAACTCCTTTTGTGGCGGGGAGGCCACGACCATCGCCTCAGCGCCCGCTTCCTGGGCGGGGACGGCGTTCATAATGACGGAAGATGGATACACCGCCTTGCCGCCCGGGACGTACAGCCCCACCCGCTCGATGGGGTGAAAGACCTCTGTGACCGTTGCCCCCGGTGCCAGGGTGGTCGTGTGCGAATCCGGCCTCTGGTCAGCATGGACAGCACGCACGCGCGCGATGGATTCCTCGATGGCTGCCCGCACTTTCGGGTCCAGCTCATCGACTGCTTTCTTTAGCTCCTCCTGAGGAACTCGCACCGCGGCCGGGCGAATGCCGTCAAATTTTTCGCCGAAGTCGAGGGCGGCCTCCGCTCCGCCGTCACGGACCTTCTCCACCATGGGGATAACAGTGCCCATCACCGAGGACACGTCCGTGCCCCCTCGCGGCAATACTCGGCGCAAACGGGAGGTAGTAAGTTCCTCTCCACGCAGGTCGATGGTTCGTAGCATGCTGGGACCTCTTTTTATAATATGCAGTGGTTTCTATACCTTCCCATTACTATACCCGGACCGAAAAGCCAGCGAACCGGCAGGTGCGGGTTATAGAATGTGCCACTAGTAACACATTCCGGCATCCCGAATCGGTAGAGGGAGGTGGCGAAATGAGCAACGGCGCCGACGGCCTGGACCGCCAGTCCCCGTCAGACCTGCTTGCCCGCGTCGAACGCCTCACGCGCCGGGAAAACCTTGACTGCATACGGGTAACCGCACACGAGCTCCTCTTCCCGCACTCGCCACTCGGGGAAACCCGCGCTTTCATGGACACTGAGGGCGAGCCGATCCTGCGTTTCTACACCACCCACCATGGCATTCTTGGTTTCGGCGATATCCCCAGTCTCAGCGAGTTCGTCAACGACTGGAACCACGACTGCCTCTCGCCGCACCTCGTGCTCAACTATTCCTCCCCTACCGAAGTCGAAGTGTGGGGTCACTCCTTCCTCGTGGTGCACCAGAAACCCACAAGCGCCCAACTCTCCGCTTCGGTAGTGCCAGCGCTCCACAACGCCGCGGCCTGCCTCGAAGAACTGGCTAAACTTTTCCCCGTTCTCACGCTTCCCCGCCCGGCAGTCCCGGAAGAACAGACAGAACTCGACGGCCCCGTCGCCAGCGTCGATACGGACCGCCTCGAAGCCCTCTTACCCGCTCTGGGAATTTCGCGCTTCCAATCAGATGGCGATGAAGCAGTTTATGCCTGGATCAATGACGTCCTCTTTGCCTTCGCCATTGACTCCGGCCCAAGCCTCATCATCAAAGGCCATTGGGACCCGAACCTACAGGGCAGCGAGTTCTCCAGGATTTTCCTTATTTGCAATGATTGGAACCGGAACAATCACTCGGCCTCGGCCTTCTGCCACTCCAACGTTGACGGGCTGCAGGTGCGCATTGATTACGCGGTCATGACGGGCGCCGGGCTTTCCGACGCCCAACTGATAACCGCCCTCGGCCGCGGCATCAAGCACGTCCTCCACGGCATCGATGACATTTCACGCGATGCCGTGGGCTCCTCCCCCGTCGCGTGGCCCTAGCGCACGTCGACCGCTGCCTCATTTTCTTCCGTTTCACTTTCGAGCGCCACGCTGGGCGGCTCAAAGAACAGCGCGGACCAGTAGACAAACATGGCCATAAATGGTCCCACAAGCCACGCGATGCCGGGCGAAAACTTCGGCACGAACTCCACGAATTCCCCGGGGTTCTCCGGAACATCAGTGGCCGTCGCCCCACCGAAGACATAGAAGGACGCCGCACCGGCCAAAGCCGCCAGCGCCACCCACAGCAGCACACCGACGCCACGGTAGCGCTCTCCCCAGCGGTGGGCGATTGCTCCCAAGGCCATACCGAGGACTCCGGTGATCAGCACGAAGGTGATATAAGAATCGAATTGCACGTCGGCAACGTTGCGCAGGACATAGCCGCCATCCTCCATGCGATGGCCCTCCAGAGTAGGCCGCCACAGCCCCCAGACAGCGCCAACAGCGGAGAAACCAAGGAGCGCTAACGCGAGCAACCCCGCGCCGAATCCAATGGCGCGGGGTATATGAAAGCTAGGTGCACGCAGTGCAGGCACGATAATCTCTAGCCGCAGAAGGTCCAGTTACCGTTCTCGCGCTTGAAGCGCATGGTGGAGCTATCCATGCCCTGGCTGGTGTTGACGTTCACGGTCGCGGAGGCGTCATCGCCGTTAACCACGACATCGTTGATGGACTCAACGCCGGTCTTGGACCAGTCGAAGCCCTCCATCTGGGAGGTGTCCTGGCCAGCTGCGGCCATCATGTCCTTGAGCTGGTTCATCGGCACATCCGGGACCTGGTTGTAGTCCACCTGGTCGAGGCCGGAGTTCGGATCATTACGCACGGCCGCGCAGGTGTGCTCCGGAAGGTACTTCACAAAGGAGCGCATGGTCTGCTGCTCATACATGCCACGTACCAGGGTGTTGATACCGTCGATATCCTCCTGGCTTGCGGCCTCGCCCTGAACCGGTTCAACCTTTGGCATGTTCTGGAACGGGTCAGCGCCCTCTTCGAAGGGGTTGGCCACGGCTTGGTTGCCGCCCTCAGGATTCTCTCCCTCCGGCTTCGGAGCAGCGCTCTCGCCGTCCTTATTCTCTTCCCCCTCCTTCTTTTCCTCAGAAGTCTTCTCTTCCGTCTTCTTCTCAGACGTCTTTTCCTTGGACTTCGTCGTCGTGGTGGTCTTTGCCGCAGAGGAAGCGGTGTCGCCTGCGTTCTCGTCATCGGAACCACAAGCAGCCAAGGAAAGCGGTGCAACGAGTGCAACAGCGATGAGGGACTTCTTGGCAGGTGTCAAAAAGGACAAGGGATAACTCCTCAAATTAAATAGAGAGCGATAGGTAAATCCACGCTAGGCGTGGTGGTTGCTCTTGGGCATCTCCGACAACCCTAACAAGGGCTGTTTGAAGAAATCATATTTTACACCTTGAAGCTTCCTGTGAGCCCCACTAGGGGTTTCTTGCGCCGCGTAGAGTTGGTCGTGTGCATCTATCTCGCGACGCTATCGTTTCCACCGCCCTCGAACTCTTGACCCGCTACGGGCTTGCCGACGTCACCATGCGCCGCGTCGCCACCAACCTCGACGTGGCTCCCGGCGCCTTGTACTGGCATGTAGCTAACAAGCAATCGCTCATCGCCGCCATGACCGCTGAGATCCTCTCCCCCGTCGCGGGTGAAACCACGGCGGAGTTGGTCAGCTCGCTGCACCGGGAGCTGCGCCGCTGGCGCGATGGAGCCGAGGTAGCCATCGCTGGCGCCGCTTTCCCAGAGTCTTCAGCCAGCACCGACTTAGAAGAGTTATTCACAACCACGCTGCAGAAAGAAGCCCCCGATGCGTCACCGGAGGATATCGCCGTCGCCGCTCGTACGCTGATCCACTACACACTCGGGGCTACGTTCATGGAGCAATCCCGCGAGCAGCTCAGTGGGGCGTCGCCCAGCACGGCCTCTCCTTCTCCGGGCACCGCGCCCGTGGACGCCACCTCTGTGCGCGCCGCGGAACTCATGGTTGCCGGTCTAAAGTCACTGCGAACCGATCGCTGCGAATAGAATTGACTAAGCTGAGCCTCATGACTGAGACCCGTGCTGATCTAACGCCATCTCGCCAGGTGTGGCCTGGTTCCCCCTCCCCGCTCGGCTCCACCTTCGATGGAGCCGGAACTAATTTTGCTATCTTTTCCGAAATCGCGGAAAAGGTTGAGCTCTGCCTCATCGACCACGATGGCAGCGAAGAGCGCATTGAGTTGACCGAAGTCACCGCCCATGTCTGGCACGCCTACCTCCCCAACGTCAGCCCCGGACAGCGCTACGGTTACCGCATCCACGGCCCTTATGAACCAGAGCACGGCTTGCGCTGCGATCCCTCGAAGCTGCTTGTCGATCCTTATGCCCGCGCCTTCGACGGTGATTTTGACGGCGATGCCTCGCTGTACTCCTACGATATCTTCGCTGAAGAGCCTGGCACCGGGCGCAACGAGGATGATTCCTTGGGCCACACGATGCTGTCGGTGGTCATCAACCCCTTCTTCGAGTGGCACGGCGACAACCGGCCGCATACCCCGGATAACGAGACCATCATCTACGAAGCCCACGTCAAGGGCATGACGATGACGCACCCGGATGTGCCAGAGGAGCTGCGCGGCACCTACGCCGGCATGGCGCACCCGGCGATCATCAACTACTTCAAGGACTTGGGTGTGACGGCCGTCGAGCTGCTGCCGGTCCACCAGTTCCTCCAGGATGACCGTCTGCGCCAGCTGGACCTGCGTAACTACTGGGGCTACAACACCTTCGGCTTCTTCGCTCCGCATGCGGACTACGCCTACGCCAAGAAGCCAGGTGAGGCAGTGGCTGAGTTCAAGGCTATGGTTCGCGCTTACCACGAGGCTGGAATCGAGATCATCCTCGATGTCGTCTACAACCACACCGCCGAAGGCAACCACATGGGGCCAACCATTGCCTTCCGCGGTATTGATAACCATGCCTACTACCGCTTGGTCGATGACAATCCCGAGCACTACATGGACTACACCGGCACCGGTAACTCCCTCAATGTCCGCCACCCGCACTCCCTCCAACTGATTATGGATTCGCTGCGTTATTGGGTGACGGAAATGCGCGTGGATGGCTTCCGCTTCGATCTCGCGTCTACTCTGGCACGCGAGCTGGATGACGTCGACAAGCTCGCCACCTTCTTCGATCTGGTGCAGCAGGACCCGGTGGTCTCCAAGGTCAAGCTCATCGCCGAGCCCTGGGACGTGGGCCATAACGGCTACCAGGTTGGTAACTTCCCGCCCATTTGGAGCGAATGGAACGGTAAGTACCGCGATACCGTCCGTGATTTCTGGCGCGGGGAACCGTCGAAGATGGGTGAGTTTGCCTCACGCTTGACCGGCTCCTCCGACTTGTATGCCAACAACGGCCGCCGCCCCACCGCATCCATTAACTTCATCACCGCTCACGACGGCTTCACGCTGCGTGATTTGGTGTCCTACAACGAAAAGCACAACGCGGACAACGGGGAGGACAACCGCGACGGTGAATCCCACAACCGCTCGTGGAACCACGGCGTGGAGGGCCCGACTGACGACGAAGAAATTAAGAAGCTCCGCCGCCGCCAGGTCCGCAACTTCCTCACTACCCTTCTGCTCTCCCAAGGCACCCCGATGCTGTGCCACGGCGATGAACTAGGCCGCACCCAGGGCGGCAACAACAACGTGTACTGCCAGGACAACGAGATTTCCTGGATCGATTGGTCGATGTTGGAGCAGGAAAAGAACATCGCCATGCACGGTTTTACTAAGCGCCTGATTAACATCCGCAAGAACCACCCGGTGTTCCGTCGCCAGCGTTTCTTGGCCGGTGGACCCTTTGGTTCTGAGGTGAAAGACCGCGATATTGCATGGCTCGTGCCTTCCGGCAAGCTGATGACTCCGGAGGACTGGGATTTTGAGTTCGGCAAGGCCCTCATGGTCTACCTCAACGGCAACGCCATTACGGAGACCACCGCCCGCGGTGAGCGCATCACGGATGATTCCTTCATCATGATTTTCAACGCTCACCACGAGGACATTGAGTTCACCCTGCCGAAGAAGGACTTGGGTGCTAGCTGGCGGCTCATCGTCGATACTTCTGATTCCGGCGGATACCCGGACGAGGAAAAGCTGATCGCTGCCGCAGGAACCATCATGGTGCAGCCGCGCTCCACGCTGATCTTGCGCCAGACCGAGCCCCCGGTCTTCGACGACAACGACGAATCTGCATAATCGGTTGCTTCGGCAAGAAGCAGCTGAAGCTTTGGCTGCTTCTTCACCGCTTGCTCTCCACCACCAACACCATGCTTTGAAAGGAATCCGTGTCCTACACTGCCCACGGTGCCGTCATTGATGTCACCGCCGAAGCCCTTGTTTTCCGCCGCTCTTTGCTTGCTTCTTCCCTCGGCGCACCAGCCCACGAGAGTCTCTCCCTCGCTGGAGCCACGGGCGTGGAATGCACGGAGCCGACGGCAACGGGTTTTGGGCAGGTCATCGTTCACGGCACTAGCGGTGCCGAAGGTGGTGCTGGTGACACGGTCATCCGTTTTGCACCCGGCCAGGATGCCACGGCTTTCGCGCAGGCGGTGGAGGCTGCCTTGCGCGGCGAAGCACCGGCCGCCAGCACTCGTGTTCAGGGATTGAACTTCACCGCCGTCGATGTGGAAACGGCCAATGACAACTGGGGTTCGGTGTGCCAGATCGGCGCGGTCCGCTTCCGCGATGGCGAAGAGACCGAGTCCCGTACGTGGTTGTGCACTCCCCCGCCGGGCCTAGAGCACTTCGACGACGTCAACATCAGTATCCACGGCATCACGCCAGATGACGTCGCTGATGCTTCGCCCTTTGCGGATGCTGCTGCCGAGCTCTTCGACTTCCTCGGCTCTGACACGATGGTGGCCCACAACGCACAGTTCGATTCCACGGCCTTGCGCAGCGGCCTTATGAAATCTGCGGCGCCGGTTCCGGAGATTCGCTTGGCGTGCTCGCTGGCCCTGGCTCGCGATGCCTCCCGCGCCGGCGTCATCGACGTGGCCAATCATAAGCTTCCGACCGTCACCTCTTACATCGGGGCCGAGGACTTCCACCACCACGAAGCCACAGCGGATGCCCGGGCAGCCGGCGAAATTATTAGTGCCCTGGCCCAGCGCTTTGGTCACTCTGGTTCCATCGAGGACTTGTTCACCACCCGGGACTTTGCCCTGGGCACCTTGAGCGAGGAGTCCGTCATCCCAGTTCTGCGCGCCAACACTGCTCCGTTGTCTGCAGCGGACTTAGGCGCCGGCACGGATTTCCGCGACAAGACGCGCATGGCGGGGACGACCTCGGGTGCGAAAAAGAAGAGCTCCGGGACCGCACAGCGCCGCGGGCCGGCCCCATGGCAGTCCGTATCCACGCCAGACACCATCCCGGATCCGAACCCCGACGCCGATCCAGAAGGCGCATTGTTTGGCCAGAATGTCACCCTCACTGGTGACTTCGAACCTTTTGATAAAGGTCTGTTGTGGTCCAAGATTGCTGAGCGCGGTGGAAAGGTGGGCAAGAACGTCACGAAGAAGACCACCATCCTCGTCGTAGGCCAGTGGGCCACCAAGACATCGAAGGAAAAGCGCGCCGAAGAGCTACAAGGCAAGGGCCAGAATATTGAGATCTGGCAGACAGACAAGCTCCTCGAGGAGCTTCAACTCGATGAAGCACCTCCGTTTTAACCCGCGATTGGTCTCAAGGCACCCGCGATAAGCCCAATCCAAAGGAATTCTCCTCTTCGCTGGGAACCGGTGGGCGTGGAGCGCAGTCCAATAAGCATAAGGAATCTGCACCTGCCCAACCGTTACGGAGATAAATCCTTATGACCATCGCGCTATCCACTTCCCTCCACGTCGATCGCCTTCTCCCCTCGCTCTGCCCGAGCGAAGAGCTGACCGGAAATAAGCTGTGTGATGATGGTTTTGGGGACTCACCTGCTAGCCTCCAGTTATCGCGCACGCTATCGATGTCCATAGTGCGCGGCACGGGTACGGAGGCCAAGCGTGTGAGCCAGCGCGCTCTGGATGATATGGGCTTGACCGTACGCCAGGCATGGGATTCCGCAGCGCTGAATCTGCAGCGGCGAGCGTTGACGGAGCAGGGACTGCGGTTCTTCACCCGCCCTGCCGAGCTGGGCTTCATGGGGGCCGAGGCAGGCCTCGAGGTGCGTGCTCATCGCTGCACGATATCGTCCTGGTTGGCCCATCCGCAGGCTTTCGTTATCCTAGACAATCATCTTCAGAGGCTCAGCCAGGCTCGAAGCATCACGTACCTCGTGCCTGATGCGCACACTCTTTATGCGTTGTTCAACGTATGCCCGCATCGCGCCACGGAGTTAGCGTGGCGCGCTGCTGAATTGCGTCCGCGCCATCGAGCCCCGCTCAGCATGCAACCGCTAGTATTAGCTAACGGCTTCCCGTTGGAGGTGTAGACACACCCCCGCACTTTTCCGCCGTGGCCGAAAGGAGTCACGTTTCACGATGGCTGAATCATCCATGTCCCGCTTGAGCAACCAGTATCATTCCTGGGTGCACGCGCATCCCACTGCGGCGCAGGACTTCCGCGATGCCATCGAGGACTTGCTTAACGACGCCGGAATTATCTTCGACCGCGTAGCTACCCGTGTGAAGCAATGGCCGTCCCTGAAGGCCAAGGCAAAGAAGCGTCGCGGCAACGGCGAGCTCATGTACCCCACTCCGTGGGAGGATATCCACGATGTCTTGGGCGTGCGGATTACCGTCTTCCACTCCACGGTTATTCCGGAGGCCCTCGAAGTTCTGGGAGAAACCTTCACCGTGCTTCGCTCGGTGGACAAGGCAGCAGAAACGCGGATTTCCGGCGGCTTTGGCTATGGTTCACACCACCTAGTGCTCAAGGTTTCTGAAGATAGTGCCGCTGCCCTTGAGGAACTTGAAGCCTATGTTGGCTGGACCTTTGAGATTCAAATCCGCACTGTGCTGCAGCACGCCTGGGCGGAATTTGAGCACGATATCCGGTACAAGCAGGGACCAAACCCGCCATCCCCACAGGTGGATCGCCTCTTCACGCTCGCTGCGGGCCTCATTGAGTTGGCGGACCAGCAGTTCGATGAGATTGCGGCGCTTAAGGCCCCCAGCTCCGAGGCGGACGATGACGTGGAAATCACGGCAGAGACCCTCCCCGGCGTCCTCGCCATCATTCTGGGTAACCGCTTTCCGCGTTCACGCTCGGAGCACTATCGCTTCCTAGCGGAGCTTTTAGAAAACAACGGCATCAATCGTCTAAGCCAGCTCAAGCAGCTCCTCGATGAAGACGCTATCGCCCACGTGCATGACGCCATGCGCTACCGCTTCCGCCCGGGCCAGGTCAGGCTTATCGACGATTTGCTGCTCAACAAGTTCGGCGCCCAGCACATCGAGGCCACCGCCCAAGCCGGCGACCGCAAGGATCGCAAGCGTCGTCTGAACGCGCGCCTGAAGGCCTTAAAAAACTTCCGGAATAATTAGCGGAATCCGCCGCGGAACTTGTCCATCTGCCGACGCTCCTTCTTCGTGGGGCGGCCGGCACCGCGCGGGCGAACCGGAACCGAGGGTAAAAACTCCTTCGGCGGTGGCGGCGGTGCGTGGTCGATGTAGCAGGTCCGCGCGATGGGAGCGCCCACGCGCTTGGACACGGTGGCGAGCACCTCGAGATCATGTTCGTGGTGGTTGCGCCACACGCGCACGCGGTCGCCGGGGACAACCTGCTGCGCGGGCTTGGTGGCGTTGCCGTTGAGCTTGACGTGCCCGGCGCGCACCGCCGTGGCAGCTTCTGACCGGGTCTTGAACATGCGCACGGACCAGACCCAGACGTCAATGCGGACGGGCCGCCCGTCGGGCTGATTCACCATAGGCGCTTAAAGGTTGTGGTTTTCGTTGACGATCTTCTGGATCTTTACCCAGTTGTAAGCGCCGCCGACCACGGCGACGATGAGACCAATGGCCATACAGGTCCAGAAACCAGTCAATGCCCAACCCAGGAGGATGCCGCCGGCGACGCCTCCCACGACACA
This sequence comes from Corynebacterium sp. HMSC068H04, assembly GCF_001811255.1. Taxonomy (NCBI): domain Bacteria; kingdom Bacillati; phylum Actinomycetota; class Actinomycetes; order Mycobacteriales; family Corynebacteriaceae; genus Corynebacterium; species Corynebacterium sp. HMSC068H04. The sequence goes on from NZ_KV804019.1 coordinate 126,240, forward strand.
CACTGCGCCGTTGCGTGCGTGGGTGCGTACGGCTTGTTTGCGTTGCTCAATGGGATTGTTGGGGCGTCGCTGCATAGTCATGGGGCTTATTTTACATAGCCAGAAGCCCGCAACATTAAAGCTCCACCCAGGCTGTTCCGGCTTCCTTCGGCTCTACCCCACCCTGAGTCAGTGCCGCGAGCGTTGCAGCGAGTTTCTCCTCACCGCCGGGCTCAACGGACACGGTGAAAGTCACCGCCTGGCCATAAGCGGTATCCACCATGTCGACGCCGCGGTTGCGCAACTCCGCCTCCAGCCGGCCGGCCTCCGCGTGGGAAACCTCGACGGTATAGAGCTCGCGCAAGGCGCGCGTGACATGCTCAACCTGCTCCATCGTCTCGCTCACAGCGCCGCCATAAGCGTGAACGAGCCCGCCCGCGCCCAACTTGATACCGCCGAAGTAGCGCACGACCACTGCACAGATATCAAGCAGCCCCGAGCCTTTCAAAACATCAAGCATCGGTTTACCGGCGGTGCCGGAAGGCTCGCCATCATCGGAGGAGCGCTCCACCGGATTCGAGCCATCGACGTGATAGATATACGCCGAGCAGTGGTGGCGGGCGTCGGGGTAACGGTCGCGGGCGGCGTCGATAAGCGCGCGTGCTTCCGCCTCGTTCGTGGCGCGGCCGATGAGGGTGATAAACCGCGAGCGTTTGATCTCAATCTCGTGCTCGACGACGTCACCTCCGACCGGGCGCTGATAACTCTCCAGCATTATGCGACGAGGAAGTCGTACTCAGGGGTGCCCGGCTTAAGCTGCTGGCAATTCACCTTCGACTTCTCCATGCGCTCCAGCAGGCCATCGATGCCCGCTGCGCTGCCCAGTTCGATGCCTACCAGCGCCGCGCCGGTCTCGCGGTTATTGCGTTTGAGGTACTCGAACAACGTGATGTCATCTTCAGGGCCGAGAACATCCTGCAGGAAGTGGCGCAGCTGGCCTGGCTCCTGTGGGAAGTTCACCAGGAAGTAGTGCTTGAGGCCGCGGTGCACTAGGGAGCGCTCCATGATTTCGGCGTAGCGCAGCACGTCATTGTTGCCGCCGGAAATAACGCAGACGACTGTCGAGCCCGGCTGCAGGTTCAGCGTGCGCAGGCCGGTCACGCTCAGCGCGCCGGCGGGCTCGGCGATGATGCCTTCGTTCTGGTACAGCGCCAACTGCTCAGTGCACACAGCACCTTCGGAGACGACATCCCAGTGCAAGCGTCCTTGATTGGCCTCCAAAATCTTGAAGGGCAGCTCACCGATGCGCTTGACCGCAGCCCCATCGACGAAAGGATCCACGGTGTCGAGCGTTACCGGCTCGCCGGCAGCGAATGCAGCGCTGAGCGACGCCGCCCCAGCCGGCTCAATGCCCACCACCGCGGTGCGCGGGGCCATGTCAGCGAGGTAGGAGGTGATGCCGGAGATCAGGCCACCGCCGCCCACGGGGACCACCACGGTGTCGAGGGATTTACCGATGGACGACAGTTGGGACACGATTTCCGCGGCGACGGTTCCCTGGCCGGTAACGGTATCGCGTGCGTCGAAAGGCTCAATAAAGAAGGCACCGCGCTCCGCAGCATCCGCGTGCGCGGCGGCAGCTGCTTCATCGAAGTTGGCGCCGGTGACAACGAGTTCCACGACGTCACCGCCATGGACCAGGATGCGGTCGCGCTTTTGCTTCGGGGTCGGCTCCGGCACGAAGATCTTGCCGTGGATCCCCATGGTGCGGCAGGCATAAGCCACGCCTTGGGCGTGATTGCCGGCAGAGGCTGTAACAATCCCCTGCTTCCGCTGCTCTTCGCTTAAATTCGACATGCCGTACAGAGCGCCGCGAATCTTGTAGGAGCGCACGTCCTGCAGATCTTCGCGTTTTAAGTACACCTCATAGCCGGTTTCTTGGGACAGGCGCGGGCAATACTGCAGCGGAGTCGGGGCAATCTCCGAGCTAATTCGCGATTGTGCCAGTTGGATATCAGAGGCGTGGATTGGCTCGAAGTCTTGCGGGGTGCTTGTCATGGTGGCTCATTTTAGCGCCCCAGCTCTCTCGCGTCGCACATTACCTAGCATTCGACCGATTCACCCAACGTTTACCTAGATATCGTTTGTTTGCAACGCTGCGTTCCCCAAAAGCACCATGGGCGGTACGTACGGTGGTTCGGAAACTTTTTCGTTCCGCTTCAAGGAGTCTTTCTCAATGTCTCGCTCTTTCTCCCGCCGCGCTCTCGCGCTGTGTGCTGCGACCGCGACTAGCCTTAGCCTGACCGTGCCGGCATCCTCGGCCGCGATTGTGGACAACGTCATCGAGCATTCCGCCGCTGACGCCAGCCTCAAGGTGACCCCGATCGGCACCTATGAGTCCGGCGTGTACGCAGAATCAGCCGCGGAAATCGTGGCCTTCCACCCAGCCTCCAAGCGCATCCTTACGGTTAACGCGCACGCGGGCCAGATCGACGTCCTCGACGCCGCTGACCCAGCCAAGCCCACCTTGATCGGCTCCATTTCTGCCGGTGAAGGCAAAGAGATCAACTCCGTAGCCGTACGCCCTGATGGCCTGGCTGTGGCCGCCGTCCAGCAGGCGGACAAGACCGAGAACGGCGAGGCGCTCTTCTTCAACGCTGCGGCCGAGGACTTAGCCACCGCCGAGCTGGGGCGCGTGGCGGTGGGTGCTTTGCCGGATAACGTCCACCTCACCGCGGACGGAAGCTACGCTCTCGTGGCCAACGAGGGCGAGCCGTCGAACGAGCTCAACGCCGAGGGCACCGATTACGTCGCCGACCCAGAAGGTTCCGTCTCCGTTATCAAGCTGCCGGCGGGAGTTGCGGCGCCGACTCAGGCGGATGCCCGCATCGCTGATTTCACGGCTTTCGACGGCAAGCCACTGCCTGAGGGCGTGCGCGTCTTTGGTCCCTCCGGGCACGAGGCGAAGCCCTCCATTGACTTCGAACCGGAGTACATCTCCTCCCAGGCGGGCAAGGCATACGTGACGCTGCAGGAGGCCAATGCCATTGGGGTCATCGATATTGAATCCGCCACAGTGGAGAAGATCCTGCCGGCTCACATTGCGGATCACTCGCAGGTAGCACTCGACTCCTCCAACAAGGATGACGCCGCCGAGCTGCGCACCATCCCGGTCAAGGGTCTGTCCATGCCGGACTCCATCGGTGCTTTCACCGCCGGCGGCCAGACCTACTTCGCCACCGCGAATGAGGGCGACGCCCGCGAGTGGGGTGTCAAGGAAAAGGACGGTGGTTCCGGCGTCTACACCGATGAAGTCGAGCTCAAGGACCTCATCGAGGACGGCAAGGTGTGCGAGGGCGCGCTGGGCGACGTCAATCCGGACGAGCTCGCCGACAAGAAGCAGGCCGGCAACCTGAAGCTCAGCAACGCCTCCGGGTGGAATGAAGAGAAGGGCTGCTTCGACGAGCTCTATTCCTTCGGCTCTCGCTCCTTCAGCATCTACGACGCCAACGGCACGGTCGTCTTCGACTCCGGTAGCGATTTTGAAAAGATCACCGCTGAGCTGAATGAACCGGGAGTGTTCCACCACAACGCCGACAACGAAGCGGCCGAGTTTGATGACCGCTCTGACAACAAGGGCCCTGAACCGGAGGCCCTGACAATCGGCAAGGTTGGGGATCGCACCTATGCTTTCGTTGGCGCCGAGCGCGTCGGCGGCGTTTTCGTCTATGACGTCACCGACCCGGCCAATGCCTCCTTCGTCACCTACGTCAACAACCGCGACTTCTCCACCGATGAGTTCGCCGCTGCCGGTGACCTGGGCCCGGAGGGCTTCGCCTTCGTCGATAAAGCCGACTCCCCCAACGGCGAGCACCTGCTCATCGTGGGCAACGAAGTCTCCGGAACCACCACTGTCTACTCTGTTGAAGATTTGCTTGACGACGAAGACTCTACCGGTGACAAGGACGACGAGGACAAGAATACCCACAGCTCCCACTCATCCACTGCGAGCATCATCGCCGGTTCTGTCATCGGTGTCATCGCTGCGGTGGCTGCCGCAGTCGGCCTGCTGAACGCTCCGGGTGTCCGCGAAACAGTCCTCAGCCTTGCCCCAGCACCGCTGCGCGAGCAGCTGGAGAAGTTCCTGTAATCCCTACCTTCCCTCGGGGCGGGCTGCTACATTGAAGTGGGCTTAGGACAAGCTAGCCCACCCCTTTTTCTCGCACCCCCTTCGCACCTTCTTTCAAGGAGAACTCCTGATTATGCGCCTTTCCACCTCCCTTATCGCAGTGTGCGCGACGACGATGGCCCTGGTCACCCCGTTGGCCACAGCCGCTGACTCCGCTGAGAGCAGCCAGTCCCCCGCTTCCTCCCAGAGCCAAAGCTCTAGTGGCGGAAGCTCTCAGGGCCCCAACGGTGGAAGCTCGATGAACGTCGGTCACATCGACACCTCCGATCTCTCCAAGGAATGTGCGGACGCTGTGCACAAGGCGCGTGAGGAGCACGAAAAGGCGGTTGCCGATGGCACCGCGGGTTCTTCCTTCATGGGGCCGCAGGAGCTGGGGCTCGGCATCCTTAACGGTTATGGTTCCTCTGGCATGCCAGCAGAGCCAGACTGCGTCCAAGCGGAAAAGGACGCCGAGTTGGAGAAGGAATGGGACGAGATGCCCGAATGGGTACAGTCCGCCCGCCCCAATGACACAGCCGAAGAGGTCTTTGCGTGGGTCGGCGGCATTATCGCTCTGGTCGCCGTCGCTATTAATGCGCTGACCGTGGTCGCACAATTCGACCCATCCGTTCTCGATGGTCTGCGCGCCTTCCTGAAGAGCCAGGGCTTCCACTGGGATAACTCCCAGAAGAAGGAAGGCGAGAAAGCGGCTGCGAAGTAACCGCCTCCCCACCAAAAATTAAACGCGCGAACCAAGGAGGTTCGCGCGTTTTACTTAGTGTGCTCGCTGGGTCAAGGCCGCTCGCTGACTAGAAAAGCTCCTCGGAGGCGATCTGCGCGCCTTCTACGAGGGATTCCAGCTTGGCCCACGCAATCTGGTGGTGCAGGCGGCCACCGAGGCCACAGTCAGTCGACGCAATCACGTTTTCAGGGCCCACCAGCTCAGCGAACTGAATGATGCGGTCCGCCACCAAACGCGGGTGCTCCACAGCATTGGTGGAGTGCGAGACCACGCCCGGGTAGATGACGGTGCCCTCCGGCAGCTTGTGGTCCTTCCACACGCGCCACTCGTGGGCGTGACGCGGCGAGGCACCCTCGAAGGAGAATCCGCCGACCTTGGCCTGCAGGATCTCCTCAATGATGTCCTCGAACGGAATATCCGTCACGTGTGGGCCATGCCAGGAACCCCAGCAGATGTGCAGACGAGTCTGCTCACGCGGGATGTCCTTGATGGACTCGTTGAGCACATCGATTCGCTCACGTAGGAAGGCCTGGAAGTCCTCAACCGTCGGCTCCGGAACCACCGAGTCCCAGGCTTCAGCCAGGTCCGGGGCGTCGAACTGCACGGTCAAGCCGGCATCCGTAATCGCCTTGTACTCCACCTTGAGCGCCTCACCGCAGGCACGCAGGAGGTCAGACTCGTCCTCGTAAAACTTGTTAGGAAGGCGTGCCGCTGCGCCTGGGGATAGGGCGGCGACGAAGCCTTCGGTGCCATCAGGCAGGGCGTCGGCAAGCAGCTTGACGTCCGCTTCCACCTGATCTTGGCCGATGTAGGTAACCGGGCCGGTGAACTCCGGGTTGGCAACCTTCTTGCGGCCGGTAAAGATACCCGAATCCGGGTCATTGTAGGCCTCGGCGAACAGAGCGCGGTCACGGCGATCCTTCATCGAAGAGAGTCGAATCTTGCCCGGCTCGGAACGGATCTTGTCACCGATTTCCCAACGGTCCTTATCCGTCATGGTCAGGCCGCCCAGGCGGGTAAAGGAATAGTTCCACCACGCGCCATAGTCGACGGCGCCGGAGGTGATGTGGCCGTACTCGCCCTCGTTGATGATGTCGACGCCAAGGTCGACCTGCCGCTTGACGACGTCCGCGACGGATCGCTGAAGAATCTCGTGGAACTTCTCATCGGAGATGGTGCCTGCAGAGCGCTCGAGGTTTGCCTCCAGCAGCTCCTTCGTGCGTGGCAGCGAGCCAACGTGGGTGGTGCGAATCTTATTGACCATGGGAAACGGGGTTCCTTTCTTCTAGACTGTGCTGTCTAGCCTAGCTGTCAAGGCCCGTCTACCCATAGCGAAAGCGAAGATAAATTCACCCGAGGATGCCGGCACCCATTGTCGCTTTGAGATCACCCATGAGATTGCTGGAGCGCTCCACGCGCAAGTGGTCACCAAGGACCATCATGGTGGACTCTTCGCCGTCGACAAGCGTGAGGTACACATCCGACTCGCCCTTGTTGTTGACTAGGACCTGCTTGAGGCGCGCAATGTTGTCCATCGTGCACTGATCCGTGCGCATGGTCAGGCGCAGCGGCAGGCCGGCACCGTTGCCGGGGCCAAGATCGGGGATGCGGATATCGGAGCAGAACAGGGACATGCGCTCATCGCGGATCTTCACCTGCACCTTGGCCAGGATGATGTTATCTTCCGCGATTTGCGCGGCCACCAACGAATACACCTGGTTAAACACGAGGATGTCCACCTGTGCACCGTTGTGGTCCTCCATGCTGACGATGGCCCAGGGCGAGCCATCACGCTTGGAAAAGCGCCTGTCAACACCCGAGATGATGCCGCCAATCACCAGCTCTTGGCCATTGCCCACCTCACCGTTGAGAATCTTCGTAATCGGGGTATCGGTCTGCGCGTTGAGGGCTTCCTCGAATCCGTCGAGCGGGTGGCCGGAGACATACAGGCCCAGCATTTCCCTCTCCAGGGCCAGCTCGTGCTTGCGGTCCCAGTTCTCGTCCGGAATATCGATGGCGAAGGCGGAAGCGGACTCGCCTTGCCCTTCCTCCCCGCCAAAGCCGGCGAAGAGATCGAATTGACCCTTGTCGGCTGCCTTCTTCGTCGTCTGCACCGAATCCACGGCATCTTCGTGGATGAGCATGAGTCCCTTACGCGGATGACCCAAAGAATCGAAGGCACCGGCCTTGATCAGGGATTCTGTGACGCGCTTCGAGCAGGCCGCCAGCTCAATCTTGTCCAGGTAGTCGGAGAAGGACGCATAGGCGCCTTTCTCCCGCCTAGTCTTCACGATGGAATCCACCACGTCCCCACCAACGTTGCGGATAGCGCCCATGCCGAAGCGGATATCATCGCCCACGGCCTGAAAGGTCTCCACCGATTCGTTGACATCCGGGGAAAGCACACGGATGCCCAGGTGGCGGCAGTCGGCAAGGTAGATGGCGGACTTATCCTTTTTGTCACCCACCGAGGTCAACAGCGCAGCCATGTATTCCGGCGCATAGTAGGCCTTGAGGTAGGCCGTCCAGAAGGACACCAGACCGTAGCCTGCGGCGTGGGACTTGTTAAACGCATAGGAGGCGAAGGGCTCGATGGTGCCCCACAGAGCGTCCATCGCTTCCTTGGAGTAGCCGTTGTCCTTCATGCCGCCCCAGAACTTGTCGTACTGTTGCGCCAAGACTTCGGGCTTCTTCTTACCCATGGCTTTACGGAAGCCGTCTGCCTCGCCGGCGGTGTAGTTTGCCACCTTCTGCGAGATACGCATGATCTGCTCCTGGTACACGATGAGACCGTAGGTCTCATCGAGGATTTCCTTGAGCGGCTCCTCCAGTTCGGGGTGGATCGGAGTGATTTCCTTGCGCCCATTCTTGCGGTCCGCATAATCCCAGTGCGCGTTCACGCCCATCGGGCCCGGGCGGTAGAGCGCCAGCGAGGCCACGATGTCCTTAAAGCCCGTCGGTTTCATGCGTTTGAGCAGCTCCTGCATGCCGCCGGAGTCCAGCTGGAACACGCCCAGGGTATCGCCGCGCGAGAGCAGGTCATAGACTTTCGAGGCTTTCGGGTCGTCGGCGTGGAGGTCTTCGAGGTGGACTTCCTCACCGCGGTTCTTCTTGATGTTCTCCAGGCAGTCACCGATCACGGTGAGGTTGCGCAGGCCCAGGAAGTCCATCTTCAGCAGGCCGATGGCCTCGCAGGCCGGGTAGTCCCAGCCGGTGATGTAGGCGCCGTCGGCTGGGCGCTTCCACATCGGAATGTGGTCCATGAGGCGCACCGAGGCCATAATCACGGCACATGCGTGCACGCCGGCTTGGCGAACCACGCCCTCAAGGCCACGGGCGGTCTCGTAGATCTTCTTGACGTCCGGGTCGGTCTCAATCATCTGCCGGACCTCGGCTGCCTCCGAATAGCGCTCGTGCTCTGGGTCCATGATGCCGGCGAGCGGGATGTCCTTGGCCATGATGGCCGGTGGCAGAGCGCCGTTAATGCGGTCGGCCATCTGGAAGCCGGGCTGGCCAAAGTGCACCTTCGCGGAGTCCTTAATAGCCTGCTTCGTCTTCACGGTGCCGAAGGTGATCACCTGCGCTACCTTGTCCTCGCCCCACCTCTCGGCGGCGTAGGTAATCATCTCGCCGCGGCGGCGATCATCGAAGTCGATATCGATATCCGGCGCGGAGGGGCGCTCCGGGTTCAGGAATCGCTCGAAGAGCAGGCCGTGCTCGATGGGGTCAATGTTGGTAATCGTCAGCGCGTAGGCCACGAGTGCACCGGCCGCCGAACCACGTCCCGGACCAACGCGAATGCCGATGGACCGCGCGTGCTTGATGAGCTCGGCCACGATGAGGAAGTAGGAAGGGTAGCCCTTCATATCGATGACGCTGATCTCGTATTCAGCACGGTCGATGTACTCCTGCGGCACATCCCCACCGTTGAAGCGATCCTTCAGTCCCTCCATTACCTCGTGGGTCAGCCAGGAGGTTGGGGTGTGGCCTTCGGGGACGTCGGCAATCGGCATGCGGTCGTGGGTGTGCTCCTCCCAAATCGCGCCATAGTCCTGCACGCGCTCGGCAATCCACAGAGTATTATCGCAAGCCTCCGGCACCATATGATCCCACAGCTCACGCATCTGCGCGGCGGACTTGATGTAGTAGCCGGTGCCGTCGAACTTGAAACGGTCCGGGTCCATAAACGTCTTACCCGTCTGCACGCAGAGCATGGCCTCGTGCGCGGGGGCTTGGGTTTCCAGCACGTAGTGGCAGTCATTGGTCACCAGCGGCGGCAGGTCCAGCTTTCGGCCGATCTCCAACAGGCCATCGCGCGTGCGCTTCTCGATGTCCAGCCCATGGTCCATGAGCTCCAAGAAGAAGTTGTCCTTGCCGTAGATGTCTTGCCACATAGCGGCGGCCTCTAGCGCCTCATTGAACTGGCCCAGGCGCAGGCGGGTCTGCACGTCACCCGACGGGCAGCCGGTGGTGGCGATGATGCCCTCGGCGTGCTCGGCAATCAGCTCCGCGTCCATGCGCGGCCACTTGCCCAATTGGCCTTCATAGGAGGCCAGGGAGGACAGCGTGAACAGGTTGCGCAGGCCGGTCTCATTTTCCGCCAGCATGGTCTGGTGCAGGTAGGCACCGGAAGCGGAGACGTCATCGCGCTTTTGGTCCGGGGTTCCCCACAGCACGCGCTTCTTGTTGAAGCGTGACTCGGGCGCGAGATAGGCCTCGATGCCGATGATGGGCTTCACCCCGGCGCTCGTCATCCTTTGGTAGAAGGCGTTGGAGCCATACATGTTGCCGTGGTCTGTCATGCCGACGGCAGGCATTCCTTGGCGAACCACCTCATCCGCCAACATATCCACCTTGGCCATGCCATCCAGCATGGAGAACTCGGTGTGGTTGTGCAGGTGGACGAAGGAGGAGTTTTTGGCCATGCGGCTCATCTTAGCGGGGACGTCAAACTTCGCTCGTACGTCCTCGTTAAGGTACATTTTCTTAAATGTTCTACACCATTGCTGCCTATCTCATGTGGGGTTTCTTCCCGGCGTTTTTCCCGCTGCTGCGCCCCGCCAGCCCTTTCGAGATCTTGGCCCACCGCATCGTGTGGACCGCGGTTCTTGTCACCGCAATGCTCTTGGTAACCGGCGGCTGGCGCGAGTTACGCGCGTTCAGCTTGCGCACCTGGGGGTGGATGCTCGCCTGCGGCGTGGCCATCACCATCAACTGGGGAACCTACGTCATCGCCATCAACAGCGACCACGTGGCCGATGCCGCACTTGGCTACTTCATCAACCCGCTCGTCTCCGTGGCCCTAGGAATCATCTTCCTCAAGGAAAAGCTGACGAAGGCGCAGGTGGCGTCGGTCAGCATCGCCTTCATCGCCGTGTTGTGGCTAACCTTCATGACCGGTCAGGCCCCCTACTACTCACTGGCCCTAGCCTTCAGCTTCGGTATCTACGGCCTGCTTAAAAAGCGCATCACGGTCTCCTCCATGGGGTCGGTGGCCGCGGAAACAATTGTCATGCTCCCCTTCGCACTCATCTACCTGGGCTACCTCCAAGCACAGGGCGAATCCACCTTCACTACCGAAGGCCCCGGGCACGTCGCACTGCTGATTACCTCCGGCCTCGTCACTGCCCTACCGCTGCTGTGTTTCGCGCAGGGTGCTAAGCACCTGCGCCTGTCTACCCTCGGCATGTTGCAGTACATGACCCCCATCATGCAGATGCTGTGGGCGCTGTTCGTGACCCAGGAGCACATGTCCACCGAACGCTGGATCGGCTTCGCCATCATCTGGGTTGCGGTGATCATCTACCTTGCAGACTTGGTACGCATGGGCCGCGCTTCTCGACGCCGCGCCCGCCTCCACCCCGCTGGCGAGTCACGCGCCACCGCAGAGGACTAGCGGCGCTTCAGCTCCTCGCGCGCTTGCTTAGCCTGGGCGCGCCGGGCGGATTCCTCGCGCGCGTTCAGCGCCCACCGCGGCATGAGAATGGCCATGGCGATGCAGTAGATGGCCACCACGACGAGAATGCCGAAGGTGAGCTTGTCGGCACCCCAGATCCCTTGCGCGATGGCAGCTCCGGAGGCGATGAATGCGCCCGCCCACATCAAGAGGTAAGCAAAGCGGTAGTTCGGCGGCCACGTAGAGGTGTTCGGAAACAAACGCATGTCTTCTCCTTGACTGTTTTAGCGGTTCTCGTTCTGTCCGACGTTAGCGGGCGGGCGCACGCCGAAGGATCCCCAGGCGGCATCGTCGGGGGCAACCTCGACCGTCTCGACCCGCGGGTCGGCGGCGAGGGCGCGCAGTTGGGTGCCCGCAGAATAGACCACCACCGCATCAACGTGCGTGGGGACTTCCTCGCCCATGCCACCGGCTTGCTCATCCACGCGGGCGAACACCGCCTCGATGACGTCGGCGCGCTCGGCTCCTGCGACGGGTTCGGGAACAGCGATAGGAGCGGCCAGCCCAATCACGATGGCATCCATCCGCTGGATTGGTTGCAGAGCCTCAGAGACGTCGTGCGGACTCAGCGGCTTATTAAAACCCACCAGCGCATAGGCTGGCTTATCCGCCTGCGCTAGCGAGGCCTCCGCGCGCTCGCGGTATTCGGCGGCAGTCTCGGTTCCATCCGGGCCCAGCTGGTCTCCCTGCAACGCCGAGCGAGGCTGCGTGCCAAGCAGACCGAAAAGGACAATCACCACCAGCGCCAGCACGGCCAGCAGCACCAACGCCGCGGCACGGCGGCGCCGGTAGATGCGCTGGCGCGTGCTCCGCTGCGGGCTCATCCGCGCAATACCTCCACGGCGTGCTTCAGATCGTCCGGGTAGGGTGCGGTGCATTCAAACCACTTGCCAGTTCCGGGGTGGGTAAAACCGAGCTCGACCGCGTGCAACCACTGGCGGTTAAGCCCCACGCGCTTGGCCAGGTTCGGATCACAGCCATACATCGGGTCGCCCACGCAGGGATGCCCAGTAGCAGACATGTGCACGCGGATCTGGTGGGTGCGGCCGGTCTCCAGGTGGACTTCGAGGAGGCTGGCCTCGCGGAAGGCCTCGAGCAGCGTGTAGTGCGTCACCGCCGGCTTGCCGTCATCAATGACCCCAAACTTCCAGCCCGCGGAAGGATGACGCCCGATAGGCGCATCAATGGTGCCGACGATGGGATCGGGCAGGCCTTGGACCACGGCGTGATAGGTCTTTTTCACGGTGCGCTCGCGGAAGGCGTTCTTAAGCTGCGAGTAGGCCCGCTCACTAGCGGCGACCACCATGACGCCTGAGGTACCCACGTCGAGACGGTGGACGATGCCCTTGCGTTCGGTAGGGCCGGCGTCGGCAAGCGCATAGCCCGCCGCCCGCAGCCCGCCGATGACGGTGGGCCCATCCCAGCCCAGAGTCGGGTGGGCGGCCACGCCCACGGGCTTGAACACGCAGATGACATCCTCGTCCGCGTAGAGGACATCCATGCCCTCCACCAGCTCTTCCTTAGGGATGAGCGGCTCCTCGGGCGCTGGCATCATGACGTCGATCCAGCCACCGGCGTTTAAGCGCTCGGACTTGCCCACGGCCGCACCGTCGATTTCCACGTCACCCGCCGTGCACAGCTGGGCCACGCGGGCGCGGGAAATGCCCAGGAGCTTGGCCAAGGCGGCATCCACGCGCATGCCATCGAGCCCTTCGGGCACCGGCAACCTACGGCTTTCGCGCATTACTCTCCCCCCGTTTCCTTTTCTTCAGCTTTCTCGTGCATCTCCGCCCAAAACATCGCAATGATGAAGACCACGACTCCACAGGTAATGGCCGCGTCCGCGATATTGAAAACAGCGAAGCTGCCCACGGAGATGTAATCCACCACGTGGCCGAACCAGAACCCTGGCTCGCGCACGAGGCGGTCGATGAGGTTGCCCAGAGCGCCGCCGGCGATCATCGCCAGCCCGATGGCCTGCCACTTGTCATGAATGCGCGGGGCGGCGATTGCTACACCAACAACGAAGGCGAGTTGGATAGTGGTAAACAGCCACGTCGAGCCTTCCCCTCCCATAGAGAAGGCGGCGCCGGGGTTAAAGAGAAGGTAGAAGCGGAACCAGTCACCGATTACGGGTAGGGCTTCGCCTTCCGTGAGGATGGACAGCATCAGTGCCTTCACGGCTTGGTCGACGGCGGCCACACCGAGCACCACCGCAACCATCACTCCGATATAACTCCTTGCTTTCACTCGTTCCATTCTAAACAGGCTCATCCGGTAATTTGGAATGCGTGTTTCGTGTGAGAGCTCTAGCAGTCCTGTCCGCCACCGTCTTGGGAGTCAGCGGCGCGCTCGCCGGCTGTTCCTATTCCCAGCCGGCCAAGCCAGTAGAGGAGCCAGTGGGCTTAGCCCTCGATGCCCCGCGCGTCACCCTCCTAGAACCCGGTGACGACGCAAGCCGCGTTGTGGCTTATAAGGATCTCGATGCCACTCAGGAGCTGACATATGAGGTCGCCACGGGTTTTGACCAGCAATTGCGCAAGGACGGCAGCTCGGCTCCTGCACCAGCGTCCAAGGACAAGGTCGCCCTTCCGCTACAGGCCTCGGTGGAGGCTGCCACCGAGAATGTTGAGGGCCAGTTGCCGGCCAGCCGCAACGCCTTCGTTACCGTGGGCAAGCCTGCGGCCGAAGGCGCGGACGTCTCCTCCGCCGAGGGCTTCCAATTTGGGTGGCGCGGCACGGATAGCGGGCAAATGAACTCGCTGCGCCTTGCCGCCCCGCAGGCCGCAACCGACGAGGCCCGCAGCACTGTGGAGCGCGCCATCACCAGCCTGACCTCGCTGCCCATCGTCTTCCCGGATGAGGAAATTGGCTCCGGTGCTCAGTGGGTCGTGGAATCGCGCGTTACCGGCGAGTCCACGCTGCTGCAAACCACGACCTATACCTTGGACAAGCTCGACGGGGATATCGCCACGCTCAACGTCGAGGTTGAGCAGCGGCCGTCCCTGGGCGCGCTCTCCTTCGACGGCGCTGACGCCCCCGAGGAGCTGCGGGGCAAAGAGCTCAAGGTCATGGACACCACGTCGACGTCGAAGGGCACGGTCACCGTTGATCTGACCAAACCACTTCCCACAGCCGGCGATGTCTCCGTGACTACTGCCATTTCTTATGGTGCGGACAGCTCCGATCTTCGCGTGGTGCAAACCAGCGCCACCGATATGACGTTCACCACCGACTAGTCCGCTGCGCGCCGCGCCTGCCCCGCATCAGGCAACCGCGCGCCGACCTTCGGACAGCACAGCGCCCGCCACCCACTGGCTCTCAATCCAGTGTGGTGGCGGGCGCTGAAGCTTGAATCCCAGTCTTACTGAGCCGGGGCGTCGGCTGGGGCCTCAGCGCCTTCTGCCGGGGCGTCGGCAGGAGCTTCGGCACCTTCAGCGGGGGCGTCGGCAGGCGCCTCTGCGCCTTCCGGTACGGAATCAGCACACATCTCCGGCACCTCTTCCGGCGGGACGATGTTGGTGACCAGGACACAGGCCCACGTCTTGGACAGCTTCCACGTGCCGCCCTCGTTGATGAACTCCACCTGGTCGGCGGTCTGCTGCTGGCCGTCCGGGGTATTGATGTGGACGGTCGCGAGCGCGGAATCCGGCACGAGGCCCGGGATGACCGGGGCAACGACCTCGAAGGTGGCACCGGACTCGGCCTGAGACTGCGACATGACGTCGAAAAGCTCCGGCGCCGTCTCACTGCCCTGGACCAGCTGGACCTTCTCTTCCTGCGGAAGGTTCGGGTCGGCGGCCTTGGTCAGGATCTCATTGAGCTGCTCCACGGTAGGCATCTCGGTGGAGGCCACCTGCGATGCGGAGGTTTCGCCCGAAGGCTTAGCGGCGGTGCTGTTCTCGGTGTCTGCATCCTCGGAAGACGAGCAGGCAGCCAGGGCAGTCGCGGCGCCCAGGGCCACAACGGCGGCGCTCAGCTTGAAGGATTTCACAAATACTCCTCACGTAGGGGATCGTGGTTTATCCCTTTTACTTTAGCGTCCACGACCGCCGCCCTGGGGTTCCCGCGCAGGTGCGTGCCTGTAGTAGCCTGCTGTCATGACTTTCGCCCTCATCGCCACCGGTGGCACCATCGCCTGCACGACGGTCCGTGACGGATCCCTGGTCCCCACCGTCAGTGGGCAACAGCTAGCCCAATTCCTCGACGCTGAAGTCGGAACACACGACATTGAGGTGGTGGAATTCCGCGCGCTGGATTCCAGCTCGATTACTTTGGCAGACCTCGATGAGCTACTGCTGTGTGTGCGCCAGCACCTTGCGCGCCCAGAGATTGATGGTGTCCTCATCACGCACGGCACCGATTCCATGGAGGAAACTGCGCTGGCGTTATCCCTCTTCGACCTCGGCGAGGGGCCCATCGTGCTCACTGGCGCGCAGCGCGCCTTCGACCACCCGGCTGGTGATGGCCCGCGCAATCTGCGCGATTCCTATGAGCTCCTGCGTTCCGGAAAGCCCGGCGTGTGGGTGCAATTCGGCGGCAAGACCATTCCCGGACGCGGCGCGCGCAAATGGCATACTTCGCAGCTCAACGGCTTTGAGGAGCTACCGGTGGGTGACTCCGCTCTGCCGCCGTTGCCGCTCTCCCCCATGGCGCAACACCCCGTTGAGATCATCGCCGCCTACCCGGGTGCCGGTGCCGCGCTTGTCGACGCCTCCCTCAACCACACCCAAGGCCTCGTCATCGAAGCCATGGGCTCGGGGAACATGGGTGAAGAGATGGGAGCCGGGGTTGCCCGCGCGCTGCAAGCGGGTGTGCCCGTGGTGATTAGCACCCGCACGCCCTACGGAGCCACCAAGCTGGCCTATGGCGGCGCAGGTGGCGGTGCCACCTTGGGCGAGATGGGTGCGGTGGCCTCCGGTGGATTCCGAGCCGGCCAAGCCCGCATTATGCTCGCCGCGGCACTTGCCACCGGCACACCGGTGGCAGAGATGTTTAACCCAGCACCGCCCACCGCGGCTTATACCGCGGGCTAGCTATCCTCGCGTGACGGTTCCGCCCCAGCGGTGTCAATCTCGGGCCCATCGGCCTCGGTGGCGTCGCCTGGCAGCGCCCCCTCCCAGGCCAGTGAGTCCAATGGATCGGCCGGGTGGAGGTCTTCATCCTCAGCCGCGAAAGAGCGCACGAACCCCGGGCCCGTAGCGCGAGTTTCAAAGCGCACGCTGACCACCCCGTGACCGGCGCCTTGAATCCAGCCGTGGCCAAACTCGGAGTGGTAGACGTCCTGGGTAGCATGCCAGCGGCGCATCGAATCCGATCCCGCTTCTCCCAGCGATTCCGACTCTGCTCCGGGCTCTGCCTCGGGTTCCGGCGCGCCGGGCAGGTGATCGCTGACGCCAGTCTCGTAATCCGTATCCGGAGCTGGACGCACGACCTCGCGGTCTAGCTCCGGAAACAGCACGTCTTGGCGGGCCTCCTCCAACCCCGAGTAGCTCACCCCGACCAGCCTGATGGGCCCGAGCTCCTCCGGGTAGCGCGCCAAACTCAAGGCCTTAGCCTCGAGGACCTTCAGGTCATCCGTGGCATAGGGCAACGTGGCCGAGCGGGATTCGATGTGGAAATCCGCCATCCGCAGCTTCACCGTCACCGTGCGCGCGCCGCGGCCGTCCTTGAGCAGGCGGGAATGCGCGCCCTGCGCCGCGCGGATTAGTGCCGCATCCACCTCCGCCGCCGTGCGAAGGTCCGTGGGGTAGGTGAACTCGGTGGAGATTTGTTTGGCAATCGCGCGCGGGGCAACCGGACGCTCATCAATCCCTTGGGCGAGCTTCCACAGCTGCACGCCCACCACGTTGCCCAGTGAGATCTCGACTTCCTTGCGGCTCATCGCCGCCAGCTGTCCGATAGTCTCCACGCCGATAGCTGCGAGCTTCTGCTGGGTGACTGGGCCCGCTCCCCAGAGTTTGCCCACCGGCAGCGGGTGGATGAGCTCATCGAAGCGCTCCTGGGGCACGATGAAAGTCCCGTCCGGTTTGGCCTCCCCTGACGCAATCTTCGCGCTTTGCTTGCCTGCACCGGCGCCGATGGAGCTGGGAAGGCCCGTCTCAGCTCGAATCACTCGGCGCAGATTCTCCGACCACTCACGGACTTCGGCGGGCGTGGCTCCGGCGAGTGCGGCCGGTTCCATGAAGGCCTCGTCGATGGAGAGCTGTTCGATGACCCCCGCATGCTGCGCAATAATTCCAAATACCCGGCGCGAGGCCGCCACATACACCGCCCGGCGCGGCTGCACCACCACGGCTTTATAGCCCACGAGCTGCTGCGCGCGGAACATGGGCATTGCGGAATGAGCTCCATATGCGCGGGCTTCATAAGAGGCACCGGCGACGACGCCGCGTCCGCTCGTTCCACCCACCAACACAGGCCGGCCGCGCAAGGTAGGGCGGGTGAGCTGCTCCACCGACGCAAAGAACGCGTCCATGTCGATGTGAAGAACCCAGCGTTGCATGCCTTCAAGTCTAAAACACACATTCGCATCAGCAAGGCACCCCAACCGTGCCGTGAGAGAACTAGCTCTCACTTGCCCACCGCGTGATCAATGTCTCACGAATTGGCGTTTGCGCTAGACCGAGAGCACCGCATGCATGCATCATGTATACATGCAAAAAGACAAGGTACCCGCCGCGGAACGGGCCTACGATCACCTCAAGCGCCGCATCATCGATGACGACATCGATGACTCGGAGATGCTCTCCGAAGCCGCCCTTGCCGCCGAGCTGGGAATGAGTAGAACCCCGGTGCGCGAGGCTTTCCTCCGTTTGGAGGTGGAGGGCTTCTTGAAGCTCTACCCCAAGCGCGGTGCGCTGGTCGTACCGATTAGCCCCCGCGAAATCCGTGAGGTCTACGAGGCGCGCCTCCTCGTGGATGAGAACTCTGCCCGCCATATTTGCGGACTGTCCGCAGAGGAGCGCAGTCTCATCGCCGATGTCCTCGTCGCCACCATCGATGAGCAAAAGGCCGCCCTAGACGCTGGCGATCTGGGCACCTATACCCAACTGGATGCGAAGTTCCACCAAACCATCATGGACAACGGCGGCAACCGCCTCCTCGCCCACCTCGGCCACACCTTGCGCGAGCGCCAACACCGCTTTACCGCAACTGCCATCGGCCGCAGCGTCGAGAAGGCACGCGGCTTCGTGGCCCAGCACGCCTTGCTCGCCGACGCCCTCCGCACCGGCGACATCGACACCTACCTGACCGAACTCCATTCCCACCTCAACTCCTCAAGGAAGCAACTGTGACTGTCTCTGCGCATTCGAACCCGCTTGTCGAGGCGCCTACTCCCCAACCCGACGCCCCCACAGACGCCGACACCACCGAAAGCACTGAAAGCGCTGCCTCCCCAGGCTCGCCCAGCCGCTCCGCCGAAGCGCCGCTGCCTAAGCGCGCGTGGTTCCCCGTCGCCGGTGCCATGATCGCGGTTGCTTGGGGCGGAAATGAATTCACCCCGCTGCTGGTGATGTACCGCGAGACCTCGAATTTTTCCCAGGTGACGGTCAACGGGCTCTTAGCCGCCTACGTGGTTGGCATCATCCCCGCACTGCTCATCGGCGGCCCGCTGTCCGATCTGCTTGGCCGCCGCCCACTGTTGCTCCCCGCAGCACCACTGTCCTTGGCAGGCTCTTTCTTGCTGTCCATCGCCCCCAACGAACCACTCATCATCGCGTTGGGACGCGTCTTGTGCGGTATGGCATTAGGCCTAGTCATGGCGGTGGGTTCAACGTGGATTACGGAGCTCATCACGAGCGCCGGCGGCGACCCAGCGTCCGGCGCTCGTAAGGCTTCGTTGTGTTTGACCGCCGGCTTCCTCGTCGGCGCGGGTATCGCTTCGGTGCTGGCCCAGTGGGGGCCATGGCCGACTCACACGGCCTATATCCTCCACATGCTGCTCACGCTGTTGACTGCCGCGTGGATCCTGCATACGCCTGAGACCCGCCAGCCCAGCCGAGGCGATGTCAAGACCACCATCCTGGAGCTCAGGGTGCGTGACATGCTGGAGATGCTCCACATCCCCGCCGCTGCGCACAAGCGTTTCCTGCGTGTCGTCGTGCCCGTGGCCCCCTGGGTCTTTGGCTGCGCGGGAGCGGCCTATGCGCTCCTTCCACAGCTGCTATCCGAATCCGCTGGAAACGCCCCCATCGCTTTCTCCGGCCTGATGACCGTCATCACCCTGGGCTGCGGCGTGGCCGTCCAGATGCTGGGCCGCCTGGTTGATACCCACAAGTCCGCGCGAGCCTCGGCCCTGTCGATGTTCGTCATCACCGTCGGCGCAATCCTCGGGGCGTTTGCTGCTCACTCGCTGTCCCTGCCGCTCGGCATCGCAGCCGCCGCCACAATGGGCGCGGGATACGGTTTGGCGCTGGTCGCTGGATTGTCCGAGGTCCAGCGCATCGCGGGCGAGCGAGAGCTCGCCGGCTTGACCGCCGTGTACTACTCCATTTCTTACACTGGCTTCTTCATCCCGATGGCCTTTAGCGCGCTTGCGCCCTATATCGGCTTCACGGCGTTGTTCAGCATCGGCAGCTTCTTGGCGCTGGTGTGCCTCATCAACGTCATCCTTGCGTGGCGCGCACACCTGCCCGGAACCCGCCGCTAGCGCACACACCCCGTCATCGCGGCCCCCTCCGGGCCGCCCCTGCGCCACCAGTGCGCAGATGCTCAAAGCTCCGCCTCCCCACTCGAGGGAAGCGGAGCTTTTCGCTGCGGATTTAGGCCTTGGCCACGGTAGCCGTCACGCCCTTGAGGACATCATGGATGTTCTGTCCATCGCTTGGCTCGAGAGCCTGGGTCGTCACAGTGAAGTCGACAGCAAGCACCTCCGCCGCGATGTGTTCGCGGTGGTGATGAGCCCACTCTTCCTTCTCCGCGGGAACGGAGAGAACCACGGTGATGCGGTCAGTCACCACGAAATCCTCGGCCTTACGCGCATCCTGCAAACCGCGGATGACGTCCGCAGCCCAGCCCTCTGCCTCGAGCTCCTCCGTCACCTCGGTATCCACGGCGACAAGGCCATCGAGCCCTTCCACGCGAGCCGTCGACTTCGCATTCGCCGCCTTGAGGCGCTCGGTGTACTCGTCCGGGGATAGGCGGATATCGCCGTCGACCACAACGTCCTCGCCCTCGCGCACGTAGTTGCCCGCCTTGAGGTTCTTGATAGCTCGCTGAACATCCTTGCCCAAGCGCGGACCGGCTACCTTGGCGTTGCACACGACCTCGAAGGTGCCCACCGCGTCGACATCGTCGGTAAGCTCAACGTCCTTAACGTTGACCTCATCCCGGATGATGTCCTTGAAATCCGCCAGGCGCGCCGAATCCTTCATCGCCACCGTCAGCTTCGGCAGCGGCAGGCGGTTGCGCAGCTTGTTGGACTTACGCACCGAGGACGCCGCGGAGGCCACCGCGCGGGTGGCATCCATGGCGGCCACGAGGGCATCGTCAGCCGGGTAATCCTCGGCCTTCGGGTAGGAAGCCAAATGCACGGAGCGCTCACCGGTCAGGCCACGGTAGATGACCTCAGCCACGTGCGGCAGCAGCGGCGCGACCACGCGGGAGACCGTCTCCAGGACCGTGTAGAGCGTGTTGAAAGCCTCCGGATGGGCTTCCTCGCCCTCCCAGAAACGGTCACGGGAGCGGCGCACGTACCAGTTGGTCAGCGCGTCCGCGAAGAGGCGGACCTCCTCCGTTGCCGAAGCAATATCGGTATTCGCCAGCGCGTCGTTGGTGTTCTTCACCAAGTCATGGGTCTTGGCCAAGATGTAGCGGTCCAGCACGTTGGTGGAGCTCACGTCGAACTTTGCGTCCTGGGAGGCGTAGAGCTGCAGGAAGGTGTACGAATTCCAGATCGGCAGGATGGCCTGGCGCACGCCCTCACGGATGCCCTGCTCCGTAACGATGAGGTTGCCGCCGCGCAAGATCGGCGAAGACATGAGGAACCAGCGCATCGCATCCGAGCCATCGCGGTCGAAGACCTCATTCACATTCGGATAGTTGCCCTTGGACTTCGACATCTTCAGGCCATCATTGCCCAACACGATGCCGTGGGCGACAACCTTCTTGAACGCCGGGCGGTCGAACAGGGCGGTGGACAACACGTGCAGGAGGTAGAACCAGCCGCGCGTTTGGCCGGAATACTCCACGATGAAGTCCGCCGGGGAATGCGTCTCGAACCATTCCTTGTTCTCAAACGGGTAGTGCTTCTGAGCGAACGGCATCGAGCCGGACTCAAACCAGCAATCCAACACATCCGGCACGCGGCGCATCGTGGACTTACCCGTCGGATCATCCGGGTTCGGACGAGTCAGCTCATCAATGTACGGGCGGTGCAGGCTCGTCGGACGCACGCCAAAGTCACGCTCCAGCTCATCCAGCGAGCCATAGACATCGACTCGCGGGTACTCCGGGTTATCGGAGATCCACGCCGGGATCGGAGCGCCCCAGTAGCGGGTGCGGGAGATGTTCCAGTCGCGAGCGCCCTCCAGCCACTTGCCGAACTGACCGTCGCGGATGTGCTCCGGCAACCACTCGATCTCATTGTGGTTGAGCTCGACCATGCGGTCACGGAACTCCGTCACCTTGACGAACCATGCAGGCAGCGCCATGTAGATGAGCGGCTCGCCGGAGCGCCAGGAGTGTGGGTAGGAGTGCTCGATGGTCACGTGGCGTACCACGCGGCCAGCGGCCTTGAGATCCTTGATGATGGCCTTGTTGGCGTCGAAGACGAGCTGGCCCTCATACGGCGGTACCTGGGAGGTGAACTTACCGTCCTCATCCACCGGGATGACCAGGCCCACGCCGTACTTCTGGCAGGTGAGCATATCGTCCTCACCGAAGGCCGGGGCCTGGTGGACCACACCGGTACCGTCCTCGGTGGTGACGTAGTCAGCAAGCAAGACCTGGTACGCATTCTCGACATCCGGGAAGAAGCCGAAGATGGGCTCGTACTTGAAGCCCTCCAGCTCCGCGCCCTTGAACGTCTTGAGGACTTCCACCTCACCCAGCTCCTTCGCCAGGGTGCCGGTGAGCGCCTCGGCCATGATGAAGGTGCGGCCAGCAAAGTCGCCCTCGGTGGCCTTGAACAGGACGTAATCAACCTCCGGGTGGACCGCCAAAGCCAGGTTGGACGGCAGGGTCCACGGGGTGGTGGTCCAGGCGAGGAAGGAGGCATCGGCAAGCTCGGCGTTCTCCGCCAACGTCTTCTCCGCCGCACTTCCCTCCACGGCACCAGCCACCGGGAACGTCACCGTCAGGGTCGGGTCCTGACGCATCTTGTAGGAGTCATCCAGGCGGGTCTCCTGGTTCGACAGGGAGGTGTGCTCCGCCCAGGAATACGGTAAAACCCTAAAGCCCTGGTAGATCAGGCCTTTGTCATAGAGCTCCTTGAACGCCCACATCACGGACTCCATGTACTCCAAGTCCATGGTCTTGTAGCCGTTCTCGAAATCCACCCAGCGAGCCTGGCGGTTGACATACTCTTCCCACTCATCGGTGTACTCGAGGACGGACTTGGCGCAGTACTCGTTGAACTTCTCCAGGCCCATCTCCTCGATCTGGCCCTTGTCGGTGATGCCGAGCTGCTTTTCTGCCTCCAGCTCCGCCGGCAGTCCGTGGGTATCCCAGCCAAAGACGCGCGGGACGTGGTTGCCGGCCATGGTGCGGTAGCGCGGGACGATGTCCTTGACGTAACCGGTCAGCAGGTGGCCGTAGTGCGGCAGACCGTTGGCAAAGGGAGGGCCATCATAAAAGACATACTCGGGGCAGCCCTCCGTCTGCTTGAGGCTGGCTTTAAAGGTGTCGTCGGCCTTCCAGTACTTCTGGACTTCCTGCTCCATATCGGGGAAACGGGAAGACCCAGCAGTCATATCGACTTTGGGATAAACACTGCCGACGTTCGCGGGGTTATTACTCATCTAAAAATTCCTTCACTCGTTCGCTGTGACGGGGACGCGCCGTACGGCTCGCGGTACCACCCCGCTTGGGCGCCGAGGCGCCCCGCTTCGTTGATGTGAAGGAGATGACGGTCCCTACCCGCCCGGTTCTAATAATGCGACGCTCACGCGCCTCACGTTCTTCCGGAATGCTCCCCGGTGATAGCCGGCTCACTGCATATAGCTCCAAAGTATAACCGAGGGGTCAAGTTTTCACAGGCGCAGGTTCCCGTGAACCCCAAAATAGAAACGACAGTGCACAAAAGAGGTGTCTGAGAAACGGTTTTCCACAGGAACATTTTTTCTAATGCGCGCAGCTCAGAAGGTGTTTTATGCTCCACAGATATGAACGCGCTACAGACTTTCCTCAACGCACTCGGGGCCGGCATCAATGTCATCGCCGAGTGCGAAGGCATGTCTGAAGCAGACCTCATCGCCGCCGGTTCCCCAGACAAAACCGCCGCGGAGTTGGTACGGCTGCATACGAGCTTCTTTGGCAAAACCGCCATGACGCGGATGCAACGCGACGCGGTGAAGGCAGCGCGCCAACGCAAGCATTCTTTGCCCACTCTGGAAGTCATTGACCGCTATGCCCGCAAAGCCAAGACGCAGGCATTGGGCTGGAAGCTGCGCCTAGAGTTGTGCCGGACCAGCGCCGATACCCTCGCGATGGAAACGCTGGCGAAAAAGAAGCTCAAGGAGCACTCGGCACCACCCGTGCCGAAAGAGGGCGTGACTGTTTACCGCCGCCGCAATGCACCGTGGACAATGGCAATCACAGGCCCCGCGCAAATGATTGCAGAGCTTAGCGACGCCGTCGACCGCGAGCGCCCCCTCGAATCCATCCGCAAAGCTTTCTTCAAAGGCGCCGCCCCGCGCCGCGGGTTGCAAACCAATATCTTGGTCCCGCTGGATGCAATGACGAAGATTCTCAACGGCGACGGCGAGGAAATCACGCTGCAGATGACCAACGGCGCAACGATGACCGGCGCGGAATACCTCAACAAGGTCCTAGCCGAAGAGATCGACCTCGATGGCGCGCTCGCGACTCTCTTCCACCCCTATCACGGGCCAGTCAACCTCTACTATGAGGAGCGCTCCGCCAGCATCAAGCAGCGCATCATGGCCATGGCTGAGTTCCCGGTCTGTGCTTGGGGCTCCTGCATGAAGCCCGCCGATGAATGCCAAGTTCACCATCTCATCGCGTGGAAGAACGGCGGGTATACCAACCAGGAAAACCTGGTGATGCTGTGCCCGTATCACAATGGCGTGAACCAGGACGATCCGAACGCGCCACCGGGACGCGGCCGCATGGCCCGGGTCAACGGAACGGCCATGAGGACGTACGGTCCCCTCCCGCCGCCCACGCCTCTGCAAGCGCCTCCCGGGCTATTCGACGCCCTGGAGAGAGACGACTAGGAGCGACACAACTAGGTGTCTTCGCAGAAAAAGCCCTCCACCCAGAATTACTGCTGGGGCGAGGGCTACTCGTCGTGCTTGCGGCGCAGTTTAATCACGGTATCTGCGATGAACAGGACAATGCCTACCCCAGCAGAAGCAAAGAGCAGATACAGAGACCACTCAGCGGCGGAGAGGATGTAATTCACGAACGCCAAGAAAGCCACAAAGGCCAAAAGCAATGCACCGATAAGCATGCGCGCTCTCCTTCCCCGTCACTGCCTGAAAAATCAATACCTACTGAGAATACATACCCACAGAAAAGAATAACGGCGCCCCCGCAGGGACGCCGCTGATTCAGTGATTAATTGTTGGACTTGCCGGCTTCACCGTTGGGAGCAGCGGTGCCGCGGGACTCCAGCTCCTCAAGCTGAGACTGCAGCAGCGTCTTGAGGCGAGTACGGTACTCGCGCTCGAAGGTGCGCAGCTCGGAGATGCGAGCCTCCAGAGCGGTCTGCTGCTGCTTGACCGTGTTCATGACCTCGGTGTGCTTCTTCTCGGCATCGGCCTGCAGCGCAGCTGCCTTCTCCTCTGCCTGGCGAATCTGCGCCTCGGCGCGGGACGTAGCGTCGGACTCAGTCTGCTTTGCCTTGTTCTCAGCGTCCGCCACCAGCTTCTTGGAGCGGGTATCGGCCTCCTGCAGCTGAGCTTCGTAGCGCTTCTGGGCGTCCGCGAGCTGGGCCTTGGAATGGGAGTCAGCGTCGGCAAGCTGCTTCTCTGCCGCCGTGCGGGCCTCAGCCAGCATGGACTCGGAATCAGCCTTGGCCTCGCTGGTGAGGCGGTCCGCCATCTCCTGAGCCAAGCCCAGCACGCGGGCTGCCTGCATGTGAGTATCCGGGGTAGCCAGGCCCTCTGCGTTGGACTGGGCAGAGCCCGCACCAGCCACGGCAGCGGCGGAAGAGGCCGTGGTGGAGGCTGCGGAGTTCTTCTTTGCGGACTCCAGCTCCTTCTTCGTGTTCGCCAGTTCCTTCTTGGAAGCCTCGAGCTCGCGCTTGGCGGCGGCAGCTTCCTCGCGAGCTGCCTTGAGCTCGGCGGAGTTGTCCTTTGCCTGAGCAGCCGGCGCCTGGGAAGACTGTGCCTGAGCAGCCTTTGCCTGCTCCTGCGCACGCTTCGTCTCTTCCTTGGCCTTGGCAATCTCATTCTTGGAGTCAGCCAGCTTTGCCTCGTACTCGGCGCGAAGCTTGGATTCAACTTCCTTGCGCACAGCGGCCTCGTCGACCTTAGCGGCAGTAGCGCCGCCAGCGGCGCCGGCCGAAGTCTGAGACTTCAGTTCCTCAACCTGGGCGTGGAGATCATCGTTCTCGTCCTGCAGCTGAGCAAGAGCATCCTCAACGAGGTCGAGGAACTGATCTACCTCATCCTCGTTGTAGCCACGCTTGCCAATTGGCGGCTTGCTGAAAGCGACGTTGTGTACATCAGCGGGTGACAGTGGCATTGACTTCTCTTCCCCTTACGAATCGGTCAAACCTCTAGAGGTTCCAGAGGCCGGGTACATATGCGGTTAATAATACGGATTTTGCTAACTCATTGTATCCGAATCAACACATTATCTAACGCTGGCACGAGTCTCAACGTTAACAGGAGGGTTTAATACACCCGTTAGTTACACAGCAAGTCCGCTGGGGCCGAAAAATAGCCACGAAATTAGTTGCGAAAGAATGGACAAAAGCAGGAACAAAACAATGATGGAAACGTCGAGCGCAACGCCTCCCAACTGCAGCGGAGGAATCACCTTTCGCAGCGCCTTAACCGGCGGGTCAGTGACTACGAAAAGCACCTCTGCAACCATCATGAACCAGCGGGGTGGATTGAATTGGCGCGAAAAAGATTGAATCATTTCGATGACGATTCGCGCTAACAAAATCCACGAGTAAAGACTCACGGCAACGAGGAGAATTGAACCTAAAGCATTCACAGTGCCCGAGCCTATCCGAACCACCCCCGCTAACGGTATTCCCCTGCCCTCCGGTTCGCGCTCGGCGAACATGAACGGCTAATCGTCGGCTGAACTATCCCCGAACTCAGTTCGCCGCCGGCCTCATAAATACGAAACCGCCCCATCGCTTCCCCTCCCCTAAGCCAACACGGGAGAAAAGAAATCGATGAGGCGGTAGAACGCGACGTACTTAGCGCAGATGCGCTGCGCGCTCCAGCTCAACAGTGGAGATATCGGCGCCCTTCGGCACGATGGCAAACACCTTACGGCTGGTGTCCACGCCCTTGGTCAGGTTCTTCATGCGGCCCTCCAGTGCAAAGCAGAGGCCAGCGGCAAAGTCGACGAAGCGCTTTGCGGAGCCACGGTCAGCGTCAGTGAGCTCGAAGACCACTGCGTCACCGTCGCGGAAAGGGCCACCAACCTTCGCTGCATCGTCGAAAGAGACGAGCGACAGCGCCACGATGGTCGGGACAAATTCCTCTTCCGGCTTCTCGTAGGAAGGTGCATACGCCGGTGCGCTGTAGCTGCGCTCGTCAGCGTAGTAAGCATCGTCGGTGTCCATGTCCATCGGGCCCAGCCCGAAGAACTCTTTAGTCCTATCAATCAGTGACATTCTGGGTCTCCCTCTGACCTAGTGTGTGCTGTTCATTTGCTGTCTTGTAATGCACTTTTGCAATGTCAATTAACCTAGCGGGCGAGCTCCCATGATTCCGGTTCCGACACGCACGATATCCGTTCCAGATGCAATCGCCGCCTCCAAATCTACGCTCATTCCGGCTGACATTTTTAAAGCCCGTCCGAGCTTCGCCGCGACCTCGTCGGTCAGCGCCCTTACCCGAGCGAATACCTCCGCAGGCTCGCTCTCCAGTGGAGGAACCACCATGAATCCCTGCAGCTGCACATTCTCCAGCTCTTCAACGACATCCACCAGAGCGGGGACGTCCTCCAGCGGGCATCCGCCGCGTGCGGTGTCGCCATCGGCGGAAACCTGAATGAATGCCGGAAGGGCGTCCTCGCGTTGCCCGCGTTCTTGGGCAAGCGCCACTCCTCGGTCCAGCGCCCGGGCAAGCTTTTCTGAGTCAAGGGAGTGCACGCTGTGCGCCCAGCGGGCGACGTGGTTCGCCTTTTTGGTTTGAATCTGGCCGATCATGTGGAAGCGAATCTCGAGCAGCGCCTCTGCTTTGGCGCGCGCCTCCTGCTCACGGTTTTCTGCTACATCCGCAATTCCCAGCTCCCCCAGCAGCGCGATGTCCTCTGCCGGGTGAAATTTCGTCACCGGCAGCAGCTGTGGCACGGGACGGTCATACGTGGCGGCAAAACGTCGAATCTCAGCGCGGGTGCGCTCCAACCCGGCCCGTAGTTCTTCGCGACGCTCAGCGGGGTCCTTGCTAGTCATTTAATCCTCCAACCAAATCACACCGGCTTGACGCCCGGTGACGCCCTCGCGGCGATAAGAAAAGAAATCAGTGTCTTCGATCGTGCAGCGTGGATCCGACTCAATGGCCGTAACCCCCATCCCCATCAGCTGGCGAATCAGGCCGGCGCGCACGTCAACTCCCCACGTACCAGACGAGGTGCGAGTCTTGGAGCCGGGCAGGTGCTTCTCGACGTCGTCCGCCATCTCCTCCGGCACCTCATAGTTGCGCCCAGAAGCAGCAGGCCCCATAAGTACCTGGATCGACGCGGGAGTCGCCCCCAGCTCAACCATTGCGTTCACGGTGTTCCGGACGATTCCGTTACGTGCGCCGAGGCGCC
The DNA here is from genome assembly GCF_001811255.1 of Corynebacterium sp. HMSC068H04. Classification (NCBI taxonomy): domain Bacteria; kingdom Bacillati; phylum Actinomycetota; class Actinomycetes; order Mycobacteriales; family Corynebacteriaceae; genus Corynebacterium; species Corynebacterium sp. HMSC068H04. The sequence continues at coordinate 154,215 of NZ_KV804019.1, forward strand.
CGGCGTGGGCGGCGGCGATGACGCCCGCGGAGACGTCGACAAGCAGCACCGGTGTGCAATCAGCAACGAGCACGCCTAGCCCCAAGCGCTTTTCGGTGGTTACTACGGCATCGGTGGCGGGGACGGGTTCGCGGACACCGCGGCGTTCGGCCCCCACCACCGTGACCGTGTTGGTGTGGAGCTGTTCCATCCACACGATGTCTTCTAGACCAGTCACCCGCAGAAGCCGCTGGCGATTGGCGGTCACGGCCTCGGGGTCATCACCAACGTGATCACCCAAGTTGAAAGAGTTATAAGGGGACGACGACGCCCCGCCGGCACGGCTGGTGAAAACCATGCGGACGGGGCGTTGTGCTACGTGTGCTTCCTCGTTTACTGGCATGCACTCCAGAGTAGCGGGCTGGGACTAACGCATGAAGGACGGCACGTCGAGATCGTCGTCGCCGTCATCATCGAAGTCGCGGCCACGGCGCTCAGCGGGGCGCGAGAGGCGGTACTCGTCGTCGGCGCCGCGGCGGTACTCCTCACCGCGGAAGCGGTCCGAGGTGGTAAACAGCCCGCTGGACGGGGCCGGCTCGGCCGGCTGCTCGCGCTCGTAGGAGTGGCGTGGGGTGTACTCCTCGCGCTCGATACGCTGGGCGTCGACACGCTGCGGCTCAGCGCGGGTGTAGTCCCCACGCGGGGCCTCAGCGCGGGATGCGGCGGGGCTTTCCGCCTGTGCCTCGGCGCGGTTCTCAAAGAGGGAACCCGGGCGGGCAGCTGGGGTGGCCTGCTGGCCCGGCTGTGCAGCCTGACCGGGCTGTGCCGGCTGCGTAGTCATGTTGGCCTGGGCATCGAAGCCGGTGGCGATGATGGTGACGCGAACTTCATCACCGAGGTTGTCATCGATGATGGTGCCGAAGATGATGTTGGCGTCTTCGTCGGCACGCTCCTCCACCATGGAAGCGGCTGCATTGACCTCGTGGAGACCCAGGTCGGAGCCACCGGCGATGGACAGTAGAACGCCCTTGGCGCCTTCCATGGTCGACTCCAACAGCGGAGAGTTGATGGCCTGCTCGGCGGCGTTGAGCGCGCGGTTGTCCCCACGAGCGAAGCCGATACCCATGAGGGCGGAGCCGGCATCGGACATAACGGAGCGAACGTCCGCAAAGTCGACGTTGATCATGCCAGGAATGGTGATGAGGTTGGTAATACCCTGAACACCATTGTGCAGAACTTCATCGGCGGCGCGGAAGGCCTCGACGATGGACAGCTCCTCGCCGCCCAGCTGCATGAGGCGGTCATTCGGAATAACGATGAGGGTATCGCAGACCTCGCGCAGCTCTTCGATGCCAGCCATGGCCTGACGGGTACGGCGCGCGCCCTCAAACTTGAATGGGCGGGTAACGACGCCAACGGTCAGCGCACCCATCTTCTTCGCGATGGACGCCACGACGGGGGCCGCGCCGGTGCCGGTTCCGCCGCCCTCGCCGGCCGTCACGAAGACCATATCGGAGCCTTGGAGGGCGTCTTCGATTTCGGTCTTGTGATCCTCCGCGGAGGTCTTGCCCACCTCCGGGTTGGCGCCGGCGCCGAGGCCGCGGGTGGCCTCGCGGCCGATGTCGAGCTTGGTGTCCGCATCGGAGAAAATCAGCGCCTGGGAATCGGTGTTGATGGCGACGAACTGGACTCCCTTGAGCCCTTCTTCGATCATGCGGTTGACAGCGTTGACACCGCCGCCGCCGACGCCGACGACCTTGATGTCCGCGAGGTTGTTGCTAGATGAGATCATACGAGGGTCTCTTGCCTTTCGAATAAGCTTTTAATGTAAACGAGGAGGCGCCTCTTTTCGCGAGAGGCGGTTACATCCATCTTTAACGACAACGGGGTAATTTCGGCGCACATTTTGCCGCGTGTCGGTACCCTCAACCTCTACTTTAGGGTTGCTGACATGCGGTTTTCTTAACAAGCGCCACACCCGTCCCACTCGCGACGGACCTAGCGGCGAGTCACCAGCGTCGGGTTGGAAATGTTCCAGGAATCACCCTCGAGTTTGAGCACATCCTCGAAAGCGATCGCCTTGTTCTTGTTGTCCTCCGAGGCACCCCAAAAGATGGTCTTGTTGTCCTTGGTTCGGAACGTCAGCGAGTACCTATCCTTGACCTCGAGGGCCGATACCTTTTCCCGGATTGGAGCGGGAAGGGCCGCTACGGCATCGACGGCCGCTTGCATTTCCGGGGAACCGGAGTCGGTGTGCCCGGTGACTTCCACGGCTTCGGGCGGCGCCTCGGCTTCCACGAATTCCTTGCCGTGGTTATCCACTAGAACGGTGCTGTCACCGTCGCGCACGAAAGCCACTGCCTCATGCTCGACGATTTCAATGTGCACCGTCGAGGGAAAAGCCCGCGACACCGTTGCGCTTTCCACCCAGGGGATCTCCGCCACGCCCTGCGCGGCCTCGCGAGCGTCCAGGCGCGCAAGGTTCGCGCCCTTAGGCACGCCACTGGCCTGTTCCACATCCTCAGCCGTGACATGGTCATTTCCCGCTACCTCGAAGGACTTCACCGTGAGGATCGGGAAAAGCCACACCGCTGCGGCAGCGATCACCGCTACGAGAAGGACCGCGCCCACCACGAGCGCCCCAGCCTTTTTAGACATTCGGTTCCTTCGGCTCCTCCGCCTCGTCCTTATTCCCCAGCTCGGACAGAATCTCGCCAGCCACGTAGGTAATCGTGCCCGCGCCGATGGTCAGGACGATATCGCCGGACTGCGCCAAGGAGATGACGTCGCTGGCGGCTTCGGAGAAATCGGGCTCGAAGATAACCGGCATGTCTTCCGGCATCTTGTCGGTGATGATGCGGGAAGTAATGCCCTCAACCGGTTGCTCGCGAGCGCCGTAGATGTCGAGGACGACGGCGGCGTCGGCAAGCGCCAGCGCCTGAGCAAATTCGGCGTCGAACTTCATCGTCCGGGAGTACAGATGCGGCTGGAAGCAGGCGATGACGCACGCGCCCTCGCCCTCCGCATCCGCCTTTGCGCGGGCCGCACCGAGAACTGCGGAAACCTCCGTGGGGTGGTGCGCATAATCGTCGAAGACGCGGATGCCGCGCTCGCTTCCGCGGTACTCAAAGCGACGGCGCACGCCCGTAAAGTCGGTCAAGCCCGCGGCGAGCTCCGCCGGATCCCCGCCAGCGAGCGCACCGGCCAACAGGGCAGCGGCCGAATTGAGCACCATGTGGTGGCCGGGAACGTGCAGGTCATAGCTTAGCTCCTGCGGAGCCTGGCCCGGCAGGGTCAGGCGAACGCGGACGTGCGCGCCGACGGCAGAGACTGTCTCCTCCACAACCTCAGCCGCGAGGGGCACCGAAGAAGCAGCGTCTGCCTCGCCGCGCGCGCCATAGCCCAGCACCTGAATACCGCGCTCAGCGGCACGCTCACCGGTGGCGGCCGCCTGCGCATCCTCGAGGCAGACGACAAGGTAGCCGCCGTCGACAATGCGGTCGGCGAAGTCATCGAAGACCTGGTAGTAGCTCTCCGCGGTGCCGAAATAATCGAGGTGATCGGGCTCGATGTTCGTAATCACGGCCACGGATGGGCTGTAGCGCAAGAGCGAAGCATCGGACTCATCGGCCTCCGCCACGAAGGCATCGCCCGTACCGCCGTGTGCGTTCGTACCGGCACGGTTCAGCTGTCCACCGATAGCGAAGGAAGGATCCAGCCCCGCCTGTTGGAGCGCGGATACCGCCATGGACGTGGTCGAGGTCTTTCCATGGGTTCCGGCAAGCAGCACCTGGCGGTGGCCTTCCATCAACTCGGCCAATAGATCGGAACGGCGAATAACCGGAATACCGGCGGCGCGCGCGGCAGCGAGCTCAGGATTATCCTGCGGGATGGCGGCGAAGGAAGTCACGACAACCGTCGGCTTATCGCCGGCCATTTCAAGGTTCTCGGCCGCATGCCCAATGGCAATGTGCGCGCCCATTGTGCGGAGGACGTCAACAGCCGTCGATTTCTTAACGTCCGAGCCGGTGACGACCGCACCCCGGCTGACCAGGATGCGCGCGAGACCGGACATGCCGGAGCCTCCGATACCGACAAAGTGAACGCGGGACAGGTCCGTGGTGGAGGGGGTGTCAGTCATAGTGAAAAAATCCTTCTTTAATAAACCTGTACTGTGCGCCTAATCGCGGACGCCGGCGGCGACGCGTTGCGCGATGCGGTCAGCGATGACAGCCGCAACGTCGCCGGCCTCGCTGGCATCGGCAGCGGCACGCATGGCTGCCAGGGCCTCGGGGTGGTCAAGAATAGCGCGAACTTCTCTGATAAGGCGCTCCGAGGTCAACTCGGCGTCCGGAATCTGGACCGCGGCCCCCGCCTCCACCAATGCCCGCGAGTTCAGCGCTTGCTCGCCATTGCCGTGCGGCAGCGGCACGTAGAGCGCGGGTAGACCGGCGGCGGAAACCTCGGCCACGGTCATTGCACCGGAGCGGCACACCATGAGGTCAGCAACCGCGAGCGCGCCAGCCATGTCATCGATATAAGGCACCGCCGTGTAGTGTTCGCGCCCAGCCGGCGCCTCGTTCTTCTTGCCATAAGCATGCAGCACTTGAAAATCCCGGCACAGGTCTTCGAGTGCGCCGGCCACGGCAGTGTTGATGCTCACCGCGCCCTGCGAACCGCCGGTCACCACGATGGTCGGGCGATGTGCGTCCAGGTTCCAGTTCTGGCGAGCAGCTGCCGCCTTTGCGCCGTCGGGGTCCTCCCCCATGCCCGGCCGCACGGGGATGCCCAAGACATCCCCGGGCATCCCAGAACCTTCTTGCGCGTTAATGCCCGTGCCGCCCAAACGCACGCCTAACTTGTTCGCCATGCCGGCCAGGGCATTGGTTTCGAGAACGAAGAACGGAATGCCTAAGGACTTGGCCGCCAAATAGGCCGGGGCGGCGACATAGCCGCCGGTTCCAAAAACCACATTTGCCCCAACGTCTTTGAGTACCGCGCGGGTTTCGCGCACGGACGTGAGGATGCGCCAAGGCAGCTTCACAGCGTCAGCGTTGATCTTGCGCGGGACCGGGACGGGGGTAATCATGCGCAAATCGACTCCGCGCGCCGGCACAATATCGCGCTCCAATCCGCGTGGGGTTCCCAAGGCGGTCACCCGTGCACCGTGGCGTAAGCGCAACTCCTCCCCCACCGCGAGCGCGGGTTCAATGTGTCCGGCAGTGCCGCCACCTGCGATAACGACGGAAATCGGCGTGTCATTCATGCTCTACACGCTACCAGCGCGGCCCCGCCCTACCGACGCTCGCCGCGCCGACGCTCTCGGCGGTACTCCCGCCGCTGCTCCTCACGCGGTGCCTGCGCACGCGGCGGGCGCCCCGTCACAGCGCGTCCAAACCTTTCCTCGCGGCTGCGCTCCACCTGCCGTTGGGAGTGCTCGCGGCGCACGCGCTGAGGGTGCTTGCCCTGCGCGCGTTCGCGCGGGGCTCGGTGGGCTCCGCCGCGGCGCTCGTTGGGCGGCGTCGGCTCGGGGATGAAGAAAATGCGGTCGAAGAGCGGGCGGCCAAAGTTCTGCATCGCGGACACTTGGAGCGGCTCATGGCGCGCCACGTTGCACAGCAGACCCATCGAACCGATCGTAATCACCGCAGCCGTACCGCCCGCGGAAATCATCGGCAGCTGAATACCCGTCACCGGCAGCACGCCGATGACGTAGCCAATGTTGATGAATGCCTGCACGACAACACCGACCGCCAACGTGGCGGCCAGCAGGGACTGGAACTGATCCTGCGCGCGGGTTGCGGTACGCAACCCAAAATAGCCCAGCACGGCAAAAAGCCCGATGACCATGGCACCGCCCCATAGACCCAGTTCCTCGCCAATGATGGCGAAGACGAAGTCATTCTTCGCTTCTGGGAGGTAGAACCACTTAGCGCGCGATTGGCCGAGGCCCACGCCCCAGAAGCCGCCGTCGGCAAGCGAAAGGAAGCCCTGGTAAGCCTGGAAACCTGTACCTTGCGTGTCCTCAATGTTTCCGCGCAAGGCATCGAAGTAGGTGTGGAAGCGGTGCGAGCGGAAGCCACCGGCTAGGAAAACGGTGATCATGCCGATAGCGCCGAAGATGCCGACGACGGTGGGAACGCGCCAATCCACGCCTGCGAAAACCAGGGTAAAGACAACGATGAGGGCAAAGGATACGCCCATGCCCAAGTCACCCTGAGCAACGATAAGCACGAACATGATGCCGGCGATGATGGAGTACATCATGAATGGATCCGTCAGGCGCATCGAGCGGTGTGTTTTATCCGCCAGCGCCGAGGCACCGTACATGCCCACAGCCACACGCGCGAACTCTGAAGGCTGGAAGGCCACGCCCCCCGGCAGCATGATCCATGACTGCGAACCGACCTCCGCGCGGCCAGTACCGATCCCGGGAACGAGGACGAGGATGAGAAGCAGGATGGACAGCCCCAAGAACCAGGGCACGAGCACCCGCAGCGTGCGTGGTGACATGCGCAGGCCAATCCAGAACACAATGAGGCCGGCGACGACGAGCACGCACTGACGCAGGGCGGCTGACCACGGGCTATCGCTTTCTGAAAGGGACGTCGCCATCGACGAGGAAAAGGCCATGAGCACGCCAATGCCAATGAGTGAAAAGATGGCAATACGCAGCACCAAGTAATCGAGCCCGGGATAAGCGCGCAGGCGCTCACGGAGATCACGCAGGTGGTGTCCCAGCGTGCGTGGTGGCTTCTGGGTGCTGGTGGCAGTCACGGCTTCTGGGTGCTCCTAGCTAGCGGGCGAGACGGCGGGCAGCGGCGGCAAAGATGTCGCCGCGCTGGCTCATTCCGGTGTACATGTCCAACGATGCCGCAGCGGGCGCCAAAAGTACGGTATCGCCGGCCTCGGCGTGTTGCACGGCGGCGGCAACTGCCTGCTCCATTGCTGCTTCTGGGTCGTGGCTATCCACGATCACGACGGGGACGTGCGGCGCTTCCTTTGCTAGGGCTTGCGCAAGCACATGCTTGTCGACGCCCACCAGAACCGCCGCCTTCAACCGCGCCGCGTGGGTGCGCAGTAGGTCCGAAACGTCGGCGCCTTTGAGCTGACCGCCGGCGACCCACACCACGGAGTCGAGACCACGCATGGCTACCTCCGCGGCGTGCGGGTTCGTGGCCTTGGAATTATCGATGTAGGTCACGCCAGAGTGGCGGTGAACGACCTCTCCGCGGTGCCCCGCCACCACATAGGAGGCGAGGCCTTCGGCGATGGCCTCGGGGCGTGCGCCGGCGAGAGCGGCAACTGCAGACGCAGCGGCAGCGTCCAGCACCCCGGCTAAGCCGGCGGGCTGGATGGTGGTGACGTCCTCGACAACGGCGGCCTTCATCCCAGCGACCTCATTCACCACGAGGCCGCCGGCGCTAACTCCCACCTCACCCGCAGCGGGCTCGGCGTGGCTAAAGGCAGTCGCTGCCGGAATCGAGGAGGCGAGAGCTATAACGTGCTCGTCATCTTTGCCGTAAACGGCATGCTGGCCGCGCAGGATCTTGGCTTTGTCGGCGGCGTAGGCATCGAAGGAACCATGCCAATCCAGGTGATCATCGGCGAGGTTGAGCAGCGCTCCCACCTCCGGGCGCAGCTGGGAGGACCAGTGCAGTTGGAAAGAGGACAGCTCCGCCACGAGGATGTCCACGCGGGGCTCAGCGGCCAGGGCATCAAAGGACGAGACGCCGATATTGCCTACCGCTTGTGCGCGCTGGCCGGAGCGCTGCTCGTCGGCAGCCATGATGGCGGCGAGCATGCCGGTCGTCGTGGTCTTGCCGTTCGTACCGGTTATCGCGAGCCAGCGGCGAGGGGCGCCGAAGACCTCTGCGCGGTCGAGGCGGTAAGCCAGCTCAACATCACCGATGACCTCAAGTCCTTGGGAAGCGGCCGCGACGAGCAACGGCGAGTCGGGGCGCCATCCTGGTGAGGTCACGACGAGCGAGTACTCCGAAAGGTCGACCGCGGCCGTGTCTACGGCAGCGACGCCCAGCTCGGAGGCGATGCGGCTGCGGGATTCCGTATTGCCGTCAGCCACCGTGAGGTCCACGCCCAGGCTGGCCAAGACCGTCGCGCAACCACGACCAGATACGCCTGCGCCGGCGATAAGGACGCGGCCGGAAAGAAATTCTGAACGCGTCATGCTCCAACTCCAATGCCCGCAGCGGTCAGCCAATCACCGTAGAAGATGGCGACGCCGGCCATAGCCGCCATGGCGGCCAAAAGCCAGAAGCGGACGACGACGGCCGTTTCTGCCCAGCCACCATTCTCAAAGTGGTGGTGGATCGGAGCCATACGGAAGAAGCGCTTGCCCGTGGAGTGGAAGACCACGATTTGGATGACAACAGACACCGTCTCGATGACGAAGAGCGCGCCGATGATGATCATGAGCAGCTCGGTGCGGCTGGTGACGGAGATACCGGCAACCAGACCACCCAGCGCCAGGGAGCCAGTGTCCCCCATGAAGATCTTTGCCGGGGCGGCGTTCCACCACAGGAATCCGAGGCAGCCGCCCAAGCCCGCAGCCGCAAGCACGGCCAGATCGAGGGGATCGCGCACTTGGTAGCAGCCGGCGGCGAAGTTGGTGGCGCAGGAGTACCGGAATTGCCAGAAAGTCATCAGCGAGTAGGAGCCCATGACGATGGCCGTGACACCGGCCGCAAGCCCGTCGAGCCCATCGGTGAGGTTGACGGCATTCGACCACGCCGCGATAAGGATGTACATGAAGATCAAGAACACGATGGTTCCGATCACGGTGCCGCCGACGGCGAGGTCAAAAGTCTTCAGGTCACGGATGAAGGACAGCTTCGTGGAACCGGGGGTCAGGCCATCATCATTGGGGAAGCGCAGAACAAAGAAGCCGAAGAGCAGCGCCAGCACGAGCTGGCTGACGAGCTTTGCGGTCTTGTTGAGGCCGAGATTGCGGTGCCGGAAGAGCTTGATGAAGTCATCCGCAAACCCCACTGCGCCAAGTCCCAGCGTCAAACCAAGGACGAGGAGACCCGACGCGGTGAAGCCCTCATGCCCCGTCAGGAGCCCGTAGATGCTGGCAACGAGATAGGCCACAAGGATGCCGGCCAGGATGGCTAGTCCACCCATCGTCGGCGTACCACGCTTGCGCAGGTGGGACTTGGGACCGTCTTCACGGATCTCCTGTCCGCGGCCAGTGTCGGAAAAGTACCGGATAAGAACCGGGGTGGTAAAGATCGCCACGAGGAAGCTAACCGCACCAGCGATGATGATCTGAGTCACGAGCTTGAAGTCCTTTCTAGCGGCTAGCTGTGGTTCAGCTGTTCCGCGACCAACCAGAGGCGTTGGGCATTGGAGGCCTTAATCAAGACCACGTCCTTAACGCTACGGCTAGCCCAATCATCGACCCCTGCCGGGGCCACGCGCAGAATGCCGTCGACAGCCTTTGCAGCCGCCGCGGCATCGGCGCACACCACTGTATTTATACCCTGCTGCATAGCGGCCTTGGCCATTGCCCGGCAGTTGGGATTCTCCCCTACTGCAACTAGGTGCTCCACGTGGTATTTGGCCAAAATCTCACCGAGCTGGCGGTGAGATTTTTCCGCATCGCTGCCCAGTTCTCCCATCTCCCCCAATACTGCGATGGCACGAGCATCGGGGCGCGCGGCGGCGGTATAGGCCAAGGCGGCGATCGCCGCGCGCATCGAATCCGGGTTAGCGTTATAGGAGTCATCGATGACTGTGACGCCATCGCGGCGTGTGCGCACGTCCATCCGGTGCTCGGAGGCGAGACGATGCCCAGACAGGGCAGCAGCCACGGTGGCGGCCGATACCCCGAGCTCGATCGCTGCGGCCGCGGCAGCGAGCGCGTTGGATACCTGGTGGGAGCCAAAAACCTGCAGCTTCACGGCAACGGGCTCGGCATCCGGGCTATGCAAGGTAAAGGAGGGGCGGGCGACGTCATCGAGTTCAATATCGGTGGCGTAATACTGCGCTGCCGGTGCGCCTCCGCGGCGGTTTTCCGTGGAGTAGTACACCACCTTGGCCGCCGTGCGGGGAGCCATCGCGGCGACGAAAGGATCATCAGCGTTGAGGACGGCCACGCCGCCGTCGACAGCCTTCGGCAGTGCTTCTACGAGTTCTCCTTTGGCCTTCGCGATGTTTTCGCGCGAACCAAACTCACCAAGGTGTGCTGTGCCGACGTTGAGAACAACGCCGACGCGCGGCGCGGTGATGTTGGTCAGGTGCCGGATGTGTCCAATGCCGCGGGCCGACATCTCCGCCACGAGGTAGCGCGTGTGCTCATCGCAGCGCAGGGCCGTATAAGGCAGACCAATTTCATTGTTGAAGGAGCCTGGCGGGGCAACGGTCTCCCCCACCTCACGGAAGATAGTGGCTATCAGGTCTTTGGTGGACGTCTTTCCTGCCGAACCAGTAACGCCCACAATGGTGAGCTCCTGTTCGGCTGCAAGCCGCTGGGTTACTGCTCGGGCGAGCGCGGAGAGTGCTTCAACGACGGCCGCGGCGGAGCCATCGGCATCATTGGCATAAATGTCCGCATTGGCACCGTCGCCTTCGACGCGCCCGTGCGGCTCGACGACGATCGCCGGAACGCCCACCGGCCGCGCCGCCAAAACAGCCGCGGCCCCTTTGTCAATCGCGATGTTGGCAAAGTCGTGCCCATCTACCCGAGCGCCGGGCAGCGCCACAAAGAGACCGCCCGGGGTGACCTTACGAGAATCGAATTCGACGAACCCAGTCACTCGGGTATCTGGATCGTTGACATTATCCAGGCGGCCGCCCGTGATCTGAGCGATCTCAGCGAGGCTTAACGCAATCATGCTTGCTCCTTGGATTCTTCGTTACTCAGGGTAGTCGCAGTGGCCATGGCATCAAGGGCGCGAGCCATCTCCTCGCGGTCATCGAAGTGATGAACGGTATCGCCAATCAACTGTCCTACCTCATGGCCCTTGCCGACGACGATGACAGCATCACCCGGCTGCGCCCACGTCACGACCTCATCGATGGCCTCGGCGCGGGAGCCAACTTCTCGAATATCGGCCGACGGGTTCGCCTCGCGGGCTCCCGCCAGCACGGCAGCGCGGATGGCGGCCGGGGCTTCGGTTCGGGGATTGTCGTCGGTGACGACAACAAGGTCGGCGCCATTCGCGGCCGCCGCGCCCATAAGCGGGCGCTTGGAAGAGTCACGGTCGCCACCTGCGCCAACGACGATGCCGATGCGGCCCGCGCTGCCGTCCAACTGCGTACGCAGGGTGTCCAGCACGGCCGCGATTGCAGCCGGCTTGTGTGCGTAGTCAACCACGGCGACAAAGTCTTGGCCGCGGTCGATGCGCTCCATGCGGCCTGGGACCGCCACCTTTTCGACTCCTTCGAGGAAAACTCGTGGCTCGACTCCCACAGCGGCGGCCATTCCCGTCGCGAGTGCCGCATTGGCAATGTTGAAGGTGCCCGGCATGGGCAGGCGGAATTCATAAGTACCGGCCTGCTCACCAGAGGCGACCTTGAGTTCCACCTGCTGTGCACCGGTGACCTCGGTGCTGAGCTGGCGGCCAGTGATATCAGCCTCGCGAGCCTCCGAACCCGTCGACACCTGAATCACCGGGCGTGCAGCTGCCCGCTGCGCCATGCGACGCCCCCATTCGTCATCGATGCAAATCACTGAACGGTCGGCGGCTTGGGGGCCGTCGAAAAGCATGGCCTTGGCCTCGAAATAGTCCTCCATTGTCGGGTGGAAGTCCAGGTGGTCCTGGCTCAGGTTGGTAAATCCGCCCACGTTGAAGTGTGTGCCTTGAACTCGCCCCAAGGAAAGCGCGTGGGAGGACACCTCCATCACGACGTGCGTGACACCCTCGGAAACCATTCGCGCAAAAAGCTCTTGCAAGGTCGGCGCCTCCGGAGTGGTCAGGGAGGTCGGGACCGGCTCGCGGTTGATGCGAGTGCCCGTCGTGCCGATGAGACCGACCGAATAGCCTGCGTGCAACAGCCCCGCCTCAAGGAGGTAACTCGTCGTAGTTTTACCGGAGGTGCCTGTCACGCCGAGGATGGTGAGCTTCTGCGTGGGATGGCCATAAATCTCGGCAGAGACGGTACCGAGGATGGCGCGGATATCCTCCACCACGAGAATCGGCCGCGACTCCCCTGCTTCGACGAGAATGCGCTGGCCTTCGGCATCCGTAAGAATGGCAGCCGCCGCGGTATCTGCGGCAAACTTCGCGCCATGGACGCGTGTTCCAGGAAGCGCCGCGAACAGGCCGCCGGGCGGCAGCGTCGCAGAATTCAATCCACAGGCCCCCACAGTGATCGAGGTATCCCCGATCACCGTGCCCCCAGAAATCTCTGCTAGGCGCTCAAGGCTGGTGCTGCTTGTCACGATGCTTCCTCTTCTCTGTTGTTCTGTGCTCTAGGTGTATTTATCGGCGCTGTTGCTTTTACTCGGCACGCAAGGTCAGTTTCGGTGCTGGCGGGGAGGGCGGGATATTGTCGCGGTCTAGCAACCAGGATGCAATATCGCTGAATACGGGGGCCGCGGATTGACCGCCGGATCCGTCGTCGTTGACACCGGATTCAGGTTCATCAAGCATGACGGCGACGACGAAGCGGGGGTCGTCGGCAGGCGCAATGCCCGCGAACGTGATCCAGTACTTGGAGTTGGAATAGGCCCCAGTTTCCTCATCGACTTTCTGCGCGGTACCGGTCTTTCCGGAGAGCTGATAGCCCTCGATATTGGCGTTTCCGGCGGTGCCGTTGTTGATGCCCTGCGGGTCATCCTGGAAAACGGCGCGGAACATGTCCACGACTGTGCGCGCGGTTTCGGTGCTGACCACGCGGGTGGTCTCGGGCTCGTCCAGTTCTTCCTTCGTCCCGTCCGGCGCTGTAATCGAGTCAATGATGCGCGGCTCGATGCGCTCACCATCATTGGCCAGGGCCTGGTAAATAGATGCCAATTGCAAGGCGGTCCATGATTGGCCTTGGCCGATGGGCAGGTTAGCGAACGTTCCGCCCGACCACTGCGAGCGATCGGGAACAAGTCCCGGGGACTCGTTGGGCAGCTCGATGCCGGTAGTCTGGCCGAGGCCGAACTTCTTCAGGTAGTCGGCATACTTATCTTGTCCGAGTCGATCTGCCAACATCAGCGTTCCCACGTTCGATGACTTACCGAAGACGCCGGTCGTGGTGTAGGGCTCGACGCCGTGCGGCCAGGCATCGTTCACAGTCACGCCGGCCATGTCGATGGAACCGGGCACCTGCAGAACCTCATTAGGGTCAGTAAGCCCCTCTTCAATGGCTGCTGCGGCGGTGATGATCTTTGCCACCGAGCCTGGCTCGAAGGGGTGCGAGACAGCAAGGTTATCGAAGGTCTTATCCTTGTCCAGCTGCTTTTCGATGTCCTTGTTCGGATCAACCGTTCCAGTATTTGCCATCGCCAAAACCTGGCCGGTAGCTGCGTCCAAGACGACTGCCTCGGCGCTCTTCGCCTTCGAGTTGGCCTTCGCCTTCTCCAGCTTTTGTTGCACGTAAGTCTGCAAGTCGAGGTCCAGCGTCAGCGTCACGTTCTTGCCGTCGGTGGTGGGCACCTGATCGCGGAGAGTACCTGGGATGACCTGGCCGCTGGCGGAAACGTCTTCCGTCGAGCTGCCATCGATTCCCGTGAGGGTGGTGTCTCCGGAAGCTTCGAAACCGAATTGTCCCTGGCCATCCATGGATACCTTGCCAATGACGTTCTCAGCGATCGATCCGTTGGGGTACTGGCGGATTTGCTGTTCATCGGCAGCCAGGCCGTGGTATTCCTCAGCGATGGCTACCGCGACATCCGGGTCGACGTTGCGCACGAGAACCTCGTACTGGGTATCGGCACGGAGCTTATCCATGATCTGCTCCGAATCCACGTCGCCAGCGTCGATGCCCGCTTCCTTCAGCTTGTCCGGGATTCCCTTCGACATGTCGGTGAGCCTCTCTGTCACCTTGTCGTCGAGGTAGGTCTTCTTTGCGTCGGGCGCTAGGGACGCAAACTCGGCCTCGTCGGAGGCCTTCTGCTCTTCCTGTTCACGAAGCTCATCGCGCAGGCGGGTCGGTGACACAGTCAAGGACCGAGCGCGCATGGTGTAGGCCAAACGCTGGCCATCGCGAGCAAGAATCTCGCCACGCCCAGCGGTATCCACATAAACACGAGTTCGCTGTTCTGCGGCCTTCGCTGCCAAGTCTGGGCCCCACACGATCTGCACCCATGCGAGGCGCCCCATCCACGCCAGCATGACGACGAGTAGTACCGCCGCAATGACATGAACGCGACGGTGCATCGTCTTTTGCTGGCTCATAAACGGCTTGCCGGTACGCGGGTTTCGGGAACGGGTCGCGGGAACGACGCGGTCGGCGTCGTAACGCTGCCGTGGTTGGTGAGAGGTACCGCGCGGTTGGGCGGCACGGGCGGCGGAAACGCGCCTCGGGCGCCGGCCACCTGAGTGTGGTGGGGTCACACGTCACCTTTCTATCTGCAGCGAGGATGGGTATTTGAACAGCTAAACATCGTGCCCCCACTGGTGCGGGGGTGGAGATGAACTCATCCCGAATTGTGCCCTATGATCGCCGCCCGTCCACGCAGGCACGCGCGGAGCGGGAAGGGATTCTACCCCCGAGCGGCGTAAGGAGCCTGAGCTGGGATGTCCGGCAGCTCTACGTTTCCTTCACCCGACTGACCTCCCTCGGAGTTGTCTCCCGAACGTGAATCATTCGGGGAAGAGCTCTCACGCTCGCCCTGCCTTCCGTTGAGATTCGGGCGGGCGTTCAGGTTGTCGGACATGTTGGCGGTCGCGTTCGGGTCACTGGAAGCCTGTCCCGGGCGGACCGGCTCGCCGTTGACATCGATGACCGATTCCATATCCGGAGTTGCCTCACGCTTTTGTTCCACGTTGCCGTCCGGACCGACTTCCACAACGCCCGGCTGGACCGGGATACCCATCTTGGCTTCGTGGGCACGGCGGGCAACATCGGAGGCGGAGCGAACATTTTCCAAGTCTCGGTTGAGAGTTTCTAGCTGGTTATCCAGCGTGGATTCCTGGGCGGTAAGCTCCTGAATCTTGAAAGTCTGGGACGTCGACAAGCCCGAAAGCCACATGGCCGCAGCCACACCAGCGATAAGTAGGCCGATGGCAATGAAGGACAGGCGGGCGAAAAGACCAGTGACCCGAGTGGGCTGCACAACACGGCGCCCACGATTACTCACTACCTGCTTCGACCCAAGGCGGTTTCCCCGCAGGCTGGTTGCACCCCGTCGTGAGGGCACTGTGCCGCGATGCGGAGTGCGGCTGGGCAGCGGCGTGGTACGGCGACCCCGCTCAAGCAGTGCGGTCCCCTGCCCCGAGACGTCGGCTCCAGTAGTGAAATCGCGGCTAGCGCCCATGGTGTGGGTCCTCTCGTGGTCGCGGCGGTCGGTTGCCTGTGCAGTGCGGTCTCTCAACGTCATGGCCTACCTCCCGGTTCATGAAAAGACGGGGTCCCTTCAAGACGCTCGAGAGCGCGCACCCGGACGGATGCCGCCCGCGGGTTCTCCGCAATCTCTTCCTTGCTCGCCTTCTCGGCC
The DNA here is from genome assembly GCF_001811255.1 of Corynebacterium sp. HMSC068H04. Classification (NCBI taxonomy): domain Bacteria; kingdom Bacillati; phylum Actinomycetota; class Actinomycetes; order Mycobacteriales; family Corynebacteriaceae; genus Corynebacterium; species Corynebacterium sp. HMSC068H04. The sequence continues at coordinate 169,807 of NZ_KV804019.1, forward strand.
CCACGCGTCACAATGGAGTAGTGCGCCGCGGTGCCCGGGAGATCCATGGGCAGGCCCGCCGGTGTGGTCGAGGTGCTGAGTTTGGTGAAGGCATGCTTGACGATGCGATCTTCGAGCGACTGGTAGCTCATGAACACCGCGCGCCCACCAACGGACAGGGCATCCGTGATTACGGGGATAACCTGCTCAATCGCTTCAAGCTCGCGGTTGACCTCGACGCGCAAAGCCTGGAAGGTTCGCTTCGCAGGGTGGCCGCCGGTGCGGCGAGTTGCCGCCGGGATAGCGGCGTACAACAGCTCAACTAATCGCGCGGAATTGCTGAAAGGTTCCTTTTCCCTTTCTTTGAGCACAGCGGACGCAATCTTGCCGGCGAAGCGCTCATCACCATAAGTTTTGAGGATGCGGGCAAGCTCGCCGTGACTATACGTATTCAGAATGTCGGCGGCCGTCATTTCCTGGCGTGGGTCCATGCGCATATCCAGCGGCGCGTCGGTCTTGTACGCAAATCCGCGGTCGACCTGATCGAGCTGCATGGATGACACACCAAGATCAAACAGCGCCCCGGCAATGCCGTGCTCCCGCGCGATAGAAAAAATTTCGTGCTCGCCCTGCGCAATGGCGCTGCCCACCTCGTCGAAGCGCGCGTTGACGGCGACGAAGCGGTCAGCGAAGGGACTGAGACGGCGAGAAGCATTGCTCAAGGAAGCGGAGTCACGATCCACACCAATGATGCGTGCGGCGGGAAAGCAGTTGAGGAAGTACTCACTGTGGCCGCCGGCGCCGAGGGTGCCGTCGACAATCACTGCGTTCTCCCCTGCCGCTTCAACCGCTGGGGCGAGCAGCTGAGCCATGCGCGCACGCATGACGGGGACATGGCCATGGTTGTCATTCACGTCGTAGGTAATAGTGCCATTGCGGTCCACAGCTGCTGTCCCCCTTTCCGTTCAGGCGCCTGAGGCTGCTGTCTGATGTGGTCGATAAAAAATCGAGTGCGTATAGGGCCCTGTCCGAGGAAGGGTTCTGATGTCGGGGAAGTACACCAGCTCATCCTCCTCGGGCAGAGTCCGTACACGCACTCTCGGTGCACCGGGCTAGCCCTAAAGCAGTCCGGCAAGTACGTCATCGGCGTCTGCCGCCGAGTAAGCGTCTTCAGTTTGCGCCTGGTATTCAGCCCATGCGGCTGCGTCCCAGATTTCGAGGAAGTCGACCGAGCCCACAACCACGCATTCCTTCGTCAGGTTTGCGTACTCACGGTGGCCTGCAGACAGCGTGATACGCCCGTGCCCATCGGGACGCTGCTCGTCCGCACTCGCTGCCAAGTTACGGATGAACGCACGTGCGTCCGGGTTGGTACGAGACACAGCCGCAGCCTTCCTGGCTCGTGCCGCGAACTCCTCGCGCGGGTACACCGCAAGCGAGTGATCCTGCCCCTTGGTGACCATGAGGCCACCGGCCAGTTCTTCGCGAAACTTCGCTGGAAGCGTAAGCCGCCCTTTGTCATCGAGCTTGGGAGTGTAGGTGCCGAGAAACATCCCCGGGTCCACCTTCCTGTCACTCGAAAACTCCGGATTCCTCTCGCGACAAGAGAACAACTCTCCTCCGCTGCGCCCCACTCTACCCCACTTTCCCCCACCACCAACACCTTTAGCACCCCACCCTCCCGCGTGTCACAATAAATCCCCAGATAAAAGGATGTTTTTCCGGTGGGAAGTTTTCCCGGCGCCCCCTTGACATACCGCTAAAGTAGGGACCCTCCCCGGGCAATCACCCACGCAACTTCCACCCCTTAGAAACTAAATCTCCTCACCAGCCCCAGAATCCTGCAACTTTGCCCGCCCCACCCCCAACAAAACCGCCAGCGGCACCCAGGCTCCAGCCCCCAGCCCACACGCAGTGGGTGAAAGTGGGGAATTGAGGGAAAGCGACCAAAAGCGCCGCCACCACCGCCTCCCTTTTTAGAAACGCCGCGTTCCTATGATAGAAACAGTGTGTTGCCATCTTGAGAACCACGGGATGGCGCTCCATTAGTTTTCTTCACCCACTAGGAAGATCCCCTATGTATCTAGCTTGGCGCGAGATGCTCTTCGCGCGTACCCGATTCATCCTCATGGGCGTTGTCCTTGCCCTCATGTCCATGCTCGTCGTCATCATCTCCGGCCTCACAGCAGGTTTGGTCAACGACGGCGTCTCCGGACTAAAAGCAATGGATGCCGACGTCGTCGCTTTCGCCGACGGCACCCAGAAAGACTCAGCTTTCACCCGCTCGGTTGTCGATGCCTCTGATAGCGAGTCCTTCGCTCAGCACGACGGCGTGGAAGAAGCCGCTCCTCTTGGCCTGACCATCGCCAATGCCCATAACCAAAACGGCACGGCAGTGGACCTGACCCTGCTGGGAGTAGAACCGGACTCCTTCGTGGCACCGGCAGGTTTGCCCGCACTTGACACCAACCGGGTCGACGGCCAGCCCAGCAACACCAAGCACGACATCATCGTCTCCTCCACCCTGCACGATGAGGGCATCGAGGTCGGCGACACCATCACGCTCGATCGCTTGGATATCCCGCTGAATGTCGTTGGGTTTACCGATAACCAACGCACCTTCGGACACGTGGACGTGGCCTACCTTCCGCTCGACATCTGGCAAGAGATCCACGCTGGCGGTCGCCACGGCGAAGCCGTGAACCCAGACGCTTATGACGAAGCCTCCGTCATCGTCGCCCGCACGTCAGACAAGCCGGACACCGAGGCCCTCTCGGAACAGTCCGGCCTGGATGTTCGAACCCTCAAGGAAAGCTTCGACTCCTCCCCCGGCTACACCGCCGAGATGATGACCTTATCCATGATCACGTGGTTCCTGTACGTCATCGCCGCACTCGTGACCGGCGCCTTCTTCCTCGTGTGGACCATTCAGCGGGCCGGCAATATCGCCACCCTCCGCGCGATGGGCGCGACCAAGGGTTTCTTGTTGCGCGATAGCCTCGGCCAGGCAGTCGTCATCCTTGTCTTGTCCATCCTGGCGGGTGCGCTTGTCGCCGTCGGCCTGGGCAGCCTCCTGGAGCAGACTGCCATGCCTTATGCCACCGAATTCAGTTCCGTCATCAGTGGCGGACTCATCCTCTTCGTCGCTGGTCTGCTCGGCGCTTTCATCGCCGTTATCCGTGTCACCCGAACCAACCCCCTCGCAGCCCTAGGAGAAAACCGATGAGCCCAGCTTTAGAACTAAAAGACGTCACCGTCAGCTACACCGATGGCGATTCGCAGGTTAAGGCACTCGATTCCGTCAATCTCAGCATCGATCCCGGCGAATTCGTTGCCGTGGTCGGACCATCAGGTTCCGGCAAGTCCACGCTGCTCGCTGTTGCGGGCGCATTGACGACGCCCGATTCCGGCCAGGTCCTCGTTGCGGGCGAGGACATCGTGCAGCTTGGCGACGCCCAACTGGCACAGATCCGCCGCAACCACATCGGCTTCGTCTTCCAGTCCACCGGAAACCTTCCTTCCGCGTTGACTGCGGAGGAACAGCTCGAGCTGGCCAGCAAAGTCATTGGTAAGACTGGGCGCTATTCCAGCACTCAACTCCTCGACAAGGTTGGCATGAAACATCGCGCCAAGCACCGCCCGGGCGGCTTGTCCGGCGGTGAACGGCAGCGCGTTGGCATCGCGCGTGCACTCGTTGGCAACCCCCAGGTGCTGCTTGTCGACGAACCCACCGCAGCCCTAGATCGTGCACGCTCCCAGGAGATCGTTGCGCTCTTGGCAAAGGAATGCCACGACTTTAACGTCGCGGGCGTCATGGTCACTCACGACTACGAGGTTCTCGATCACTGCGACAAGGTCTATGAGATGGTCGACGGCCGCTTAACACCGGCCACCGCATCCGCCCAGCGATAAGCAAAGAATGCGCAGCTTAACGTAGACTCACACGCATGCCAAAGATCACTGAAACGACAGTAGCCGAGCACCGCGCCGTCCAGCACCGTGCGGTGCTCGAGGCTGCCGAAAAGCTGATCATCACTAGCCATGGTGCAGTCCCCACCTTGGCCGAAGTTGCCGCAGAAGTCGGGCTTGCCCGCCCCAGCATCTATCGATACGTATCATCCCAGCACGATCTACTGGTACAGCTGCTTATTCAGGCGACCCAATCGTGGAATGAGCAACTCGAGGCCGCCATAAAGGTAGCCTCCCCGGAGCCTAAGAAGCGCATCCACGCCTATGTCGACGCCACGCTCGATCTCTTTATTCATAGTGCACACGGCCATTTAATGACCGCCGCACAGCACTTCCCCCAGGCCTTTGCTGACGAGGCAGTACAGAAGTCTCATGGCGGATTCGCCTCCATCGTTGACGAGTTCTGCCCCGGCGTTTCCCCAGTAGATATCTCGTTGCTCAATGCGGCCATCGTCCGCGCCTCTGAGCTGGCGGACGGCTCACCGGAAAAGCTCAACAGCGCAACGCAAACCCTCTACGCAATGGCCGAAGCCATCCTACCCTAGGCCACCACATCAAAAGAGCCCTCCGCGGATTAAAGCGGAGGGCTATTCAGGACCAGTTTTGGGACCGGTTCTAGACGCTTAGCGGCCTTCAAAGCGACGACGGAAATTGTCTTCGAGGCGGTTCCCAACGTCGCTACCACCCTTCTTGGATTGCTTGCCGCGATCCCGAGTGGACGACTGCGCACCGACTGCAACCAGAGAATCCTCCGAGTTCCCGCGCAGCATCCAGACGCCGGATCCAAACATGACTAGAAAGCCGAGGACCGAGAGGCTCACAAACCACAGGGATTGCTGGGCCAACGCAATACCGCCCACCATCATGCAGAGACCGACAACAATCAGGGCAACTCCGCGGAGGGTGATAGCGCCCGAGTTTGCGCCGAAAGAAGTTTCACCGGACACCGACGCACCAAAATCAGGATCATTGGCCAGCAACGACTGCTCAATTTCACGCAGCGCTTGCTGTTCGTGCTCAGAAAGGGCCACAGCGTCCTCCGTAGTGGGTTGGGTTTAGGTAGTGGAACTGGGAAATAGGATTACTACCTCTATAACGTCAAGGATAGCGAGATAGTTCCCGCAAAGACAGTCCACACGTTTTAAACGCACTACGCCCCACTACTGTGGCCCCGCGCTCCGCATTAAGCCGCGAGACCACCGAAGCCCAGCTCAGACTCAGTCGCATCCACATAGCGGGCGGCAAGCGCCACATAGCGATAGACCGTATCAGGATCAGGGACCGGATCCAGTCCGGATGCCACTCGCGAACGCACACGCGAGTAGTCCTTAAACTCCGCTGCCCACTGCGCATCAGCCGGGCCGATGAGCGCCACTTGCTCCCAAGCGGAGGTAGGCAAGCGCCGGCGACGTGACACCGTGGACGCCGCCACCCGAGCACCGGCAGCGCGCAGCGAGGCGCGATAGGCCATTTCCAAAGCGTCCGCGAAACGCCCCTCCGCCGCGCTCTGGCGCGCCTCCACCAACAAATCCAACGCTTGACCCACGAAACGATCGCGGCGTATGCACTGCAACGCCTCCCGGTTACGGCTCCGCGCCGCTGCTGTTGCTGAGATTACCTGTGCCATGACCTCTCCCCCTTGGGCTTCTTCCTGAGCTTGTCAATAGAGACTGTGTTGTTGATTTCCTGTCGTTGTTTGTTGACGCGATTCACCTTAAAGCCGCCTTCCTACATCCACCCCCAATGTTAGTCCACATGTTCGAATTTGACAATAGTTTTACCGAACTTCTCCACGTTTTTCGAACATGCACATCAAATTTGCCTGCGAAGGGTTCGTTGCCTGCTTTCACATACCGCAAGAATCTGTTGTTATTAGACATGTGAGTTACACGCTGCGCCGCCTAAGCCCCCAAGAGTTCGCCATTGCCCTCCCGCACTTGGTGGATATCTACATTGCAGCGATGAACTACGACCCCTCAGTACGCAACAGCTCCATCATGCGGTGGCGCGGGGATCTCATACGCCCGGGGTTTTCCTGCGTGGCGGCCACCTCCGAAGACGGCATCACCGGCTTTGCCTACGGCTTTCTAGGCTCTCCTGATACCTGGTGGGATAGGCAACTCCGCCGAGCGCTCTCCAACAACGGCGGCGCAACCCCAGAGCAAGAAGAGGTTCTCCACAACTATTTTGAGTTGGCGGAAATCCACGTAGTGCCCGAGGCACAGGGCCACGGTCTGGGCCGTGCGCTGCTTGAAGCACTGGCCTGGAACCTCCCCGCCCGCTACATCCTGCTCTCCACACCTGAGGTTCCCAATGAAGCCAACTCCGCCTTCGGCCTCTACCGCAAAATGGGCTTTAGTGACTTCCTTCGCCAGCTCCATTACCCCGCCGATTCACGCCCCTTCGCCATCCTGCAATCAGCTGTGCCGCTAGCACCAGCCGGTACCGCTTAACCTGGCGTCTAATCCGTGAGCCTGCCCAGGTAGAGTGGCAGGCGTGACTACTCCGCAAATACCTTCCCTGGACGATATCCCCGTAGCCGTACGCGAGGAGCTCGAGCTTTTCCTAGATAGTCAGCGCGACGCCATCGCGTCCATCGGTTCCCCGGTGACTAACGCGATCTCCTATTTGGAATCCTTCGTGCTGGACGGCGGAAAACGTATCCGCCCTCTCTACGCGTGGGCAGGTTTTATCGGCGCACATGGGCTCGAGGGCACGGAGTCCCCGCAGGCGATGCTCCGCGCAGCTTCTTCCCTAGAATTCATCCAGGCTTGTGCTCTCATCCACGATGACATCGTGGATGCTTCCGATACCCGGCGCGGCAATCCCACCGTCCACCGTGGCGTAGCCGCTCGCCATCGGGAGCTCGGGCTCAGCGGTGACGCTGACTTCTTCGGGCAGTCTCTCGCCATCCTTGTGGGCGACATGGCCTTGGTCTGGGCCGAGGACATGCTCCAGGATTCCGGCCTGAGCCCCGAGGCGCTCGCGCGCGCTCGGGCGCCGTGGCGGGCGATGCGCCGCGAGGTTATCGGCGGGCAAATGCTGGATATTTGCCTCGAAGCGGAAGGCTCCGAGGATGCAACGTTGGCGGACTCAGTAAACCGTTTCAAGACCGCCGCGTACACCATCGAGCGCCCGTTGCATTTGGGCGCAGCCGTAGCAGGAGCACCCGAAAAGCTTGTTGCCGCTTTCCGCGGCTATGGACAAGACATCGGGGTCGCATTCCAGCTCCGCGATGATTTGTTGGGGGTCTTTGGTGACCCAGCAATTACTGGCAAGCCCGCCGGTGATGATCTGCGCGAGGGCAAGCGCACGGTCCTCTTGTCATTGGCTCTGCAACGTGCGGATACCACTGATCCCGCTGCTGCCGCGGAGCTTCGCCGACTCATCGGCCAGACGGAGGATCCCGCAGATATTGCCCGCATGGCCCAGATCATTGCCGATTCCGGGGCACCGGATGTCGTCGAGCAGCGCATCAGCGATCTCACGCGCTCGGGCCTTGACCACCTTCATAATGCCCAGGTCGCCCCCGAAGTCACGGCAACGCTGGAAGAGCTTGCCCACAAATCCACCGCACGCCGGATGTAGCATGGCCCGCTCCGCATCCGCGCGCGTATCCCTGCGCATTCCCAACCCCCTTCCTTTGGGCATCGTCTCCGCGGCGATCCTTGCTCTCGCCTCCTTCTCTGGTGGCGCAACCCGGAACCGCGGCGGCTTTCTTGAGGCACTCAATATCGGTTTTCTCGCGTATGGCCACGGCCGCAACATCGGCATAGTCCTCTATTGGGTTGGCCTCTTTGGATTGGTCGCCGCGTGGGTCCTGGCTGGGCGTTATCTCATCGCCCCACAGCTCAAGAACCCGCAACCCGACGGCGCGCTGTCTGACATCCGCCGAATGCTGATGTGCTGGGTTGCCCCGCTGTTGTGCGCGGCCCCACTGGCTTCGCGGGACGTGTACTCCTATCTCATGCAGGGAGCCATGGTGCGCGATGGTTTCGATCCTTATGTCGAAGGCGCGGCTGTTAACCCCGGCCCCTTCCTGCTGGAAGTCTCACACGACTGGCGCAACACCACTACGCCTTATGGTCCGCTGCACTTGTGGATGGGCAACGGGGTAACCGACCTCGTGGGGGACAATGTCGCCGCGGGCATCATCGTCTATAAGGCGATATCGGTCCTCGGCTTTGCCGCCATCGCTTGGTCGATTCCACGCCTTGCACGCAGCATCGGGGGCGATCCGGCGCTAGCGCTGTGGTTGGGTGTAGCGAATCCAGTGATTCTATTGCACCTCATCGGCGGCATGCACAATGAATCGGTCATGGTGGGCTTGGTATCGCTGGGATTGCTCGCCGCGGTTCACAACAAGTTTCATCTCAGCCTCCTTCTTGTCGGCGTAGCGGTGTCGCTCAAAGCCACAGCTGTATTCGCCGCACCGTTTATCGTGTGGCTCATGCTGCACCACTGGGCGCCGAAAGGCACCACGCCACTCAAGCGCTTCGAGGTCTTTCTCCTGTCCGGCGTCGTTGCCGTGGCGGAGGTCGCGCTGGCGGTGGCGGTGATTACGTGGGCGTCGGGAAGCTCGTGGGGCTGGTTGTCACAAATCAGTGGCAATTCCAAGGTGATCAATCCCCTGGCCGGCCCTACCTTGCTCGCCGACATTCTGGTACCGCTCATCCAGGTCTTCTCCCCCGATACCACCTATAACGGGGTGCTCAGCGTGTTGCGTTCAATTGCGATGATCCTCATGCTCCTCGGCCTCGTCGTCGTGTGGTGGTGGGGGCGAACGGGCGTGCGCCGCGCGATTGCCGCTACGGCTGCTGCCTACCAGGTGGCGTTCGTCTTCAACTCTGTGACGCTTCCCTGGTATTACGCCTCCGTGCTGACGCTCATGGGAACCTTCCGTCCACCGCTGCCCTTGATCAAACTAACCACCGGCGTGGCCCTCTTTATCGGAGTGGCCTTCGCTGGCGACGGAAACCACCAGCTCTATAACTGGTTCTGGGACATCGCCATGGTGGTCGTGGCGTGGTCAGCAACGCAGTGGATTTTCGATGGTGTTCCACGCACCACCGCGGCCATGGATGAGGCTGCTACTGCTAAAACGCCGAAGCCTGCGCGCGCCGAATAACCTCGCGCGCAAGGTGCCCGTGGAGCGCGTCAATGGGGCGGCCTGGCAAGGACTCATCTTCGGTAAACAGGTGCGCCAGAATTTCATTGTCGCCCCAGCCGTTATCGGAGAGGACCGTAATCACTCCGGACACGTGCTTGGAAATGACGCCCTTGGAATTGAAGAATGCCTCCGGGACGAGGCGCTCCCCCTCGGCGTTTCGCCACACAATGAATTTACGCGCGTTGAGCAGGTCGAAGACGCGAGTGATGGGAAGATCGAGCTTTTCAGCAACCTCAGCGAGCGTCAGCAGCTTTTCCCCGGCGAGGAGCTGCGGTAGTTCCGGGTGGGGATTCTCGAAGTTGTTCTCAGAATTAGTCACGGACACAACTGTAGCCGGATCACACTTTGGGGCGCTGATCGGCCATACTGGAATCCATGACAAGGCTGAACGTGGGCGACATTCTCGAAGGACGCTACCGCATCGATCAGCCGATCGCTCGCGGCGGCATGTCCACTGTGTATCGCTGTGTCGACATGCGCTTGGGCCGCGCAGTGGCCGCCAAGGTCATGGATGAGCGCTATCACGATGACCCTGTCTTCGTCACCCGCTTCGAGCGCGAGGCCCGCGCCATGGCACAGCTAAGCCATCCCAACCTCGTCGCCGTGCATGATTTCTCCGCGGATGGGTTGCCCATCTATCTCATCATGGAGCTCATCACCGGCGGCACCTTGCGCGAGCTCCTTGCTGAACGCGGCCCCATGCCGCCACATGCCGCAGCCGGCGTCATGCACTCCGTGCTGGCCGGGCTCACCGAGGTCCACCACGCCGGCCTCGTGCACCGCGATATCAAGCCAGACAACGTTCTCATCACGGACAACCACCGCGTTAAGGTCGGCGATTTCGGCTTGGTGCGCTCCGCCAAAGCGGAGCACGATAGCTCGGGTCAAATCGTCGGCACCGTCAGCTACCTCTCCCCCGAGCAGGTTACGGGTGCGGATATCACCCCGGCTTCCGATGTCTATTCGGCCGGAATTGTCCTGTTTGAGCTCCTTACCGGCACGGTCCCCTTCCACGGCGAGACCCCACTGGCCCACGCCACAGCGCGCGTGCACGCGGATGTAGTGGCGCCGTCCTCACGCATCGAGGGGGTACCTATGCTTTTCGACGCCCTCGTGGCCACCGCCACCGCGCGCCAGCCGGCCGAAAGGTTTGCGGATGCCGGCGAATTCCTCGATGCGCTGGATGATGTATCCCGTGAACTGCAGCTCCCGCAATTCACCGTCCCCGTCCCGCGGAACTCGGCTGCTGCACGAACAGCTGCGGTGCCCACGGATTTTTCGGGGGCAGGCAATACCCGGGTCTTCGAAGCCACCTCCACGATCCCGGCGCCTCAACCGCCCACGCGGGAAACCCGTGTCGAGCCTCGAAACGATGCTTTTCTCCCGCCGGCCGCACCGGTAAATCCCCCGGCACCGTCCCCTGCGGTAGCAGAACCTTCTGCGCCGCTTCCCCCGGCCGGTGCCGAGGAGGAGCCAGAAGAGCGCCCTTTGAGCAACCGCAGCGCCATCGCGCTTATAGGTTTCCTCATACTAGTCGGGCTTGCCACCTTGGCCGTCGCCGTGGCGGCCTGGTGGTTTGGCTCCGGAGAATACGGCACGTGGCCGATTCTCTGGAGGCCATATTAGCCTGCGCAACTTCTAGTTGCGCAGCATCTCCGCGATAAGGAAGGACAGCTCCAGCGATTGCTGGGTGTTCAGGCGCGGATCCACGGCGGACTCGTAGCGGCCCGGCAGATCCACGTCCGTGATGTCCTCAGCGCCGCCGAGGCACTCGGTGACGTCCTCGCCGGTGAACTCTAGGTGGACACCACCAGGGTGAGTACCCAGTTCACGGTGCACCTCGAAGAAGCCCTGGACCTCGTCGACGATCTTGTCGAAGTGGCGGGTCTTGTAGCCGTTCGATGCCGTGAAGGTATTCCCGTGCATCGGATCGGACTGCCACACAACCTTGTGGCCGGAGTCCTCCACGGCCTTGATGATCGGCGGCAAGACGGAACGCACCTTGTCGTGGCCCATGCGGGCGATCATGGTGAGGCGGCCAGGCTCACGGTTCGGGTCCAAACGCTCTGCGTACTGCACAGCCTGCTCCGGGGTTACTCCTGGGCCAAGCTTGATGCCCACGGGGTTGCCGATGATGGAGGCGAAAGCGACGTGGAAATCGTCGAGGCCGCGGGTGCGCTCGCCGATCCACAGCTGGTGAGCGGACAGGTCGTAGAGCTTGGTCTCGCCGTTAGAGTCCGTACCCAAGCGCAACATGGAACGCTCGTAATCCTTCAGCAAGGCCTCGTGGGAGCAGTAGATCTGTGCCGAACGCAGGGTCTCGTCTGAGACTCCGCAGGCGTTCATGAAGGCCAGGCCGTTCTCAATTTCATTTGCCAGGGCCTGGTAGCGAGCGCCTGCCGGAGAGTTGGCCACAAACTCGCGATTCCACTCGTGGAGTCGGTAAAGGTCAGCAGTACCGGATTGGGTCAGTGCGCGGACCAGGTTCATGGCCGCCGAGGAGTTCGCGTAGGCACGGATCATGCGGGCGGGATCGTGGCGGCGGGATTCCTCGTTGGCTTCTACGCCGTTGACGATGTCACCGCGGTAGTTGTACAAGCCGTTTGCGTCCAGATCAGAGGAGCGCGGCTTCGCGTACTGGCCGGCGATGCGACCGAGCTTAACCACCGGGGTGGACGCGCCATACGTCAAAACTACGGCCATTTGAAGCAGCGTCTTGATGGTGCCGCGGATGTGCGGCTCCGTATTGGACTCGAAGGTTTCCGCGCAGTCGCCTCCCTGGAGGAGGAAGGCGTTGCCCAGGGCGACGTCGGCAAGCTTGCGCTTGAGGTCCTCAATCTCTGGAGCCACGACGATAGGTGGGACGGATTCCAGGATCTTGCGCACGTTATCGGCTTGCAGCTGATCCCAGCTGGGTTGCTGCTTTGCCTCGCGGGCAATCACATCTTGAAACTTCTCGTTGATCCCCTCCGGCAGCGGTGGCAGATCAGGGAGCACTTCTTTGGGAATATCTACTGTCCAACTCACACCCAGTATTTAACCATCTTGGGTCTATCGCGCGTTAGTTAATGGCATTTCGGCCACGGTATTAATTCACGCTTTATTAACGCGGTTGCCCCTAGTCAACGGCAAGTGCTGTTCACAAACCCGAAATTTGGCCAGATTATGGCGGGCGTCGACCAACGCGTCATGGTTGCCGTTCGGGACTGGAGGCAGCTTGGGGCGGCCGGCGAATTCCCAATACTGCTTAAGCTCCCGGGTATAGCGCGGCAGGCCCTTGGGCAGACTCGCCATATCGCCCCAGAGTTGCGCAACAACCACGTGGTCATAAGCGCCCACCCAGGCCCACAACTCGATGGGAGTGGAGTGCCGGCCGAGGAATTTCAGGAGATCTTCGCGGATGGTTTCGCGCGATTTCCAGACCGGATCTGCTGGACTCGGCAGCTTATCCAAAACATTCTCACGCACCCATGCGTTTGCCTTGGCCGGATCGAAGTCTGTGGATACCGCGTAGTATTCGCTACCGTCTTCCCCGACAATTCCGATGGAGACCAATTCAATGGTCGATCCGTCCTCGATAAATTCGGTGTCGTAGAAGTAGCGCACGCCCCGTATCCTAGTCTCCCGCCCACATAGGCCTGCCCACTGGGGTCTATACTCAACTGCGTGAAGAAAGCTCTCTCCTCCCCTCTTCTCCCCTTGTTCATAGCAGGGCTGGCCTCCCTAGCGTGGATTATCCAGCTTCCGGCATTATTCAGCAGCGGCAGCATTGCACCTTATTACCACATTGACCTCGATGTCTATCGCGAGGGAGGACGCGCGCTTCTACGCGGAGAGAATCTTTACGCACAGAGCTATGTGCTCGACAACGGTTTTTCGCTGCCTTTTACCTACCCGCCTTTTGCTGCAGCGCTTTTCGCCATGGTGTCATGGCTCCCGTTGTGGCCGCTGTCCGTTCTTCTTACCGCAGCATCGCTCGGGGCGCTGTGGGTTTGCCTGTATGCCGTGATTTCTCGGAGCTGTGCTACTGAGCGACCTGGTTGGTGGTCCTCGTGGGCATTGTGCGCCTGCATGCTGATGGAACCGGTTACTGAGACGCTCAGCTTCGGCCAAGTGAACCTTTTGTTGACCGCGGCGGTCGTTGTAGATTGCTTACTGCTGAGCCCACGAAGCTCGTGGCGTGGTGTGCTTACGGGCATTGCCATAGCCATCAAGCTCACCCCAGCGGTCTTCCTCGCCGTGTTTTTCGTTCGCCGCGACTGGCGCGCTCTTGCCACGGCGGTGGTCTCCTTTGTCGCATGTGGCGTAGTGGGGCACCTCGCCTCCCCGGCGAGCTCCGCGGTGTATTGGACCGATACCCTCCGTGATTCCTCGCGCATCGGCGGGCTGGCCTACTCCGGCAACCAATCACTCCGCGGCCTGCTAAGCCGCATTGTCCCCGAGCAAGCATCAGCTCTTTGGATTCTCGGATGCATCGCCATCGTCGCGCTTCTGTGGTGGCTCATGGAACATACATCATCGCAGGTTGAGCTCGTGCTGCTCGCTTCCTCGGCGGCGCTGCTGTGCTCCCCGGTCTCGTGGTCTCACCATTTCACGTGGCTCTGCTTGGCAGCGGTATATCTGACCGCCCGCCGACACTGGTTCCTAGCTGCCCTCACATGGCTGACGTTGCTGGCCCGCGGCCACTGGCTCGTCCCGCACAATGAGCAGCTGGAGCTGACGTGGTCGTGGTGGCAGCAGATTCCGGGCAACGACTATTTCTTGCTCGTCGTGTTTCTTGTCGCGGTGAGCTGCTGGCTCAGGCTTGAGCCTACAGACAACGGTTCCGTTTTTCGCCGACTCGCACCGATCGGCGGCGGTTTAAGCGTCCAGCCCACGACGGGCACCTTGCCCAAAGCCCACAGTGCTAGCGACGCGACAGCGCAATAAAGAACGCACATGCTAAGCCAGAACCACGTATTTTCCAGCGGCCACTGGCCCGCCAGGCTAACCTCCCGAGGATGGAGCGCCATGGGGTAGCCATAAAGAACGGTGAGACCGATGGGATGCCCTAGATAGATAGGCAGCGTGTGGGCACCGATGAAACGCAGACCAGTGGACAAGGCCGGAATATAGGACACCGCCACCGCCACCGCGATTCCCACTGGCACCTCGAAGAACTGCTCTACCATGCGAACGAGGATGTGAACGTCATCCCGCACCAGCGCCTCCGTACCAGGCAACAACCACGTGACGTCAACTTCTCCGGAGAAGTTATCCCACGCGCGGCGAGTAAAAAAGCCGATGGCGTAGGCCACTGTCATCCCGGAATACGCCCAAAAACTGCGGTGATCCCATATGCCCTTAAACGGTGCCTCGATAGCTGCAGCGAAGTCGGAAATGGCATCACGGAAATAGGCAGCGCCGACAAAGACCGGGAGAAACATGATGGCCTTCGCAATCGAGGTGTATTGCGCCTGCCAAGCGATGAACAGAATCGGGCTAAAGCTCAGCGCCATCGCTGCCCACCCGGGGAGCTTGCGTACGCACCACAAGAAGATGTTGAACAGAATCAGCGAATGCAAAAACCATGCCATGGAATGGCCCACGAGCAGGCTGGCCGTCATTTGACCAACATCGAAGACGGGATCTCCAAAGACCCAGTGGTACTCCACGCGTTTGGTTTGTTGCTCAACGAGCATCCAGACCACATAAGGAACGAGGAAGTACCACAGGCGGCGTGTGAAAAGCTCCGCGAAGCTAAAGCGAAAAACCTTCTGGGCAAAAAAGCCGCTCACCAAGAAGAACAGAGGTAAGCGAAGCGGATCCAGCCAGACGTTAAAGGCCGCCAGCCACGTCTCCCCTGATTCAGGAACGGTGAGCGTGATGTGCAGTAGCACGACACCCAGGATGGAGATGCCTTTCGCTACATCGGGCCACGCCAGGCGTTTGGTTAGAGAAGAAGACACTGACTACCGTGCCTCCGAACCGGGCTCGGCCCCTTCCGGGTAGCCGTGTCCAGCTTGCAGGGAGGCCTTCACATCGGAGGCGTATACATCGACATAGGGTTTACCCGCCAACTCAGCTAGCTGCTTCATCACGTAGTCCGTGAAGGCGCGCACGGTAGCGTGGTCCTGTGGATCAAGGTTGCGCTCGGCAGCCCACGCCTGGGGGTCGATGGGCTCACCCACGCGCATGCCGACGCGAACCGGGCGCGGGATCCATGAACCGATCGGGTTTGCCTTCCGGGTATTAATCATGGCAATGGGAATTACCTTCTCACCAGTGGTCAGCGCGATGCGCGCCATGCCGGTGCGCCCTTTGTAGATGCGCCCATCGGGCGAACGAGTTCCCTCCGGGTAGATTCCAAAGAGATCCCCACGGCCGATAATGCGTTGCGCGCTCGCTAGCATGGCGTCGCTCGCGTCTTTGTTGACGCGATCAATCGGCACCTGCCCCACGGAGCTAAAGAACCACTTTTGCAGGCCGCCAACGAAACCGGGGGTGGTGAAATACTCGCTCTTAGCCAGAAATGTAATCTGCCGCGGGCACAACAGGGGGAAGTAGAAAGAATCCATGACGGCTTGGTGAGAGGATGCCAAGATAGCCGAACCGGATTCCGGGATGCGATCCATTCCTTCGGACCATGGGCGGTTCCATACTCGAAGGGCCGGGCCAAAAAAGATGTGCTTAAAGGCCCAGTACCACTTGTTTCGCATCGCTTATAGTCCTATCTGTTTATGCCGAACAGACCGCGCTGTCCGGTGAAAGAAAAATGTGCGGTGTTAACCTCGGTGCTCCTGGCGGGCGAGATCAGCGACACCAATCATACCCGCCGCGGAACCCAGTTTCGCGGTTGCGACTCGGGCCAGAGGCCTGTGACCGGCCCCGACAATCTGGCTAGCCATGGCTTCCCGTGCCCGATCTAGGTACAGATCCGCGTCCTTGGATACCCCACCGCCGATGACGATCAGCTCGGGGTCAAGGACATCCGCCACCATGGATAGTCCCTGCCCCAACCACTGTCCGAAGTTATCCATGACAGCCAGACCTAGCGGATCTCCCCGGCGGGCAGCCGCGGTGATCTCCTCGCCGGAGGGATTCTCCGGGAGGGTGGTTTCAAAGTCACCGCGCAGATCCGCGCAGGTGTCCGGCAGAGCGGTTCCGGACGCGTAGCGTTCAAGGCAGCCGCGCTTTCCGCACGAACATTGGCGTCCGCCCGGCGAAACAACGAGGTGCCCAAACTCAGGGGCAGTGCCGAAAGCTCCGCGGTAAATCGTGCCGTCATTAAATAGCGTGGCTCCAATGCCGGTACCGACGGCAAAGAAGACCCACTCCTTCGCCCCGCGTCCTGCACCAAAGCGCCACTCCCCCCACGCGGCCGAGTTGGCGTCGTGCTCAAGCCGGACCGGAACATCCAAGCGCTTGCTCAAGATTTCACGCACGGGGGCGTCCCGCCACGGCAAATGCGGAGCAAAACGAACAATTTCGCATTCGGGATCCAAAAACCCTGCGAGGGCAAGTCCAACGGCATCAATGTCATGAGAAGCTGCGAGGCTGTCGACGCAACGCACGATGTCATCTTCGAGCTCTCGCGCTTCCGCGGCCGTAGGCACGCTCATCGAATCCACAATCTCTCCGGCGGGATCAATCACCGCGGCGCGCAGGTTTGTGCCACCAATATCGAACCCGATGGTGAGGCCACTGCGGCCGCCTTCAGCGGAGGGAGTGTGTTCAAGCATGACTAGTAGGATATACCCCGGCTTGCCCTCGATCACATTCGAGAATCTCGCGCAATCGTGCGCCCATGATTTCCCACGTCCAGCGCTCCTCCACGTGGCGGCGCCCGGCTGCCCCCATACGGTGGGCCCGGGGGGCATCGCCAAGCAACGTGCACAGCGCCTCCTCAAGCTCCGGCACCGAAGACCCGCGCACAACGAGCCCTGTCTCCGGAGTCACCGTCTCCGGCGCTCCGCCGGAATCTCCAGCAACCACTGGCAGCCCCGCCGCCTGCGCCTCAAGGTAAACAATGCCGAGTCCCTCGACGTCGAGTCCGCCACCCCGAGTGCGCGCAGGCATGGCGAATACATCGGCCGCATGGAGGGCCAAACGCAATTCCGCCGTATCTCGCGCCTCCTGAATCACGGCGTCTGGATAGTACAGATGCGCAAGTTCACGCAAGGTCGGCTCGTAGCGGCCGCGTCCGATAATGAGTAATTGCGCATCTGGAATTCGCCCACGCACCGCTGGCATAGCGCGCAAGAGTTGATCCTGCCCTTTACGCGGGACCAGGCGGGAGATGCAGACAATTACTGGGCCGGAACCCAACCCGAAATGCGCGCGGGCCGCCTGCTTCTCTGCTGCGGTAGCTGGCGTGAAATCCTCCAGGTTGACCGCCGAGGGCAAATGAACCCACCGCGCACCCGAGCCGAACGCGGGCTCCAACCTGTTGCGCGTGTAGTCCGAGATATACGTGAGGACATCCGAAGACTTGCCGATTCTGTGCAAGGCTTGTCGCGCCCCAGGAAGCATGGACCACCCCACCTCATGCCCGTGCGTTGTGGCTACGATGCGGCGCGCGCCCGCTGCACGCGCTGCCGGCGCCATGAGCGCGAGTGGGGCCGCGGCACCAAACCACACGGTCTCGATATCGTGTTCTCGGATGAGGCGCTGCATCTGGCGGTCCGTGGCAGGCGTTGGCAGCATGATGGAGCGCGGCCAGCGGACCACGGTATAGGGCAGCGTCGAGTCATACTCCGCAGCGGCGTCCCCGTCTTGGGTCGAGGCAAAGACGATGACATCCTGCGGGTTGAGGGTCGCCAGAAAGTCTCGGAGATAAGACTGAATCCCGCCGATGGTGGGCGGGAAATCATTGGTGACGAGGAGTGTGCGCGGCATGTCCTAATAGCGTACGGCACCTTCCACCGGCATGGAATTCAGCGGCACCACGGCCACGGGGACGCCATAGGTGGAGGCATGAACAATCTGGCCATCACCGATATACATTCCCACGTGGGTAACGCCGGGGTAATAGCCCACAATATCGCCCGGCTGGAGCTGGTCCAGCGGCACCGGCGTACCGCCGGCGAGCTGCGCCTGCGAGGTACGCGGAATGCTCTTACCCATCTGCTGATAGCTCCACACCATCAGGCCAGAACAGTCAAAAACATCAGGACCCGTTGCGCCCCAGCCATACGGGGCACCAATACGGCTGAGAGCGGCTTCCACAGCGGCAGACCCGGAGCCATCGGCCAGCGCAGCCAAGTCAAGGTTGGAGGATCCACCGAAGTGCTGGACCCATGCCTCACGCGCTTCTGGGCTTAAGCCATCAACGGTGGCCTCAAGTTCCTTCTGTTGTTCTTCCAGCTCGGCCTTTTCTTTCAGCACCGAGTCACGCTTTACCTGCAGCTCGTCACGCTTATGGCGTGCCTCCTCGGCGGCATCAACTGCCTCTTGATGCGCGTCGTCGGCCGCTGCGGAAGCCGCGACCATTGCGTCTTCCTCACGCTTCGCGGCCTTGGATAGGGCACCTAGATAGCCCATCCGTTCTACCGCACTGGCCACGTCATTTGCATTGAGGGCGGCGGAGACCGACGTTGCGGCGGCATTCCTACGATAGCGCTTCTGCGCTAGAGCATCGATGCGTTCCTGTTGTTCGGCCACAGCGGCTGAGGCGTCTTCGGAAGTGCGCTGCGCTTCCTCGGCCCTTAATTCCAGCTCGCCGATCTCTTTCTCCGACTCAGCGAGCTCATCCTCGAGCCCCTTGACTTCCTCACCCTTGGCAGACACGCGCTGGGCGACGTCCGCCATGCGCTCAATGAGGCCGGGCAGGTCTTCAGGATCCTCCGCTTGCGGAGCGCCTTCCTGCTGCTGCTCCGGAGAAACCTCCTGGGACAAAGCCGACGGTGAAAGGACGGCAACTGGAACCGTGCTCAAGGCAAGTGCAGCGACCGCACACGCAAGGCCACGACGCGACATGGATACCCCCGAAACTTAGAGAAGGTTAATAGATAACTGAATTATACCCTCAGTCGAGCAAAAACATAACGGCTACAAGAATAACCGAACCCCTTCCCCACCCTCACCATCAACATGGCAAGAGCGGCGGAAGGGGTTAGGACGATTACCGAGTGCGCTTAGAAGCGAACTGCGGAGTGAATCGGCATGTAGTTCAGGGAACGCTCACCCACCGGGGTACCGGAGTTCAGAGCGTCAATGATGGTGCCATGGCCGGTGTAGATGCCAACGTGAGATGCACCGGAGTAGTACACGATGATGTCACCCGGCTGCAGGGCATCAAGGGACACCGGGGTGCCAGCGGATGCCTGTGCCTGGGACGTACGCGGGATGGACACGCCAGCCTGCTGGTAGGCCCAGGAGGTCAGGCCAGAGCAATCGAAGGCGCTCGGGCCGTTAGCGCCGTAGACGTACGGGGAACCGATCGCGGAACGAGCGGCTTCAAGAACCTTCTCACCCACGGACTGGGTCGGCGCCGGGGCCGGTGCCGCCGGGGACTCAACAGCAGCGGCGTAGCCGCCACCCTGGTTTGCTTTGAAGGCAGGGATGTAGCGATCAACGTTGGGCAGCTGCTGAATGTTAGGAACATTCTCCAGGCCGGCGACCTCAAAGCGGATGTCGGTGTCCGGAACAACGACCTCGGCAGCGTTGGCGGCAGCCGGTACGGTAACAGCTGCGGTTGCTGCAATAGCAGCGGTAGATGCGATGCGACGGGTGTTCACGTTGCCCTGACGACGGTGCTTAGCCACGAATTTAAACTCCAAATCTTCCTATGCGCCTACTTCCTCCGCACGGAAAGCATGTCGCTTTCCAGAGTGCGGATAAAAGCTCTGACCCAAGGTGCGGGCCTAGCGTTCGACGATGACCCATTCCTGTAGAGCCATCTCCGCTCGGCCCCCGGTTTTAGGAGGGGCCAGACGCGGCGCTTAAATCTTCAGTTCGTATTGAGCACCGGTGATGTGTACACCGTGTCGGTAACTCAATGTCTCGAATAGGTTACGAAATCATCACAAGCAATGTCGAGTCGGAAACACAAAACCGGCTTCGTTACCGTCCTGTTATCAAACGGAAACCTAAAAGACATCCCCCGCGCGGCCCCAACTCCAATACACACTACCCGCCGGAGAATACGGGCAACAACCTGCCACAACGGGGCCACAATCCATCACGAGACCGCTAGACCAATAGCGCAAGCCCGCAACCAGAAGAGGCTACAAAAATAGCGGTGTAACCTTCGTCACATACCGGTAATGCTAGGAATCAAATGCCCCAATCTACCCACAGTGCACTCCTAAAACACCACCAAAGAATCAGGAAATGCTGTGAACTTTTAGCAGATTCCTCCACCGACCCCCAGTACTATTCCTCACCCCACCAGAGATCAGCCACCTTGCGTGACATTAAGGAGCAAAGTTGACTCACCGTTAACGGAAATTTAACTGAAGCCGCTCTACCCAACCATGGCAGAGCCATGAAGCGCTTATCCGAGTCAGGGCCCACCAGTGCGCCCTGAAGCCCGCCACAGCGCTACGAAGCGGATACAGAAACGCTGAGAGCCCGTGTTCCTTTCCTCGTATTGGAAAGGAGCACGGGCTCTTGTGAGCGTGTTTCAGCGAGTGAAGGCGCTAGATGCGGCCGTTCTCCTCGTCTTCGCGGCGATTAGACTCGTTGAGCTGGCGGAACATCTCCGCCTCCTCAGCGTGGTTCTCGTGGCGAATCTCGTTGACGCGGGAGACGATGGACGGGTCATCGGAAGAGAAGATGCCCTGTGTCTCGGAGTCAGCCAGACCAAGCTGGTTGAGCTGCTTCGGAACCGCGGCACCGGAGTACTCGAGCGGAATCGGGTGTCCATGGTCATCCACCGGGCCAAGCGGCTGGTGAACCTCAATGAAGGCACCATTCGGCAGCTGCTTGATAACGCCAGTCTCAATACCGTGCTCAAGGACCTCACGGTCGGAGCGCTGCAGACCAACGCAGATGCGGTAGGTCATGAAGTAAGCGATCGGCGGCAGGACGATGAGACCGATACGGCCAACCCAGGTCATCGCGTTCAGGGAGATCTGGAAGAAGTGAGCCACGTGGTCGTTACCACCGGACAGCGTCACCAGAAGGAAGAACGTGATGGCAGCCGCGCCGATAGCGGAGCGAACCGGGACATCGCGCGGGCGCTGCAAGAGATTGTGGTGGGCGTCGTCACCAGTCAGCTTCTTCTCGATGAACGGGTAAGCAAACAGCAACACAACCATCAAGCCACAGAGCAGTGCAACCCAGAAGGCGGACGGAATCGTGTAGTTGCCGATGTACAGCTCCCATGCCGGCATGACACGAGCAACACCGTCAGTCCACAGCATGTAAATATCCGGCTGGGAACCAGCGGAAACCTGAGACGGGTTGTACGGGCCAAGGTTCCAGATGGAGTTAATAGTCATCAGACCGGAGATGAGAGCCAGTACGCCGGCAACCATCATGCCCATGCCAATGGCCTTGGTGGCGAAGACCGGCATAATGCGGACGCCAACAACATTGTTCTCAGCGCGGCCCGGTCCAGGGAACTGGGTGTGCTTCTGGAACCAGACCATGATGAGGTGAGCTGCAATCAGGCCCAGGATGATGCCCGGGATAACCAGCACGTGCAGGATGTAGAAACGATCCAGCATCAGGTCGGACGGGAAGTCGCCACCGAAGATGGCCCAGTGCAGCCAGGTGCCGATGATCGGCAGGCCCAGGATAATGGCGGACATGATTCGCAGACCGACACCGGAGAGGAGGTCGTCCGGGAGGGAGTAACCGAGGAAGCCCTCGATCATGCCCAAGAGAATCAAGGCGCAACCGATAATCCAGTTGGCCTCACGCGGGCGACGGAACGCACCGGTGAAGAAGATGCGAAGCATGTGGGCAATCATGGACATCATGAACATGAGTGCTGCCCAGTGGTGCATCTGGCGCACGAACAGACCGCCGCGGACCTCGAAGGAGAGGTCAAGCGCAGTTGCATAGGCGCGCGACATCTCCACACCGTTGAGCGGGGTGTAAGCGCCGTCGTAAATGACCTTCGTGATGGAAGGATCGAAGAACAGCGCCAAGTAGATGCCGGTCAGCACCAAGATGATGAAGCTGTACAGTGCCATCTCACCGAGCATGAAGGACCAGTGAGTGGGAAAGACTTTGTTGAGCTGGGTACGCAGGACGCCGGCAGCGGAGTACCGCTCGTCCATGTTGTTACCCATCTGTGCAAGTTTGTTACTCATTATGACTTACGCTCCCAGAATGCAGGTCCGACGGGCTCGATGAAGTTGCCCTTAGCAATGAGGTAGCCCTCTTCGTCCACGTCAATCGGCAGCTGCGGAAGTGCACGGGCGGCAGGACCGAAGACCGGCTTGCCGTAGTGCAGAGCGTCGAACTGCGACTGGTGGCACGGGCAGAGAATGCGGTTGGTCTGAGCCTCGTACAACGAGGTCGGGCAACCAATGTGGGTACAAATCTTGGAGTAGGCGTAGTAATCGCCGTAGTGGAAGTCCTCCTGGCCCTTGCGCTCGATGGCCTTCTTGGCGTCATCGTTGCGCAGGCGGATGAGCATCACGGCGTTACGGTTGCCATGGATGGAGTGCATGTGGTTCTCGTAGACGTCCTTGTCCTCGGAGTACTCAGCACCATCGTTGACATCCTCAGCAGCCAGCGGGAAAACGGTCTCCATGCCGCCGGCCGCAAGGTCCTCCGGACGTACACGAACCAGGCGGGTAACACCGCGGGTGGTGTAGTGAGTGCCGGATTCGCCTTCATGCTTCTCGGCAATAGTACCGGTGTCGCGAGCAAGGTAGAGCTTGACGCCCTTTTCATGCATGGTCCAACCGGAGGTCCACAACGTGCCGTCGCCGGCATAGTTCAGATCGTGGCGCTTCTTCCACGGGTTATTGATGGCGCCACCCAGCGGCGCAATAACCGTCAGGCCGAACAGAACGCCGGCGCCGCCGAGCAGACCCTTGATGGTGGAACGGCGACCAAGCGTCGACGTGTTCCAAGAATCATTAAGCAGCGCGGTCAGCGTGCGGCGGTCCACCTCTTCGGAAGGGCCGTCGTGGCGACGCTGAACTGAGATCTCCTCCGGGAGAATCTTCTTGACGTACTGAACGATGGCGAAGCCCAGACCCAGAATGCACAGGCCGGAAGTCAGGCCCAGCAGCGGGGTGTAGAGGGTGTGCCACCACAGGCCGTCCTCTCCCAGCATCTTGTACTGCCACGGCCAGAAAAGGTAAACGCCAAGGAAGGCGATGCCCATCAGTACAGAAACGATGAGCCAGAAGGTGACATTGCCGGCGGCGCGCTTCTCAGCGGGGTCGCCCTCGACCGGGAAGCGTTCCTTGCGGAATGCGACGGTGACGTCGTCAAGCTCGGTGCCGAGTGCTGCGAGCTCGTCGTTGCTCATAGCATCGAGCTCTTTGCGAGAGTAATTCTTCTTTACGTTGCTCATGAGCGAGATCCAATCCACATAGCGGCAACGCACAGAAGGCTGATGCCGATGATCCACATTGCCAGGCCCTCAGCCACTGGGCCGAGACCGCCGAGCGACCAGCCGGCCGGGGACGGGGTTTCCTTTGCAGACTTGAGGTAGGCGATGATGTCCTTCTTCTCGTCTGCGGTCAGCTGACGGTCAGAGAACTTCGGCATGTTCTGCGGGCCGGTCAGCATTGCCTGGTAGATCTCCTGCTCGTTGGCCGGAGCCAGCGGCGGGGCAAACTTACCGGAGGACAGCGCGCCGCCCTTGCCGGTGAAGTTGTGGCAGGACGCGCAGTTCATGCGGAAGAGCTCAGAACCCTTAGCTACGTCCTCTGCCTGAATCTGCCCGTTGTAGTTAGCGCCGCGCAGGGATTCCTGCGCAACGGAGCCGTCCTCGTTGTAGACGATATCGGCACCGCCACCGTTGGCAGCAACATAAGCGGCAAGCGCCAGGGTTTGCTGCTCGGTGTAGCGCGGAGTCTTGCGCTCAGCCTGAGCGTCGTTAGACATCATCGGCATGCGGCCGGAGTGAACCTGGAAGTACACGGAGCCGGCACCAATGCCAACGAGGGACGGGCCGCGGTCCTGGATGCCCTGCAGGTTAGCGCCGTGGCAGGTAATACAAGCGACTTCGTAGATGTCCTTGCCCTCTTGAACGAGTGCCTGGTCATCCTTTGCGGCGGTAGCCACCTGCGCGTCAGGGGTCAAGGCAGAAGCCAAGACGCCAGCGCCGGTAAGGCCGATGCTCAGCGCAAAGACGCCAGCCAGCGTGCGCTTCGCCTTGCGGCGACGGCGGGTCTTCTTAGCCGCGGCAGTGGTGTCTTCCACTGCGGCGGGCTGCTGGATGTTATCCATCATTTTCCTTTAGATAACTCGTACATGGAAATGAATGGCTGTAGGCCGGTTGCTCCCCGGCGACTACGGCCTACTGAACTAGGTAGATGACTACGAACACGCCGATCCACACAACGTCAACGAAGTGCCAGTAGTAGGACACTGCCATTGCCGCGGTGGCCTGTGCAGGCGTGAACTTGGAGCGGGCGATGCGCGCCAAGATGATTCCGAAGGAAATCAGACCCGCAGTCACGTGAGCCGCGTGGAAGCCGGTCAGAATGTAGAAGACCGAACCGAACACGCTGGACTGAACAGTGACACCAGCCATGATCAACTCTGTCCACTCGAACGCCATGATGCCTAGGAAGACAACACCCAACGCGATGGTCACCGAGTACCAGAGTCGGAGCTTGTATACGTCACCCCTTTCTGCTGCAAACACGCCGAACTGAGAGGTCACGGAGGAAAGAACCAGGACTGTCGTAATGATGAAGCCCATCGGCACGTTGATGTGCGCGGTGTGCTCAGCCCAGTCACCCTCCTGGCCGTTCGCACGCGAGGTGAACCACATCGCGAACAGTCCAGCAAAGAACATCAATTCCTGAGACAGGAACACGATGGTGCCAACGCTGACCATGTTGGGTCGGTTCAGCGCGGCAACACGTGGTGCTGCCATACCTTGGTTAGAAACTACGCTCGTCACGCATAACAGTATGGCTGGTCTAGCCGCATAAGTCATCTCATTTCCCCCCGTTTTTTTGAGGCCAGAGCATAGACCTTCACTATCTTCAGCTCGTCCGGAGCCCCCAAATCATTCAGGAAATAGTTGGGAACTTTTCACCGCGCTTTACGACGCCCCATCCCTGCAGGTAGTGCAACGTACTAACGAAGACGGCAAGCATTCAAAGCACGTCAACTACCCGGAGCCCGTCCGCCAGAGCTACTTCCCCATGACGTGCCCTAATGAGATAAATCACACCCCCGCTCGGCCGCGTAAGTGCAGGACTGCAACTTTCGGATGACCCCCGTAAAAACGCACGTTAACGTGCTGGAATTCCTACGGCCGACCTGCTCCCAGCCATCCTGGTACCCCAAGCCCTTCCCCAGTCTGCCGGGCTACACGAAGTTTTTTGGGGCCTCCGGGAACTTTTTGCAACGCTTCGCGACGCCTTGAAGATCGACAAGGCCCCCGCCACGTTGCGTGGCAGGGGCGTGAGAAGTCGTGGCGCTAAATCGCGCGGCAGATGTGGCTTTAGCCTTAGTGCTTTTCCTTCGGAATACCGTACTGCAGGGACAGGCCGGTAACGGACGTCACGAGCAGGACAGCACCCAGAATGATCATCCAGAAGTAGAGGTAGATGATACCAAGACCCAGCACCGCAATGGAGCCGGTCATGCACAGCGGCCAAATGGAGCTCGGAGAGAAGAAGCCGAGGATACCGGCTCCATCTTCAGTCTCCGCTTCCTCCCAATCTTCCGGAGTGACGTCAACGCGGTTATCGGTGAAGTGGAGGTAGCCGCCCAGCATGATGCAGAGCAGCATGGCAAGGACCATGCCGACGATGCCGACCCACTCGGTGCCGTATAGGTAGCCATCATCCTTGACGTAGTTAACACCAATGATGTAGACGATGAGCGACACGAAGAGGTAGGTCGCAATTGCGTAAAAGACCTTAGATGTTGCACGCATTGTGTATCAGTTCCTTTTCTTATGCCGCAGACGTGGTGTCAACGAAGTTGTCGGCATCGCGGGTATCGCGCAGCGAGTTGAACGGAGTAGTGGTAACTGCGTAAGGCTCTTCACCAATGTGCTCAAGGGCCTCGGCGTTGGTTGCCTGCGGATTCTCCTCACGGAACTTGAGGTACTCGTTAAAGTCCGCGCGGTCAACGGTGCGGATCTCGAAGTTCATCATGGAGTGGTAGGTACCGCACATCTCAGCACAGCGGCCGACGAAGGCACCCTTTTCCTCAATCTTCTCAACCTGGAAGCGACGCTCCTGGGAGTTCTTCTCCGGGTGTGCGTAGGCATCGCGCTTAAACAGGAACTCCGGAACCCAGAATGCGTGGGAAACGTCACCGGAGGCAAGACGGAACTCAATCGGAGTGTCTACCGGGAGAACCAGAACCGGAACCTCTTCGGTGGTACCGACGGTCTCAATCTTGTTGAAGTTGAGGTAGGAAATGTCGCCCATGGACTTACCGTGAATCGGGTTGGGGTTCGCAGTACCCTCTGGATCCACAGCAGATTCCTCAGCGAGCTTCTGGCGCTCAGTATCGGCGCCGTTGTAATTCTCGCCATCAACCTTGTTCTCGGCGTAACCAAACTTCCAGTTCCACTGGAAGGCAGTCACGTCAACGGTGACCTCAGGGTTCTTATCCAAGGCCGTAACCTTCTGCTGCGCCTGAACGGTGAAGAAGAACAGGCCCATGATGATAAGGATCGGAATGATGGTCAAAGCCATCTCCAGCGGCACGTTGTACTGCAGCTGCTTCGGGAACTCGCCCTTGCCAGCCTTCTCAGCCTTCTTCGCGCTCCAACGGAAGATGGCGGTGAGGAAGAGACCCCACATAATAAAGCCGATGATCCATGCAGCAACCCAGACCCAGATCCAGAAGTTGTACATCGAGTGAGCCTCAGGGGTAACCCCCTTTGGCCAACCCATACCTAGGAGATTTTCAACGGCCGTCGGCGCTGCGACGTCACAACCTGCCAGAGCTAGACCGCCCAGAGCGATAACGCCCGCCAGGCCTGCCTTACGGCCGAGGTTGCGTTGCTTACGCTGTCCCACGTGTGTTCTGCCTTTCTGTGCACACAAACTTCTCGAATACTCACAGAGCATTCCTACCCAATCAGGATAGAGGATCATGCCTGAATTTCAGACCTTTTCGCTGGACTGATCAGGTGTTAGTTCCGCTCTATAAATAGTGAACGTACGGGATGTTACCGGCCCACCTGCGCAAGGTCACACCAGCTACCCCACCCTCCCCCTTCCGCCTATGACTCAATTCACAAGGCATACTGCTGTACATCATCCGAAAGTTCGCACCCTAACGGGGAACGCGGCGCGGGGTTCGCAGATCGCCCAACTCCAGCCGTAAAGTGTGTCGAGGATAGACCTTGATATATAAGGAGAAGCAAGTTTATGTGCGGACTCTGCGCGCTGCTCAGCGCCGATCGCAACGCCGCCCAACACGTGGAGGCACTCGAGCAGTCCCTCCAGTGCATGCGCCATCGCGGCCCCGACGCTGCTGGTACTTGGCATGACGATGATGCGGCTTTTGGTTTTAACCGCCTGTCCATCATCGACCTCGAGCACTCCCACCAGCCGCTGCGTTGGGGTCCCGAAGACAACCCGCAGCGCTACGCTCTCACCTTCAACGGCGAGATTTATAACTACGTCGAGCTGCGCGAAGAGCTCATCGCCGCCGGCTACACCTTTAACACCGAGGGCGATGGTGAGCCCATCGTCGTCGGCTACCACCACTGGGGCAAGGACGTAGTAGAGCACCTACGCGGCATGTTTGGTTTCGTCATCTGGGACACCGAAACGCGCACGATGTTTGCCGCTCGAGACCAGTTCGGCATCAAGCCCCTCTATTACGCCACCACGGCTGCCGGCACGGTGTTCGCCTCCGAGATGAAGTGCATCCTCTCGATGGCCAATTCGCTAGGTCTAGATCTCAGCCTTGATAAGCGCGCCATCGAGCACTACACCGACCTGCAGTACGTGCCGGAACCGGAATCCCTCCACGCCAATATTCGCCGCGTCGAGTCGGGTTGCACCGTTACTCTTCGTCCCGGCGAAAAGGTCGTGTCTGAGCGCTACTTCAAGCCTCGCTTCCCTATTCAGCCCGTTAAGCAGGGCGAAGAGCAAAAGCTCTTCGACAAGATTGCACGGGCGTTGGAGGATAGCGTCGAGAAGCACATGCGTGCCGATGTAACCGTAGGTTCCTTCCTGTCCGGCGGCATTGACTCCACTGCCATTGCGGCCTTGGCCAAGCGCCACAATCCGAACCTGCTCACCTTCACTACTGGCTTCGAGCGGGAAGGCTATTCCGAGGTGGATGTCGCCGCCGAGTCTGCCGAGGCAATCGGTGTGGAGCACATCGTCAAAATTGTCTCCCCCGAGGAGTACGCCGACGCCGTCCCGAAGATCATGTGGTACCTGGACAATCCCGTTGCGGATCCTTCCCTCGTTCCGCTGTACTTCGTCGCCCAAGAGGCCCGCAAACACGTCAAGGTGGTACTTTCCGGCGAAGGCGCAGACGAGCTCTTTGGTGGCTACACCATTTACAAGGAACCGCTCTCACTGGCTCCGTTTGAGAAGATTCCTTCCCCACTGCGCCGCGGCTTGGGCAAGCTCTCGCAGGTGCTCCCCGAAGGAATGAAGGGCAAGTCCCTACTCAACCGCGGTTCCATGACCATGGAGGAGCGCTACTACGGAAATGCTCGTTCCTTCAACTTCGAGCAGCTCCAGCGCGTCCTGCCCTGGGCTAAACAGGAATGGGACCACCGCGAGGTGACCGCGCCGATTTATGCGCAGTCTCAAGATTTCGACCCCGTAGCCCGCATGCAGCACCTCGACCTCTTTACGTGGATGCGCGGCGATATCCTGGTCAAGGCCGACAAGATGAACATGGCCAACTCGCTCGAGCTGCGCGTGCCCTTCCTTGACAAGGAAGTGTTTAAGGTCGCGGAGACCATCCCCTATGACCTCAAGATTTCGCACGGCACCACCAAGTACGCGCTGCGCAAGGCCATGGAGCAGATCGTCCCGCCGCACGTGCTGCACCGCAAGAAGCTTGGCTTCCCAGTTCCCTTGCGCCACTGGCTGGCCGGCGATGAACTCTACGGTTGGGCCCAAGATCAGATCACGGAGTCCCAGACCGAGGACATCTTCAACAAGAAGGAAGTACTGGAGATGCTCAAGGAGCATCGCGACGGAGTATCCGATCACTCGCGCCGCCTGTGGACGGTTCTGTCCTTCATGATCTGGCACGGCATCTTCGTGGAAGAGCGCATCGACCCCAAGATTGAGCAGCGCGATTATCCCGTGAAGCTCTAGAGTCACCCACCCTCTTCTGTCCAACTTCCAGAAGTAGGAAACGGTACCGGGAACCCGGTACCGAGAAGATTGAAGAATAAAAAGCGAAGCCCTCGCCACGTGGCGAGGGCTTCGGCATATCGTCTATGTGACTTTAATTGAAGGAGTCACCGCAAGCGCAGGAACCGCCAGCGTTGGGGTTATCGATGGTAAAACCCTGTGCCTCAATGGTGTCGGAGAAATCAATCTTGGCACCGGTGAGGTACGGGATGGACATCTTGTCTACGACGAGGTTAACGCCGCCGATGGTGTCCACCTTGTCACCATCCAGAGTGCGGTCATCGAAGTAGAGCTGGTAGCGCAGGCCAGCGCAGCCACCCGGCTGGACAGCGATGCGCAGCGAGAGATCATCGCGGCCTTCCTGCTCAAGCAAGGACTTTGCCTTGGCAGCAGCGGCCTCGGTCAGGATAACTCCGGTTGCAGACGCGGGAGCGGTCATGGTTTCTCCTCTTATATATACGGAATTTTCTGGAGCCCACCCTACCCCCTCACAGGAGAGGAAGAAAGGATGCCTCGCAGTAGAACAGTGTCGTGCTCTCTTTCCTCAACGCCGGCTCCCGCGGGCCTATTCCCAGTATGTCCATGCGACCTTGTACGCTAAACAGCGTGAAACTTCCGTGGCAAAAAGATGACAAGACCTCTTCACCCGCCGAACAAACCCCGGCGCCGGAAGAGCAACCCGCCGCCGAGAAACCGCACCGCAAGGGCTACACGCCGCCGAAGGGCCGCCCTACGCCCAAGCGCGATGCGCAGGAAATCGCCCGCGGCGTCAAGCGCGATCCCCGAGGAATGTCGGAGGCGCAGCGCTACCAGCACCGCAAGGAGCTCAAGGCTTCCATGTCCAAGCAGGAGTGGAAGGAATACAAGCGCAAAGAGCGCCAAGAGTCCCGCGAGCGCAACAAGGTGGCACAGGAGCGCATGGCCGCTGGCGACGAGCGCTACCTACTCGCCCGCGATAAGGGCGAGGTCCGCCGCTACGTGCGTGATTGGGTAGATTCCCGCCGCTTCATCAACGAGTGGGTCATGCCTTTTGCCATCGTGTTGCTGGTGCTCATGTTCGTCAGCACCCGGGATCCGCGCCTGTCCCAGATCATTTCTATCGGCGCCATGGCGGTCATCGTGGTCTTCGCGGTTGAGGGCTTCTGGCTCGCGCGCAAGTGCAATAACGCCGTACGTCTCAAGTTCCCCGGCACCACCGAGGCCGGTTTTGGCCTAGGCTTCTACGCGTACTCCCGCGCCTCCCAGCCGCGTAAGTGGCGCACCCCGCGCCCGCAGGTGGAGCGCGGAGCCACCGTCTAGACCGGAGGACACATGCCTGAATTCACCGCCGTTCCCCAGCTGCGCCCTGCAACCGCAGCACAACCAAACCGCGTGGCAGAGATTGCCGCGTGGTTGGCGGCAGCCCAGGATTCTCAGCAGGCTAAGCCCCTTCAGCGCCCTCGTGCGATTGTCTTTCTCAGCAATCCCGCTATCGCGACGCACACCACCGACGACGAGCTCACGCAGCACTCCCCTGCTGATGAGGAACGGTGGCGCGAGAACATCTTCAGCGCTGCGCAGCGCGCAGGGGCAGGCATAGACTTCGTCGAGTGCACCAGCGCAGAGTCCACCAGCCCTGAGCCTGGCGCCACCTCCGCCGCCATGACTCCCGCGGAGTTCGAGTCCTTCATCGATGTGGGCATGGCCACCGCAGATCGCGAGATCGATTCCGGTTCGGATCTACTCATAGCGTCGGCTCGTGGCATCGATGACGCGACCGTCGCCGCAAGCCTTATGGGCCGGATTACCCACACCGAACCGGTGGCCATCGTGGGGACGAATACGCTTGCCAGCGGTATTACGGATGCGCAGTGGAAGACCCGCGTGAGCATTGTGCGGGACTCCATGTTCCGCGCCCGCAACCTGGAAGGCTGGGAAGTTGTGCAGACCATCGGCACCCCGAGTGTGGCAGCGCTAGTGGGTTTCATCGCCCAAGCCACGGCGCGGCGGACTCCGGTGCTTATCGACGGCCCCCTGGCCGCCACCGCCGCCGTCCTCGCCGAGCGCAGTGCCCCCGGCGTGAAAGGCTGGCTGCGCGCGGGAAGCACGACCCCCGAACCGGCGTATGCCCTCGCCCTCAAGGAGCTCGGGATTGAACCGCTGCTCGATTTAAACCTGAGCGAAGGTTTCCCCCTCGGCGCGCTCGCGGCCCTGCCGCTGGTGCAGCTGGCCGCCGAGCTTGCCTAAGCGAATTGCGCTCTAAGCCTCCACCAGCGTGTGCAGCCAGCCGTGGGTATCCTCAACGGACCCGCGCTGGATGCCGGTGAGGCGCTCACGCAAAGCCATCGTCGTGGCCCCTGCCTCATCGTTGTTGATGTGGAAGTCAGTATCGGTGCCCATGACGTGGCCCACCGGGGTAATGACGGCAGCGGTACCGCAGGCAAAGGCCTCCACCATCGCACCGGAGGCAACGTCGTGCTCCCACTCCTTGTAGGTGATGCGACGCTCTTCGACCTTCAAGCCCATATCTTCGGCCACCTGCAGCAGGGACTTGCGGGTAATGCCCGGAAGCAGCGATCCCGACAACGCCGGGGTTACCAGAGTCTGGTTGCCCTCTTCGCCGTAGACGAAGGCCAAGTTCATGCCACCCATCTCCTCGATGTAGGTGCGGTCGATGGCATCCAACCACACCACCTGGTCGCAGCCCTTTTCCGCTGCCTGCGCCTGAGCGAGCAGGGAGGCCGCGTAGTTGCCGGCGAACTTGGCCGCACCCGTGCCGCCGGGGGCGGCGCGAACATAGTCGGTGGACAGCCAGACGGACACCGGCTTGATACCACCGGAGAAGTACGCGCCGGCCGGGGAGGCGATGACAACATAGCGGTAGGAGTGCGCCGGGTGCACGCCCAGGGACACATCGGTGGCGATCATGAAGGGGCGGAAGTACAGGGCAGCCTCGCCACCGGCTTCGGGGACCCAGGCCTGGTCGACGGCGACAAGCTGGCGCAGCGACTCAATGAACTCCTCTTCCGGCAACTGCGGCATGGCCATGCGCTCCGCGGAAGCCTGCAGACGCTGCGCGTTCTGCTCCGGGCGGAAGGTGGCGATGCTGCCATCGGGCTGACGGTAGGCCTTGATGCCCTCGAAGATAGCCTGGCCGTAATGGAATACGGTGGACGCCGGATCCATACTGAACGGCGCGTAAGGGCGCACCTGCGCGTCGTGCCATCCCTTGTCCTCGGTCCAGTCAATCGTCACCATATGGTCGGTGAAGTATTTGCCAAAGCCCGGGTTAGCCAAAATCTCCTGCAGGCGCTCCGGGGAGGTGGGGTTTTCAGTTCGCGTCACGGTGTAATTCAACATGTTTCATAGCGTACTCCCCCAACACCTATAGATATGCAGAAATGCCCTAGCGGCGTAGTCACCCCTTGAGCGCATCGCCCCTGACGCGTCCCACATCATGGACACGGGTAGGGTGTGAGGAGTATCCCATTGTCACTTTTCTCAAGGAGGACATCGTGGCTTCTACCACGTTCGAATTGCCCGCACGCGGCTCTTTCCCCACCGTTGAGCTGGCCAAGAAGGCCCCCAAGCAGGCGGACGCCCTGTTGATCGCAACCTTTGCTGGCGAGGATGGGCTCGAGGTGCCGGGTACCTCCCTGCTCGGCTCCTCGGCGCTGCGCTCGACGTATGAGGCCCTCACCGCAGTGGGGGCGACGGGCAAGGCTGGGGAAATCGTGAAGGTCCCCGCACCGCAGAAGGCGGGCGCCGCACAGGTCATCGCGCTGGGTTTGGGCGGCGTCGAGGAACTCGACGATGAAGCGCTGCGCCGCGCCGCGGGCAGCGCCGCTCGCGCCACCGCGGGCGTGGGCACCATCGTGACCACCCTCGCGGACTTCGGTGTGAGCGCCGCCGTCGAAGGCCTCATCCTTGGCGGCTACGCCTACCGCGGCATCCGCTCCACCGAGCTCACTAAGAAGGAACAGCCGGCAACCTTCGTCGTCGTGGCTGATAAGTCCGCCTCCGAGGAGTTCGAGGCCGCTCGCACCGTGGCAGAGTCTGTCTTGTTCACCCGTGACTTGGTGAATACCCCGGCGAACGAGCTCTACCCGGAGTCCTACGCCGCCATCATTTCCAGCCAGGCCAAGGAAGCCGGGCTTGACGTCGAGGTGCTCGATGAAAAGCAGCTGGCAAAGCAGGGCTTCGGTGGTATCTTGGCTGTGGGTAAGGGCTCGGCCCGCCCGCCGCGCCTGGTGCGCCTGAGCTGGAAGCCCAAGAAGGCCAAGCAGCACGTGGCTCTCGTGGGCAAGGGCATCACCTTCGATACCGGCGGCATTTCCCTGAAGCCGGGCAACGGTATGTGGGACATGATTTCGGATATGGGCGGCTCGGCTGCCATGGCTGCCACCATTATCGCGGCTGCCAAGTTAAAGCTGCCGGTCCAGATCACCGCTACCCTGCCGCTGGCTGAGAACATGCCGGGCTCTGGCGCCACCCGCCCGGGCGATGTCATTACCCACTACGGTGGCCTGACCTCAGAGGTGCTCAACACCGACGCCGAGGGCCGCCTCGTGCTTTCCGACGCCATTGCGCGCGCCAGCGAGGACAAGCCCGACTACCTCATCGAGACCGCCACTCTTACCGGCGCACAGATCGTGGCGCTGGGCTCCCGCACCGCGGGCGTTATGGGCTCCGAGGTCTTCCGCGATCGCATCGCCGAAATCGGCCGCGAGGTGGGCGAAAACGCGTGGGCGATGCCGCTGCTGGAGGAGCACGACGAGGAGATCAAGTCCCAGGCCGCGGATATCCGCAACATCAACGCTAAGCGCGAGGGCGGCATGGAATTCGCCGGCACGTACCTCAAGCAGTTCGTAGGCGAAGGCATCGAGTGGGCGCACATCGATATCGCCGGCCCCTCTTGGAACGGTTCCGCTCCGCGTGGCTACACCCCGAAGCGCGCCACCGGCGTACCGGTGCGCACCGTGGTGGCAACGCTGCGCGAGATCTCCGAGTCCTAATCTCGTGTGAGCGTCTTCAATTCGGCCCCTCGTGTGAGCGGCTTCAGGCCGCTCACACCTCTTCGCCGGCGATGACGTAGTCCTCCTTGTCCGCCAGCGGGAGGACGGTGCCGTCGGACATCGCGCGGTCGGTGACGACCCCGTTATCGTCGACAAGCGCCACCTCGTTGCCGCCCTCACGCAGCCGGCGCAGGCCTTCCTTGAGCATGCGCCGGCCCACCGTGTGCAGGCCGGAAACCTGTGAGAAGTCCAGCGCTAGGCGCTTGCCAGAGAATTGGCGCTCCTCCAGCTCGTGGAGGATGGCTTCCGTAGCGGTGAAATTGATGTGGCCCTGCAGTCGGATGATGGCCGTCTCATCATCTTCATCAACACTGCGTACCGGATGCACGCCGAAGCGGTTCTCCGTGGACATCAGGTGCAGGCCCATGTCCGAGGAAAGCTCGCGGAAAATCGCGGTGCCACGCACGCTATTTCCCTGCTCGTCGAGGCGCGGCGAGAACGTCGCCACACCGATCTGCCCCGGCAGCGTACCAATGAGCCCGCCGGCCACACCCGACTTAGCGGGGATTCCCACTTCCGCCATCCACCGCCCCGCGCCGTCATACATGCCACACGAACTCATCACTGCCAAGGTCATGCGGCACACATCGGCGTCCAGAATCTTCTCCCCCGTCACCGGCTGGCGCCCACCATTGGCCAAAGTCGCGGTCATGACGGCGAGGTCGCGCACGTCGACCGACAGCGCGCACTGCGAGGTGTAGGACAGAACTGCGTCGTGGGCATCGTCCTGAATGATTTCATAGGAGCGCAGCATGTGCGCGAGCGAAAGGTTTCGTTCGGCGTGCTCGAGCTCGGAGTCACACAGGCGCTTATCGACGTCTACCTCGCGCCCCGCCAGCTGCGAGACGAAGCTACGTATCTTTTCCACGCGGTCCTCCACGGAGGAATCCACGCCGTTGATGAGCTGGTTGACCACAATGGCCCCGGCGTTAATCATCGGGTTTACCGGACGGTGGTCTTTGGCTAGGGAAAGCTCGTTGAAAGCCTGCCCAGAGGGCTCGAGGCCGACGACATCACGCACCGCATCTAAGCCCAACTCACTCAAAGCGAGCGCGTAGACGAAGGGCTTTGAGATGGACTGGATGGTAAAGCGGTTCTCCGCGTCACCAGCGCTGTACAGGTGCCCTGTCACAGAGCACAGGGCTACGCCGAGTTGCTCAGGGTTTGCGCTGGCCAACTCTGGGATATAGTCCGCGACCTCGCCGGAATCGTGGTCGTGAACGCGGTCGAGGATTTTTTGTAGATAAAAAGGAATCGGTGATTTCATCGGCGTCTAGCCTATAGAATTACCGCGTATGAAGCCTGCACTCATTATCGTTGACGTCCAACATGACTTCTGCCCTGGCGGCGCACTTGCCACTGAAAAAGGCAACGAGGTGGCTGACCGTATCGGTGCCCTTCAACCCAGCTATGACACCGTCGTGGCTACCCAGGACTGGCACATCGATCCGGGCAGCCACTTTTCCGAATCGCCCGACTTCGTCGATTCCTGGCCAGTGCACTGCGTTGCTGATTCCTTTGGTGCCGCCATGCACGAATCCATCGGCGCCGCCCAAGCCTACTTCCGCAAAGGCGAATACACCGCTGCTTATTCCGGGTTCGAAGGCGCGGCCGATGGTGTGTCATTGGCAGACTGGTTGCGCGAGCGCAACATCACCGCCGTGGACATCGTTGGCATCGCCACCGATCACTGCGTGCGGGCCACGGCGCTCGACGCAGTTAAGGAAGGCTTCGCCGTCCGCGTTCTGGCACACTACTGCGCGCCTGTCGATGAGTCCCGTGGCGCCGCCGCGCTTGCCGAGCTCGCGGATGCGGGCGCAACCATCGTGAAGGACTAGTCCTTATTCTGCTGCTGGCGCTGCTCAAAGCGCTCGCGACGTTCACGTTGCTCTTCCCTCTTGCGCAGGATGCGTTCGCGTTCAATGCGCTCGCGCATGCGCTGCGGATAGCCGGTCTCCTCGACGTCATAGACATCGCATCGAAGCAGCTTGGCTACCGCATCGATCCCTTTCGGCCCGCCGATACGGCGGCGGATGAAGGCGCCGTTCTCATCAACTACGACCACGGACATCTCGTTGACCACGGTCTCCGGCTCAACAAAGGCCTCGATATACGCGCGCCCCTGTGCCCAGGTTTGAAGCTCGCGGGCATCTTCTGCGCGAATCGTCTCCCCCGGTGCGCGGGGCGGGCGCAGCTGGGACTTAGAGCTGTTGCGGCGGAAGGGGTTGAACATGGCTCTTTAGCCTACCGGAGGCATCCTTCATCCCCTTCGTGCGGAGGATGCCCTAATTCACCCCACCCGTGCGCGCCTTTTATAAACACGCTGTAGAATCGAACACTAGCGTTTCAATAATTCCAACTTTCGAGGAGTCTTAATACTTATGGCACACTCTGTTGTGATGCCCGAACTGGGCGAATCTGTAACCGAAGGCACGATTACCCAGTGGCTGAAGTCCGTCGGCGACACCGTTGAGGTCGACGAGCCTTTGCTCGAGGTCTCCACCGACAAGGTCGACACCGAAATCCCATCCCCGGTCGCCGGCACCATCCTCGAAATCAAGGCAGAGGAAGATGACACCGTAGACGTGGGCGAGGTCATCGCCATCATCGGTGACGAGGGCGAGTCCGCACCGGCTGCTGAGGAGTCGGAGGATTCCTCCGAGAAGGCCGAGGAGACTCCGGACAAGCCTGCTGAAGACGCTGAGTCCGAGGCCCCTGCTGCTTCTGGTGATGCCACCGACGTTGAGATGCCGGAACTCGGTGAGTCCGTCACCGA
>NZ_KV804020.1:0-97641 GCF_001811255.1 Corynebacterium sp. HMSC068H04
ACTTCGGACGCAATGGGAAAGCGGCATACGCGCCCTAGACGAAAGAAGAACTCACACGACGTGGCCACCCAGACGGGTGACCAGCCACATTCGACACCCACATCGACAACGAATGGAACCCCAGCTTAGGCATAAGAAAAGGCTGGGCCGGACGCTCCTAAATCCACACGAAATGTCCCTTAAGCCCTTTGATCATATTTCAGAACACTACCGGGTTTGCCCAACCCACGGAGTAGAAAATGAGAAAAGCCGCCCGAAGGCGGCTAAGTTTTGGTGCGCCCGGAGGGATTCGAACCCCCAACCTTCTGATCCGTAGTCAGATGCTCTATCCGTTGAGCTACGGGCGCAGTCCGTTGGTTTGCAGTGCTTGACGCCGGAGCGTGTGCGCTCTGCTGTGCAACGAGGAATAACTATACCCACACGCTAGAAATCTGACAAATCCCGATGTCAATGCATGTTTTCTACCCAAGAAATGGGCATAGCAATTCACCCCGTGTTCACCTTAAGGAGGGACTAGACGAGGGTGGCCACTTCGGCGTCGGAAAACACGGCGTCACGAAAAGCCTGCAGAGTGGACTCGTGGTCGAAGTCGACGCCGATGAGCACGAGCTCGGTGCCGGGCGTAACCCCATTGGCCGCCCACAGGGAGGCCGGCATGATCTGTAAGTTAGGGCCGGCCTGCTGCCAGGCGTGGGCCACGCGCAGATCGGTATCAACCCAGCAATAGCCCTTCGAACGCACCAGTCCGGTGCTGGCACGAAGGGCCTTCAGCAGACGCTCGCGGTTGAAGGGACGGTCAGCGCGGAAGACCACGGAGGAGATGCCATATTCCTCGGTTTCCGGCGTGTGTGGGTTGGCCAGCTCCTCCGCTTAGCCGTGGTAGGTCGCGGCGGTGGCGGTGTCATAGAGGTGGGCGTCAAGAACCAGCGTGGGATCAATAACACCGTTAGTGACAGGCACGACGCGGGCGCGGGGGTTCATGGCACGCACGGTGGCGATGACGCGCTCAGTTTCGGCGGCCTCCACCAGGTCGGTCTTGGTGATGAGGATGAGATCGGCGAACTCGACTTGGTCCACGAGCAAATCGGCAATGGTCCGGTCATCCTCAGGCGTGGCCTCAATGTTCTCGGAGACCAAGCTGCGGCCGCGGCGAAGATTAGTCAGGAATGTAGAGGCGTCCACGAGGGAGACCATGGTGTCGATAGGGGCGACGTCGGCAAGCGTGGTGCCGTCCCCGAACTCCCACTCGAAAGTGGCGGCAACGGGCATGGGCTCAGAAATGCCGGTGGACTCGATGACAATCTGGTCGAAGCGGCCGGAACGAGCCAGCTTGCCGACGGACTCAATCAAGTCCTCGCGCAACGTGCAACAAATGCAGCCGTTGGAGAGTTCAACGAAGCGGTCTTCGCCGCGTTCAAGATGGCCCTCGCCGGCGACGAGGGCGGCATCGATGTTGACTTCGGAGAAGTCATTGACAACAACCGCCAGCTTGCGCCCCTCACGGTTAGCAAGCAGGTGGTTGAGAAGGGTGGTCTTTCCGCTGCCTAAGAATCCGGACAGCACGGTAACGGGTGTAGCCATCCCGTAATGATAACGTTTTTCATTAATTGAGGGCTACAGGACCAACCCAAAGACCGGAACGGCAAGCAGGTAGACGGTGATGGTGATGAGCACGCAGCCAATCAGGTTGAGGCCGATACCGCCCTTGATCATGTCGCCGATCTTGACGTAGCCGGAGCCGTAGGCAATCGCGTTCGGCGGGGTCGCCACCGGCAGCATGAAGGCACAGGTTGCGGCCAGCGCCACCGGGATGGTGAGCAGCAGGACGTTGATGTCGCCATTCTGGGTAAGGCCGATACCCACGGCCACGCCGCCCATAATCGGCAGGAAGGTCGCCGCAGTTGCGGTGTTCGAGGTGATCTCCGTCAGGAAGAGCACGAGCAGGGCCACCGAAGCGATGAGCAGGATGATGGGCAGGCTGCCCAACCCCTTGGCCATCTCACCAATCCACAGAGACAAACCGGACTTGTTGAACATCGAAGACAGGGACAGGCCACCACCGAAGAGCAGGAGCACATCCCACGGCATTTCGCTCGCAGTCTTCCAATCCAGCAGACGCACGCCAGTCTTCGTGTCGGCCGGGATGGTAAACAGCAGCAAACCAGCGGCAATGCCCACGATTGCGTCGTCGTAGTTGGATTCCTTGCTCACAAAGAAGGGAATGATCACCCAGGCCAAGGCGGCACCGAGGAAGATGATGCCCGTCATGACCTGCGGGCCGGTCCATGGGCCAAGCTTTTCAATCTCGGAATCAATGAGCTCGCGGCCGCCTGGAATCTTGTCCATCTCCGGCTTGAACACGGTAATCAGCATGAACCAGGCAATGAACAGGAAGATGAATGCCAGCGGCATGCCCACCATCATCCACTTGCCAAAGCCGAGGACGATGCCGTGAGTTTCCTTCATGTAGCCCATCAGCAGGGTATTCGGCGGGGTGCCGATGAGGGTGCCGAGCGAGCCAATCGACGCCGCGTACGCAATACCCAGCATGAGCGCGGTG
Source organism: Corynebacterium sp. HMSC068H04 (assembly GCF_001811255.1). NCBI lineage: Bacteria > Bacillati > Actinomycetota > Actinomycetes > Mycobacteriales > Corynebacteriaceae > Corynebacterium > Corynebacterium sp. HMSC068H04. Next base: position 2,561 of record NZ_KV804020.1, read on the forward strand.
GCGAACTTCTTCTGGTTAGCCATGCCACCGACGGCGTCGGCAGTCAGCGAAAGCACGGAAATACCAATCGGCAGCATGACCACTGCGGTAGCGGTGTTGGACACCCACATGGACAAAAAGCCGGTGGCCAGCATGAAGCCGAGGATCAGCTGCTTGGGCGAGGTACCGACGACCTTGACCACGAATAGCGCCATGCGGCGGTGCAAGTTCCAGCGCTGCAGGGCCAGGGCGATGAGGAAGCCGCCCATGAACAAGAAAATGGTGGACGAGGCATAGGGCGCACCAACATCCTTGATGCTGCCCACACCTGCCAGCGGGAAGATGACCAGCGGCAAAAGCGCGGTGGCGGCCAGCGGGATGGCCTCCGTCATCCACCACACACCCATGAGAATGGTCACGGCCGCTACGGCGCGCAGCGCGCTCTGAGTGTATTCCGTGTCATCCTTAGCACCGGGTGATTGCAGCACGGTATCGACGGCGTTGCTCGGGAAAATAAACCACACGAGAGCAGCCAAAACGAGCCCGAGGATAAGGCCAATAGCCATGCGACGCCATTCGCGCGTATCAACGCCGTGGTCGTCTTCGCCCTCCGTGTGCGATGTTGAGACGTGAGTGTGCGGGGTAGTCATCTGCCCCCTCCTTTTCCTGGTTAACCAGCCCCCATTCAGCCGCGAGAGAGTTATTAGGATCGCCGAATGGGCCTACAGCTTCAGGTTATCGAGGTCACAGACCGCCAACAAACACTTTCCGGTTATTACCCCCACTCAGGCCGCAGATTCACCCCTGTTCGCAAAATCTTCTGCAGATTAGCTGCAAAGAATGCTCACCAATGTGTGGGCAGTCTTCACTCAGTTCCCTTCCTCCGCAGATCCCCAGACCTCGATCCCGCAACCTGCCCACCAGGGAGTTTCGGGATCGAGGTCTGGGGGTTTGCGATAGAAACGCGTTACCAGATAGCGACGAAGGCAACCGCCCCGAGAAGCATCGTTCCCAGCGCGACGGCGGCAAGCACCGAAGCTCCGGGCAGGGCGGGTGATTCGGCCCGGGCGAGGATCTCATCGGCGTCGCGAAGCTTGGCGGTAGCCAACCACAACACCACAGCCACCACTACTCCAACAATCACGGCGGCCCATGGCGCAACGGAACGCACGACGAGCAAACCCGCGATGAGGCCGGCTAGACCCGTGCGCTGCCAGGCTAAGCGGGTGCGCTCGGGTTGGAGGCCAGGATCAAAAAGCTCGCTCACGCTAGCAGCTCGCCCACCAGAATCATCAGGCCAATAAGGATCACCACGCCAACAATCAACGCCAACGCCGGGCTTGCCGGGAGCGGACGCGCATGGCGCATCGCGCGCTCGGAGGCACCCCAGTGAAACCACGCCACCGCCGGCAGGACGATGGCCACGATCAGCATGATGACGGAGACGACGCGAGTCAGCGTGGTGTTCAGCGGCAACTCGAAGGTCTCCAGCGCCACGCCACCGGCGATAAAGGCCAAGGACGTGCGGATCCAGGCCAAGAACGTGCGCTCATTAGCCATGCTGAAGCGCGGATCAGGTTCCTCCCCTGTTCCATACACCGAGCCCGGGAAACGTGCCTTCGTCATAGGCGCTACTGTAGCGCCCCGCTCCTAACTCCACAGCGCGAGGCACCCCGAGCGCGCCCCCTAAGACTGCGAGAAGGCCTCCAGATCCGCAGGGCTACCGGCGACGACGATGAGGTCGCGGTGGGTGAGCTCGGTGCCGTCGTCAAGCGGGCGCCACTGCCCCGGCCCCTGACAGCGGGAGATGAGCTGGACGTTGTGCTCTTCCCATACCTGATGGAGGTTGAGAGGGCCCTTGCTTATCGACGCCGGCGGGGTCATCGCCGTCACGCCATAATCGGTGGCGATCTCCGCGAAATCCTCAAAACGCCCGCCCAGCAGGTGTGCCACGCGGCGGCCCGTATCGCGCTCTGGGCGAATCACGTGGTGCACTCCGAGTTGGCGCAGGATGCGGGCATGAGCATCTGAATCTGCCTTGGCCCAGATATCGCTCACCCCGAGCTCCACGAGGTTGGAGGCGGTAAGGATGGAATCCTCCAGATCCGAACCGATGGCCACGACCACTCGCTCTACCTCATCGACGCCGAGCTGGCGAAGCGCCTCAGCGTCCGTGGTATCCGCGGTCACCGCTTCAGTGAGGAACGCGGCGTGCTCGCGCACGTGTTTCTCCTCAGCATCGATGCCGAGGACCTCCACGCCATGCTCCATCAGCTCGCGGGCCAGGGAAGAACCAAACCGACCCATGCCAATGACGACGACCGGCGGGATATTAATGGAAGACTTTTCACGCCGCAGGGCGCTGAACATGTTAGCCAATGAACGGCCTTTCTTCTGGGTAGCGGTAGCGCAGGGTAATGGTCCGGGCGGCCAGTGCCGCCACGAAGGTGGTGGGTCCTACGCGGCCAACGTACATGATGAGACACAGCATGAGCTGCGATGGTGCGGACAAACTTGCGGTAATACCCGTGGACAAACCCACGGTGGCGAAGGCAGACATGACTTCGAATGTGACCTGGTCCGCGGTGAACTCGGGGTCCCAGATGCGCAGCGTCGCCACGCCGAGGGCCACGACCACCATTCCGGCGGCCGTGAGCGCGAGGGCTTGGCGGAAGGTGGACAGCGGCAGACGCCGGTGCCCGATGGAGGTGTCCTCCCGGCCCAAGAATTCCGAGATCATCGCCGCGCCTAGAACGCATGCGGTCGTCACCTTGATGCCACCCGCTGTACCGGCGGAGCCGCCGCCGATGAACATCAAGATGTCCGTCACCATCAGCGTCAACGGGTGCGCCTCACCGTAATCGATGGCGTTAAAACCTGCCGTTCGGGGCGAAGCGCTCATGAAGAAGGCGTTGATCAGTTTCTGGCCCAGCGGCATTCCATGCAGCACACCGGAGCCCTCAGAGAGGAAGAAGATCACGGTGCCACTAAGCAACAAGAACGCGGTGGCGCCCAGCGTCATCCGGGCGGTCATGGACATGCGGTGAATGCGCGGCGTGCCGCCACGCCAGCGCGTTAGCCGTGCGCGGGCCCGTCGCACGAACTCCGCCAGCATGGGATAACCCAAGCCACCGATGATCAGGGCGAAGGCAAGGGGAAGAAGAATCCAGCCATCAGCAGCGAAGGAGATAACGCTGTCTGAATAGGTACTAAACCCTGCGTTATTGAAGGCCGAAATGGCGTGGAATACTCCTTCCCACGCTGCGCGCCCAGGTGCTACACCATGCTCGGTGGCTAGGCGCACGCCGATGAACACAGCGACGATGGCCTCGCAGATCAGGGTCATGACCACGGTAAGCAAGAGCGCGCGGCGAATGCCGCCGGAGGCCACGGCGCGGCCCTCCGCAGCCATGGTCCGGCGGGCTTTGAAGCTGATACGGCCGGTCAACAGCATGCCCGACAGCGACGCCAAACTCATGATGCCCAGCCCTCCCAGCTGGATGAGCGCGATGATGACCGCTTGGCCGAAGGACGTCCAATAGGTCCCGGTGTCCTCCACCACCAGACCCGTCAAAGAGACCGCCGAGGTCGCCGTAAAAAGCGCTGGCAGGAACGGGGTCCACTGCGGAACATTGGCGGAAATCGGCAGCATCAGCAGCAGCGTTCCCACGAGGATGAGCAAGATAAAGCCCACGGCGGTGAGCCGAGCCGGGCCCAGGAAATGACCGCGTTTCACAGCGCTTCACACTACGCTTCGCGCCCTCTTAAATCACCCCCATCCCCTGTGAATTTGCCGGCAATTTTATAGTTATATCTTTTGTAATAACTGCCCGAAAGGTAGTTTCCCATTAGACAATCGAACGACAGATATTAGGAACGAATCGGCCCTTTACCCGGATATGAAAGCGAGGCCACCATGGATCATAAAGCGACCACGCACACGGCGGACGGCGCTGAAGCTGCCAAACCAAGAATCGAATGGCCAACCATCAAGGCTATTCTCGCCGCATCCAGCGGCAACCTTGTGGAATGGTTTGATTTTTATATCTACGCCTTCTTCAGCGTCTATTTTGCAGACCAGTTCTTCAGCGGCACTGGTGAAACCGGTGCGCTCATGAAGTCTGCGGGCGTCTTCTTTGTCGGGTTCCTCATGCGCCCTATCGGCGGTTACGTCTTCGGGCGCATCGCCGACCGCTATGGTCGCAAGCGCTCAATGCTGATCGCCATCATCATGATGTGCGCCGGCTCCCTCCTCTTTGCGGCCTTGCCCACCGCGGCGACCGTTGGCGCCTGGGCTCCAGTGCTGATGCTCATCGTGCGCTGCATCCAGGGACTCTCCGTGGGTGGTGAGTACGGAGCAACGGCCACCTACATGTCTGAGATTGCTTCCTCAGGACGCCGCGGCTTCTACTCCTCCTTCCAATACGTCACGCTCATCGGCGGGCAATTGCTGGCCAGCCTCCTCGCCGTCATCATGACCTCCACGCTGGGAGAAGAAGCAATCACAAATGGGTGGTGGCGCCTGCCTTTCGTAATCGGTGCACTCGCCGCTGTGGTAAGCCTCTGGCTACGAAACGGTCTTGAAGAAACGACGTCGAGCACCGAGCGCAGTGAGGAAGGAGCCGGAACACTTCGCCAACTCATGCAGCACCCGCGCTCGTTCTGGGTCGTCCTTGGTATTACCGCAATCGGCTCACTGACCTTCTACACCTACACCACATACATGCAGAAGTTCCTCATCAATACGGGTGGTTTTGCCAAAGGCGACGTTGCCCGGACGATGACAGTATGCCTCTTCGTCTTTATGATCCTGCAGCCGCTGACAGGCTTGCTTTCTGACAAGATCGGCCGCAAGAACACCATCCTCATTTTCGGTGTGGCATCCACGGTCGGCACCATCCCCGCCTTCATGCTCCTGGAAGCCCAATCCACTCTGATCGGCGCCGGGGCAGTCATCATTCTCATCTTCGTCTTCGAAAGCGGCTACACCTCGATTTCCGGAATTCTCAAGGCCGAGATGTTCCCCACCTACATCCGCGGCCTCGGCGTGGGATTCACCTACGCCGTGGGCAACTCGCTTTTCGGCGGTTCGGCCGAATACGTCGCTCTAGGGCTGAAGAACGCCGGCCACGCCAACGCCTTCCCCATTTATGTCACTGTCATGGCGGCGCTGGGTGTGGTTGCCATGCTCTTCCTACATGACAGTCGCACTCACTCCACAATCGACAACCCCGAAGGCAGCGCCTACGCCAAGAAATAGGCGCTACATCAGCTTGGTCTTGTCCAAGGTCTCCACCCAGCCGTTGGTGAATTTCTCCAACGGCTTGTGGAAGACCACGCCCAGAATCAGCATCGGTACGGCAAAGAGCAAGAGCGCGAACAGGGAGAGCCAGTAATCACCGTGGTAAGTTCCGGCGATGGCCGCGCGGAAGGCACGGATGGTGTAGGTCGCCGGCAGCCACGGGCTAATGTTCTGGAACCAGTCCGGGAGCACCTGCAAGGGGTAGGCGCCGCCCGACGACGATACTTGGACCACCAGCATGAGCACCGCTAGGGCCTTGCCCGCGTTGGCGAAGGACACCACGAAGGTGTAGCAAATCAGCATAAAGATGAGCGAGCTAACCCAGCCCGCCAACAGCATGAGAATCGGGTGCGCGGGCTCAATGCCCACGAAGAAGATGAGGCCCAGAATCAGCATCGTCGACTGCACGAGGCCAACCGCGGCAAACATTCCGAAGCGGCCGAAGAAGCGCTGCATCGGCGAATATGTATCCTTATCCACCACATCCGTGCGCACGCTCACCGCAGTCAGCAGCGCACCAACCCACAGCGCCAGCGCCGTGTACATCGGCGTCATGCCGGCGCCGAAGCTCTTGACCGGGTAGACCGCTTGCCTGTCGACGTCCACCGGCGCCGCAATCGCATGCGCCAAGGCATCCGGATCGGAACCGATGATGTCCGCCAACTTCTTCAAGTCACCGGACGCCGCAGCGGAGTCAATGTCTTTCTTCAGGTCAGCGAACTTGTTTGCCTTGTCCTGCAGGCCAGAGGCGAGCTTCTGTACCGCATCCCGAGCATCCGTCAGCGATGAAGAATCAATGGTGACGGGGGCCTTAGCGGTATCCAGATCCGCGCTCACCTGGCCCAAAGAGTCCTGCAGTGCGCGCAGGGATTCACGCAGACCAGAGGTGGAGATTCCCTCCACTGATTTCTTCGCGTTGTCGATGCTGGAGAGATCCGGCTTCGTGGGTTCGGGAGCGTTAGCGGCTGCTGTAAGGCGCGCGTGGAGAGTGCGCTGCGCGTCGATGGCCTCCTCGATACGGCTGAGCGCCTTTTCCTTATCCCCGGCCGAAATTGGCAAGGCCTCGATGTGTCCGTGCAGGTTCTGGTATTGCGCAATGGTGCCCTCTACCTGACCGGCCAAGGTGTTGAGCGTGGCGACGCGGTCGGCGCGGGAGGTGGAGGCGTCGTCGTAAAGCGCATCAATGCGTTGGCGCACCACGTCATAACTAGCGCTGGTGGCATCAAGCGATTGCTGCAGGGCGTCCGTCGACACATTCAGCGAGGAAGACTGAATCTCCGGCAGCTCCAGGTCCGCCGAGTCCGCGATGCGCTGGGCGCTTTCCATGAGCGGAACCGCAGTATCCACGAGTCCGGCGAGGGAACGCGCGGTACGGGCAGCCATATCCAGCTGGGTCTGCACGCCATCCGCGCGCGCCTGCATCCGATCCAGCACAGCCTTGGTATCGCCCTTGCTTAAGAAGTCGGAGAGTGAGGTGACCAGATCGAAGGACACGTCACCGACCGTCGTGGTGAAGGCTTCGGCAACCTGGGCCGACACACCCTCCGCGCCTTGACCGGTGATCTTCGGCGCCAGCGCGTTCTTCTTCTCATTCATGTAAAAGGACAAATCCGCGGGCTGGGAACCATCCGTGTAGAAGTTCATCATGTCGGTACTGAAATCTTCCGGGAGCACGATGGCTGCGTAATACTCACCGGACTTGGTTCCTTCAATCGCCTCATCGGAGGTAGTCACAACCCAATCCAGCTGCTCATTCGCGCGCAACTCATTGAGCACTTGGTCGCCAACGTTGATGGGCACCGGCAACAGATCGCTCTCATAGCCGGTGTCCTTGCTAGCCACCGCCACCTTGAGCTGGCTGGTGTTATCAAAGGGATCCCAGCTAGCCAACACGTTAAACCACGTGAACAGCATCGGAATGACGACGAGACCCACGAGCATCACAGCGCTCATCACGTTGCGGCATGCGGTGCGGATGTCGTTGAGGAAAAGATCGAGTGTTCCACGCATTAGTTATCCCCCTCCGTAGACTCCGCGCCGATGCTGGACGGATGAATAAGGTCATCTTCATCCAACGTCACGAGCTCCGCGGACTGTTTCAAGCTGATGCGCAGGTACTCCAGGGTGACCGCGGCGACAATAATAAGGAAGCACCACGCCGTCCAAATGCCCAAGAGCAACGGCTTCTGGTCGGGCAAGAGGCCCGAGACAACAATGAGGATGACCACGCCGACAACGCCCGCGATGGCCACCATCTTGAGCCAATAGCCCCAGTTATGAGCGCGACGGTCCAAATCCCTCTTGAGGCCACTGCGGCTATCCAGCGCCTGGATGACGTCCGCGATGCGGTAGCCGGAGCCCACAACCTGCACGTTTTCATAGTCGAAGAGTTCGGTGTCCTTCAGCTCGCGGTTGAAGATGACATTGAAGTGCGCCAACGCCTTGCGCAGTAGAAGGCCGAAGACGAAGAAGAGAATGAACATGAAGGCGAGCACGCCCATCTTCTTGAAGTAATGGTTCCCGTAGAACCCGCCGATGGTTTCGCGCATGGCGTCAATGCCGTACGTGAACGGAAGCAGCGGGTAGATGCTGTGGAAGAAGCTGGGCAGCAGCTCAATCGGGTACAGGCCCGACGCACCTGGAATCTGGATGATGGCAAAGACCACGCAGAGACCGCGGCCGAGGTGCCCCAGGGACGTCGACAACCCATAGATAATGCTCAAGTAGGCCAGCCCCACGAGCACGCCCGTCAGGATAAAGGCAGGCGCATTCACAGTCTGCACGCCGATGAGCAGATCACCCACGGTCACCGTGACGGCCTGGATGATGACCATCAGGGCCATGAGGAGGAAGCGGCCCATGTAGGCCTGGCCCACCGTGATGCGGTGGAATCCTTCCTTATCCACCTCGACGCGGAAAATCACCATGAGGACGAAGGCGCCGATCCACAGCGAGAGGTTGGTAAACAGCGCCGCCATGGCGGAGCCGTAGCTATCCACCGGGTACACGGTTTCGGATTTAAGCTCGATGGGCTCCGCAAAGAATCTACCGATTTCTTCCGCGTCCAGCCCAGTGACATCTTGAACCACCTTGGAGTTCATCGCCGCACGCAGCGAGCCCACATCACCCTGCATAGCGCGCAGGCTGTCCTGGAGGGCCAGAAGGTTGGTATCGAAATCGGACAAGGTGTCCTTCGTGGCGCGCAGCTGCTGGGCCACGCCGTCCAAGAGACCATTGGCCTCCTGCATGGTTCCCTTCTGTGCTTCCAGGGTGGAGCTCAAAGCGCTCGCCGTGGAGCTCAGGCTGCTCATGGCACGGTTGATCTCCGGCACGGCCGTCGTCACGGTATCGCGCAGCGTTTGCGAGGTGGCCTTAGTATCGGCCGCTGCCTGGTTGATGGCCTCCGCACTAGCCTGCACATTGTCCGCTGCGGTTTGGGTATCCTTGCTCAGCGCATTGAGGTTCCCCACCAGCTGGCGGTTGGATTCATTGCCCTCATCGAGGCGCTGGATGGCGTCATCAATTTCCTTGGCTACCTGCGGTGAAAGCGTTGCGGAATCGCGCAGGGCTTTAAGCTGCGCAATCGATTCTGCGCTCGCATCAATGGCGATGTTGGCCCGCTGCGTGGCGTAATCGAAGCGGTCTCCGGCCTGGTTCAGACCCGCGGTGACGTCCGCGATGGATTCCTGCGCTTGGGCGGTTCCGTCTGCCACCGCACTGGCACCGCTAACAAAGGCGCCGGTGGTCTGGTCGGTGAAGTCACCGATGCCTCCTTGAGCCTGCTCGACTAGGAAGGAGACCTCGGCGAGGGCTGTTTGGGCGTCGCCCAGCGCGGTGCTCACATCAGCCACCGTGGACTTGGCTCCCAACGTGGAATCAGCAGCGGCGTCAAGCTTTCCCTGAATGCGCGCGAGGTTCTCGCGGTTGCCGTCAATCTCCTGCGCGGTCTCCCCGAACGCGGAGCTGGTGTTGTTCATCGCGCGCGTGACTTTTCGCTCGAAGTCAGTACCGGTGTCCTTGACGTTCTCCGCCGCGACGGTGGCCACCTGCTCCTTGAAGGCCGCCGTGATCTGCTTGTCCAGACCTTTGGCACCGGTATCCGTGATCTTCACGGCGATGGCGTTGTTCTTCTCGTTGACGCGGTAAACCAGCTGCGGCTGCGTGAACTTCCCGTCGAGCATGCTCACGAGGTTCTCGCTAAAGTCCTCCGGAATCGTCACCGAGGCATACACGTCTCCTTCTAAAAGGGCTTTCTCGGCTTCGTCGCGCTCGAGGAATTGCCAGCCTAGCTGGTCATTCTTTTTGAGTTTCTCAATGACCTCACTGCCGACATCTATCTTCCCCGTCAGCTCATTGTTAGCACCCTTATCCTCGTTGACCACGGCCACCTTGATGTTGTTGGTATGGCCATAAGGGTCACGAAAAGCCGCGATGTTCACCCATGAATACAACGCGGGGGTGATGACGAGCCCGATGAGAATGATCCACGCCCTGGGGACGCGGCCAAGCCTGGCTACATCTCTGATAAAAATCTTCCAACTTTGGCGCACTGAAGGCAGTGTACCCGTTGCACCTCCCTGTCTCTAACCAGCCAAAATACATAAAGTAATTTAAATAATTAACAAATAAACTTTAACATGGTTTGCCGGATCAAACCCCTGGCTTGAACATATGGCGATGAAAACTAGACTTCAAGTAGTTGAACTTTTGGTATGGAGATGCCTATGCGTAAGACCTTAATCAGCCTCACCGGCCCCGCCTTCGTTGCTGCAGTGGCTTACGTCGACCCCGGCAACGTAGCCGCCAACATCAGCGCCGGCTCCCACTACGGCTACCTCCTGGTGTGGGTACTCGTCGTGGCCAACCTCATGGCCATGTTCATCCAGTACCACTCCGCCAAACTGGGCCTAGTCACCCACCGCTCCCTGCCGGAAATCATGGGCGAGCGTCTCTCCCGCCGCGCGCGCCTAGGCATGTGGGCCCAGGCCGAGCTCATCGCCGCGGCCACCGACCTCGCCGAAGTCATCGGCGGCGCCATTGCCCTGCAACTCCTCTTCAACCTCCCCCTGTTCGCGGGCGCGCTCATCATCGGCGCGGTCTCCATCATTCTCCTCATCTTCCAGAAGAAGAACCAGTGGTTCGAGGGGCTTGTCATCGGCCTGCTCCTGGTCATCTGCATCGGCTTCCTTGCCGGCCTCGCCATCGCCCCGCCCGACCCCGCCGACGTGGCCGGCGGCCTCATCCCCCGCCTAGAGGGCAAGGACAGCATCCTGCTGGCCGCCTCCATGTTGGGCGCCACCGTCATGCCGCACGCCATTTACCTACACTCCTCCCTGACCAAGCAGCGCTACCCCGACCTGGAAATCCCCCACGTGCTGGCCGGCACCCGCGCGGACATCGCCGTGGCGCTGTCCATCGCCGGGCTCGTCAACGTGGGCCTGCTGGTCCTGGCGGGCTCGGCCCTCTACGGCGTGGACGGCACAGAGACCATCTCCGGGGCCCACACGGCGATTGCCAGCCACCTCGGCCCGCTGGCCGGCGTTCTCTTCGCCATCGGCCTGCTGGCCAGCGGCCTCGCCTCGACGTCAGTGGGCGCCTACGCCGGCTCCGAAATCATGGACGGCCTGCTTCACATCAAGGTCCCCCTACTAGTCCGCCGCCTGGTCACGCTCATCCCGGCGCTGGTCATCATCGGCTGCGGGGTCGACCCCACTATGGCACTGGTGGTCAGCCAGGCACTTCTTTCCCTGGGCATCCCCTTCGCCATCATCCCGCTTTTCCGCTATGCCGGCTCCCGGGACGTCATGGGTGAGTTCGCCGCGAAACCCTGGTCTATGGCCGTGGGCTGGACGCTTGCCGCGCTGGTCATCGCACTCAATCTCGCCCTCGTGCTCCTGCCGCTGCTCTAGGCCGCCTACAATCAGCAGCCATGATTGAAGTAGCAGCCGTCGTCATCCGCAACCCACAAGGCCACGTGCTTACCGTGCGCAAGAAGTCCTCCACCAAGTACCAACTGCCCGGCGGCAAGCCCGAGGCGGGCGAGGCGCTTGTCGACGCCGCCCTGCGCGAAGTTGCCGAAGAAGTAGGCCTCACCCTCGACGCCGAGAGCCTCAACAAACTCGGCACCTTCGACGCTCCCGCCGCCAACGAACCGGGCGAGGTCGTCGTCGGCACCATCTTCACCTACACCCGCACCGTCACCACCGACGAACCCCACGCCGCCGCCGAAATCGGGGACACCGCCTGGGTCAACCCAACAGCACCCGACCGCGAGCTTGCGCACCTGTTGCGTGACCGCGTCTTCCCCGCGCTGGCTGGGTAGGTACGTTTTCGTAAATTGCATCTCGAAGCCACAGGCCGCATCGCCTGTTTCTACGCATCTGTAGCAGCGCACCTCCGCGCCCATTTTCTCGGCTCATCAACATAAGACAGAGGCAGGTCCGCTGAAATACCCACCCCTACTCAGGCATTTACTTCTTCCCGCTGGGAAGAAACACAAGGACAATGACCAAAACTGCTAGAGCAATCGTGACAGCATACGGCCATTGAACATAAACGGAAAGCGTCATCAGAATAACGCCAATAGTGGCCAAGATTTTTTTCCACATAAATTATTCTCCCTAACCGGTAGATTCTCTTTGACTGCTCTCCAGACAGTTCAGCAACGTCCATATGGCGAAATTCCAAGCACGCTACCCTAAAACCTTCGCCATTTAGTGCAACGATAGTTTTCAAAAACCAACCCGCTGAGGAAGTGCTTTAACTGGAGCGAGAACTGATACTGCCGCAATCAGCACTACCAGAGGCGCACATTTCTTGGGGCAATACATGCCCTTATCCCTTTCGCGAGAAGATGGCCGAGAACTCGGACACCCCCTAGAGTTACATGTGGTAGACAAATTTGGAAGCAAAAAATGGAAACCGTAGACGAACGTATACACTTCCCCAAAAATCCTTGCGAGAGCCCGCAAGAGGGCGTATCTTGCCGCAATTCGCCCTGCTGACATTTAGCCTCCTTTAGGCTTCGGCCTACCTGCTGCTTCTGTCATTGTCGGCACCATCTTCACCTGCACACGCACCGTCACCACCGACGAACCCCATGCCGCCGCCGAAATCGGCGACACCGCCTGGGTCAACCCAGCAGCCCCCGACCGCGAGCTTGCACACCTGCTGCGCGACCGCGTCTTCCCCACGCTGGCCTAGCGCCAACTGTCAACACTTCGGCGTCATTGACCTCGAAACCATCAAGAGCTACCCTTTTGAACATGTTCACTGAACACGTTCACTCATCGCGCTCGGCCGCCAAAGCTGGCACCGTCAGCAAGGTCCTAGCCACCGCCTACGAACTCTTCCTCACTCAGGGCTACGCCACCACCAGCATCCGGACTATCGCATCCGAAGCTGGCGTTAGCGTGGGAACCGTCATGGGAGTCGGCGACAAACAAACGCTGCTCATCCGCACCATTGGCCAACACATTTCAGAACTCCACGATGAGATACGCGGACAATCCGATAGCCTCCTCGATGTCCTCAAACCATTCCTCCAGATGTTCACCGGCCACGAAGAACTCTCCCGTGCGTTCGGCGCGGCACTCATCCAACAAGGAAATCAAGGCGAAGCACTCACCGCGCTCAAAACACTCCTGACCGATGAAATCACCCTGCGCCTTGGCTCCAGACTCAACAGTGACGATGCAGCCGAGTACTCCAACCTGCTATACAACGTCTACCTCGGCTTTCTCATCGGGTGGGCCGCGGGCCTCTACGACACCGAACAACTCACCTCCCAAGCCGCCTCATCCATCGAACGCCTCAACACCGCATTCGGAGTAACCCAATGATCCTAGAATCCTCCCCCGCTTGGCCCTCCCTGCTACTGGCTGCCATCCTGCTTGGCGACGCCGCCCTCTCCCTCAAACCAGTCCCCTTCATCGAAGCCTGCCTCAGCGGCGTCAAACTCCCCAAAGACTGGTGGTGGGCACTCATTGTCATCAAATGCCTCGCAGCCACAGGACTCATCGCCGGCCTCTGGTTCCCCGGCGTAGGTATCGCAGCCATGGTTGGCGTCATCGCATATTTCTGCGCAGCCGCAGCAGCCCATGTCCGCGCCCACTTCCTCGGCAGTGAATTCTGGATCAACTGTTTGGGAATGCTCGCGCTCTCAACCGGCGTGCTCATCCTGACGCTCGCACTGGATTAAGGCACTAGTCAATCTTTCACGACTTCCTGCAGGCAGATGCATCATTGCACCCATTGATTGATGACTAGATGCTTTCTAGCCTAAAGGTATGTGCACCACGATAAACCTCCCTTCCTTCGATTGCGGCGGACCAGCTCTAGTTGATCTCAGCGACAAGGAAGCCGTGTGGGCGGCGCTCGATGATCATTCCTGATGTCAACATTCTCGTTCATGCCTTCCACTCCGCAGCACCACAACATGAACCCGCTCAACAGTGGCTAAGTAGTGCTCTGAATCGGCATGAAACAATTGAGCTCCTGGATGTTGTGGCAACAGGCACCTAAAACTCTGCCATCAGGCTCAATGGTAACTTGGCAAATCCCCTGTAAAGTTTGACGCTTATTTCCACTATCCATATCTGAAAAGGCAGACAACGCAGCACGAAAACTTGGTTCCTCAGAATACTCTCTAATTTTCTCTGGGACTGCAGTAAACGAACGCCAGTCTCCAAGTTCGTTCGTCAACTTCATCACCTCATCAGCCGATAGCTTTCGCTTAAGACCTTCGGAAGGATCTCTGTCGAGCCTCTGTTTATATTGACTAGCTTTTGTTATTTCCACCCATCTCCAGATATTTCAAAATCACGGTCTTATATTCCGGCAAGAGATTTTGCAAACCCGAAATCTCATCCTTTCCAAATAAACCTAGCTTTTCATGCTCGATGCTTTCACTAATATCAATCCCTTCATTCAATGACACGGTGACCCCATATGCGATAATCGCAACCGGATTTTCCACTTTCGGATCTCTTAGAAGAAACGCATCTACTAGGGTATCGGGGAGAGTCTCTAAATTTGCCTCTTCTTTCAACTCGCGCTGAGCTGTCTCGCGAAGCGATAAGTCTCCCCTGTCCGGCCAGCCTCCGAGTAGCTCCCAATCCCCCCTAGGATTAAGCCCCAATAGCACCTTACCGCCGAGGACTGGAATAACCTTCACACTAGCGTGAACAAAAAACCATCCAGTTTGAGAGTCGATCATTTTTCTCCTTAGATCACGTTATTGAATACTTTTGGGGACAAAAAATCTGTAGCTGAGCAAATTCCCGTTACCAATATTACCGAAAGCACGAATGGGTATCCTGCAGAAGAAGCTTGCGCTAAAGCGGCCCTTCCGGTTTTAGAGTGCCTCGCAGCCACAGGACGCAAGTGCTGAACTAGGTGACCAATAATTCTTCGGAACCACCCTGCCCCCATTTCGCCATCAAGCACATTCGCCCGATAATTACTTCTTTTTCATCCCCCACCTCACTACACCGTTCGTTGCTTCGGGAAGTGGCTGCGGGGAATAGCACTCATGAATTTTGGAAAGAGCAAAATATTCGGAGAAAGGGATCTGTTCACAGTGAACTTTACCTTTTGAATCCCACGCGAAAGCGTTCAAGCCATACCAAGCCTTGAATTGTCGCTGCAAGCAATCGAAACCGTTAATTCCAAAGAAACTACACAGCTCGGCAATAGTAAATTCAGCTACAACGCTGTCTTCATGCAGCCTAATTCGAACAAAGCTCTCATCGGGATCGATGTTCGCGTTACTTTCCACATCCCAAATTGGCTCTTTTAGTAACTCCATGACGCTCCCAGCCAGCACAGATTAAGGTCAGCGCCTTCATTCTAAGTTCCCTGCTCACGGGCTGTCGGCATACGAAGGAACTGAAAACGTAAAATCCCGAGCCACCGGTGAAACGATGACTCGGGTTCTGTAGTTTGCGGAGACGAGAGGATTTGAACCTCCGGACCTACGCAAGTAAGTCAACTCCTTAGCAGGGAGCCCCATTCGGCCGCTCTGGCACGTCTCCAGCGATTCGCAATGAATCGTCCATCACTCTACCTGAGCGCTTCCCCTAGGGACAAAATGGGGCTTCCCTATTCTTTCCCTGAAGCGCCGCATGCAGCTTAAGGGCAACGTAGAGAGCCGCGCAGCGCCAGCCATCATCCAGCACGCCGGGCCCGAGAATCTCACGGACGCGGTCGAGGCGATAGTGTAGCGTGGCGCGGTGAATGTAGAGTGCAGCGGCGGTCGCAGAGACGTTGCGGGAATGCTCAAAGTAGGTCAGCAGGGTCTGCCAGTAGGAGTTGCGAGGGTCGTCGAGAAGCACGGCGGCATCCGGGCTCATCTCCACCACCGTTGCTTGGGTCAGCTCCCACCCGCGCAGCAGCCGCCACGCACCGGCCTCCTCCCAGCGCAGCGAATCCTGGCCGCAGAGTTTGGCCACGTCCGCCATGAGTCGCGCCTGCGGGGCCGTCGGTGCCGAACCGCGGGCTACCACCGCGGCGCCGGCGACGAGCGCAGCACTCTGTAGCTCCTCCATGAGGGCCTCGGTGTCCTTGTCATCGCGGCGGCACTCAACGAGTACAAGGGAATCGTGAGAGTCCGCGACCAAGAAAGGACGGCGCACCAGCGGGCGGGCAAGCTCCACAGCCACCGCGCGCTGATCGCCTTCCACCAGCACGCGATGCACGGTCAGCTCACCATCGTTGGGCAGGAGATCGCGCTCCCGGGCACCCGCCAGCGCGGCCGGATCACCGGTGAGCACCTCGCGGGCCAGCTCGCCGAGCTGTTGGGCGCGGGCGGCGAGAGGAGCATCGCGTTCGTCGATAAGCCTGGCTAGCGGAGCCGTTAAAGAACCGAGGCGGACCAAGGGGGCATCGCCCAGCGCGGGCTCATCAATAATCCACAGGTAGCCCACGAGCCGATCCTCATGACGGAGGGGGATGACCACACGGGGCAGCATGTCATAGCCCGGGTTGGCGGGCAGGCGAACCGGCAGAACCGCCTCTTGAATACCGAAACTCAGCATCCACGGGATCGGCTCCGGGGGTGGGGTGCGGTTCAGAATAGAGGCGGCACGGTTCTTATCGATGGCACCAATCTGGGCACTGGCGGCAATCACCGCGATGGCGGGGGTGGTCACCTCGACGGAGCGCTGCAGGATCTGGGCGCATTCGTCGACGATATCCTGGATGCTCGTCAGCTGCGGGGGTGTCACTTTTGACATATGTCAAAGATACTTCCGAATATTGTCTAGTGACAAACAAAACTGTGCTGCGCAATAATCTCCTACAGCTAAATGACCCACGTCACACATATACGTTCATGAAGGGCGTCTACATGACCACAACCAACAATTCCGTCAGGGCACAGGACGTTGTCGCCAGCGATAACACCAGTGCAGACGACGGCCTGCAGCGCGGCATGAAATCGCGCCACCTGCAAATGATCGCCTTCGGCTCATGCATCGGCACGGGCCTCTTCTTGGGCTCCGGTGCCTCCATCCAGGAGGCTGGTCCCGGCGTTATCGCCGCCTACGCCATCGGCGGCTTCATCATCTTCCTCATCATGCGCATGCTCGGTGAGATGGCCGTGGAGCACCCCGTCGCCGGCTCCTTCAGCGCCTACGCCCGCGAGTACATCGGCCCTATTGCCGGCTTTGTCACCGGCTGGAACTGGTGGTTTACCACCATCGTCGTCGGCATGGTGGAGCTCACCGCCGCGGGCACCATCATGGACTTCTGGTTCCCCGGCATCCCGCACTGGCTCACCGCCCTCGTCGCGCTCGTCATCGTCACCGCCATCAACCTGGTGCACGTCGGCGCCTTCGCCGAGGCGGAGTTCTGGCTCTCCCTCATCAAGGTCGTCGCACTCATCCTCATGATCGTCGTCGGCGCGGCCATCGTCTTCGGCCTTACCCCGGAGCCCGCCCTCGGCTTGAGCAATATCACCGAGCACGGCGGCTTCTTCCCCAACGGTGCCGCCGGTGTGCTCTTCTCCCTCGTCGCCGTAATTTTCTCCTTCGGCGGCATCATCTCCATCGGCACCGCCGCGGGCGAGGCGCAGGATCCCGCCAAGAGCCTGCCCAAGGCCATCAACAACGTGATCTGGCGCATTCTCATCTTCTACGTCGGCGGCATCGGCATCATCGTGCTGCTCGCTCCGTGGAACGAACTGGATACCTCCACCTCGCCCTTCGTGCGCGCGCTGAGCACCTTGGGCATTAGTGCCGCG
Organism: Corynebacterium sp. HMSC068H04; assembly: GCF_001811255.1. Classification (NCBI taxonomy): domain Bacteria; kingdom Bacillati; phylum Actinomycetota; class Actinomycetes; order Mycobacteriales; family Corynebacteriaceae; genus Corynebacterium; species Corynebacterium sp. HMSC068H04. Next base: position 20,083 of record NZ_KV804020.1, read on the forward strand.
GCCACGGGCCTCAACCTCATCGTGCTCGTTGCCGCCGTCTCCGTGTTCAACACCATGACCTTCTCCGGCGCGCGCATGTTGCGGGATCTTTCCCGCGGCGGCCAAGCCCCGCCCTTCTTCAATTCCGTCAGCGCCAAGGGCGTGCCGGTTCGCGCTCTGCTTTTCAACGCCCTACTCATGGGCTCGGCTGTGCTGCTTAACTTCCTCTTCGAGGGCAAGATCCTGATTGTTCTCCTCGCCATCATTGTTGGCGCGGAGCTCATCTCCTGGTCCGCCATTGCCGTAGCACACCTGAACTTCCGCAAGCGCTGCCCGAACGCCGCCTTCCGCGCACCCCTCTACCCCATCGCCAACTACCTGTGCTTGGCCTTCTTCGCTCTCGTCATCGTTTTGATGTTCATGTTGCCCGACTACCGCACCGGCGCCATTGTCCTACCCTGTTGGATTGTGACCTTGGCCCTCATCTGGCTGGGCAAGAAGCGCCACGACGCCCGAAACAAATAGAAAGGACCCTCTCATGCAGACCACCATTGGTGATTTCATCCTGGACCGCCTCAAGGCCATCGGCATTACTGAAATCATCGGCGTGCCCGGTGACTTCAACCTGAGCTTCCTCGAGCAGATCGAGGCCTCCGAGGGCATCCGCTTCGTCGGCGCCTGCAACGAGCTCAACGCCGCCTATGCCGCCGATGGCTATGCCCGCCAGAAAGGCGTCGGCTGCCTGCTCACCACCTATGGCGTGGGCGAGCTTTCCGCCCTCAACGGCATCGCCGGTGCACGTGCCGAACACGTCCCGCTGGTGTCGCTGGCGGGCGCGCCGCCGCAGTACGCCACGGAGTTCCGCTGGAACCTGCACCACTCGCTTGCCGACGGCGACTTTGCCAACATGCTGGATTCCTTTGCACCCTTCACCGAAGTAGCCACGCGTGTGTCCCCCATGAACGTGGTCGAGGAATTCGACCGCGCCCTGCACACCTGCCTGCGCGAGAAGCGCCCGGTCCACATCCAGATTCCTTCCGATATCACTCACCTGACCATCGAGGTCCCCGACGAGCCTTTCTCCACCGAGCTCGCCCCCTCCGATCCCGAGCGCCTGAACGCCGCTGCGGACTACGTGCTGGAGCACCTCGCGAAGGCCAAGGACCCGATCATCCTCATCGACCAGGACACCAACCGCCACGGTTTCACTGAGAAATTCCGCGCCATCATCGACAAGGCCCAGCTGCCCTACTCCCAGCTCTCCTCCGGCAAGGCCATCTTGTCCGAGCGCCACCCGCTCTTCATCGGCACCTACAACGGCGCGGCGTCGGCCCCGGGTGTGCAGGAGCGCATCGAAAAATCCGATTTCCTGGTCACCACGAACCCGCGCTTCATCGAGGTTAACTCCGGCTCCTTCACCCACAACCTGGCCGATGCCCGCGTCTATAACTTCGGCGACCAGCACCTCAACGCTGACGGCGAGTACTTCGTGGGCATCAATACGCTGGAGCTTCTCGACGTCCTCCTCGACCGCATCCCGGAAGCCGGGGCATCGACAAGCGCGGCTTTCGAGCCCGAGCCCTTCGAGCCGAACCCGGATGCCCCGCTGACCCAGGAGCGCATCTGGCCGCAGATGCTCGGCTTCATCCAGGAAGATGACGTGGTCATCGCCGAGGCTGGCACCTCCAATATCGGTCTGGGCCAGCAGCGCATGCCCGAGGGCGTGCAGTACATCAACTCCACCATCTGGGGTTCCATCGGCTTTACCCTGCCGTGCGTCCTCGGCTCGCAACTGGCTAACCCGGAGCGCCGCCACGTCCTCTTCATCGGTGATGGTTCCTTCCAGCTCACCGCACAGGAGCTGTCCACCATCCTGCGCCAGGACCTCAAGCCCATCATCGTGCTGGTCAACAACGATGGCTACACCATCGAGCGCTACATCCTGGGCATGGAGCGCGAGTACAACGAGATCCAGATGTGGGATTACACGGCACTGCCGAAGGTGTTCATGAAGGACACCACGATGGAGTCCTACGTGGCCTCGACCGAGGGCGAATTGGCCAAGGCCCTGGAGGATATCGCCGCCCACCCGGAGCGCGGCGCCTTCCTCGAGGTGCGCCTCGACGCTTTCGATGCGCCGAAGGGACTTCAGGCCTTCGGCCCGCAAACTGCAGATTTCGACTTCGGTCCCCGCGGCCCCCGCAACGCCTAAGGTGGAGAACATGATTCGACCAGACCTTTCCTCCCTACCCGTCTACGTCCCCGGCAAGAATGCCGAGCACGCCTTGAAGCTCTCCTCCAACGAGGCAACCCAGGAGCCGCTGCCCGGCGCGCTGAAGGCCATGGAGACTGCCGTCGCGCACGTCAACCGCTACCCGGATATGGGCGCGGTGGAAATCCGCAAGGTACTCGCCGAAAACCTTGGCGTTAGCCCTGAGCAGGTCACCACCGGCGCGGGTTCCTCCGCCATCTGCCAGCAGCTGGTGCAGATCACCTCGGTGCCCGGTGATGAAATTGTCTTCCCGTGGCGCTCCTTTGAGGCTTATCCCATCTTCGCGCAGGTCGTGGGCGCCACCCCGGTCAAGGTTCCGCTCACCGCGGATCACCGCGTGGACTTGGAGGCCATGGCGGCTGCCATCACGGATAAGACCCGCCTGATCTTCGTGTGCAACCCGAATAACCCCACCGGTTCCATCATCACCAAGGAAGAGTTCGACGCCTTCTTGGCCAAGGTTCCGAAGGACGTCATCGTGGCACTCGATGAGGCCTACATCGAGTACAACCGCAACGAGGCCGTCCCGCTGGCCACGGACTATGTCCACACCCACGACAACGTCATTGGCCTGCGCACCTTCTCCAAGGCTTATGGCCTGGCCGGCATCCGTTTGGGCTATGCCTTCGGCAACGCCGAGATCATCGAGGCACTGAGCAAGGTGGCCATCCCCTTCTCCGTGAACTCGGTGGCGCAGGTTGGTGCAGCGGCCTCGCTGGCCGCGCAGAAGGAGCTGCGTGAGCGCACCGATGAGACCGTTAAGCAGCGCGACCGCCTGGTGGAGCACTTCGCGGACTTTGGCGTTCCGGAGTCCCAGGCCAACCACATCTGGTTCGCCGCCGACAGCATTGCGAAGCTGGGCTCCCCGCAGGAGGTCGCCGCACAGCTCGCGGAGAATGACGTCCTCGTCCGCGCCTTCCCCGAGGGCGTGCGCGTCACCGTCACTACGGCGGAGGAGACCGAGACGCTGCTCAAGGCCTGGGACGCGGCCTTCGGTGCAGAGGGCTAGTTTCCGCGTTAGAGTGCAGTTGTGAAGACATTTATCAATTTTGCACTCAACGTCATTGCCGTCGCGGTGGCCTTCTGGGCCGTGGTAGCGATTGTCCCCGGAATCGACATCGTTCCTGCGACCACCCAGAATTTCCTGCTCATCGCGGCGGTCTTCATCATCGTCAACGAGGTCGTCACCCCGGTGCTTCGCTTCTTCGGCGCACCGCTGACCTGCCTAACACTGGGCCTCTTCGCGCTCGTCATCAACGGCGCGGTCCTCCTCCTCGTCAGCGCGCTCATGGACTCGCTCGTCATCGACGGTTGGGGTGCCGCCATCATCGGCGCGATTGTGCTTGCGCTTGTCTCCGGCGTGGTGAACTTCTTCACCAGCCCGTTGCGAACTCGACACTAACCGCCAGAAAAAGGCGGGAGGACGTCGACGCGGGAGGCGTCGGCAAGCACGGCGTCTTCCTTTGCGCTCGCGCCATCCACCAGGAAGGTGCAGCGCTCCAGCACCTCCGCAAAGCTCATGCCGGCCTCGGTGCTACCGGTATGCCGAGCACGCAACACGTCCAGCAACTCCCCCAGCGTCGCCGCCTGCGCCGTGTCCTGCGCGCGCCCCGCGGCGGCGCGGGCTGCGGCAAAGTAGTGTATATCAACCATGGCTGCCACTATGCCAGCCTCCGTGACAGGAAGGAACCTGATGCGCACCTATGAGGAACACCTTGCCGCCGTTCGCGCGGTCCTTCCACAACCCCGCGCGGTCTCCACACCCCTGAGCAGCGCCTTCGGCCGCCGCGCCGCCGCCACGTACCGCGCGGAACACAACCTTCCACCTTTTGATAATTCGCAGATGGATGGCTATGCGCTTCCGACTACACACGGCGGCACCTTTACCGTCGGCCGCACCATCGCGGCGGGTGATCCCCCGGGCTCACTCCCGCAAGGCACCGCCCTGCCCATCATGACCGGCGCGAAAATCCCCGAGGGCACCGTCACCATCGTCCCCGTCGAGCACTGCGAGCCCCCGCACTTCCCCGAGGAGGGCGCCACCGTCACCGTGCCGGCATCCCCTGAGCAGTTCATCCGCCGTGCCGGCTCCGATGTCACGGCAGGCACGCCCCTCATCAATGAGCACGCGCTTCTCGACGCCCCCTCCATCGCCACCCTCGCCTCCCAGGGCCTCACCGAGGTCCTCACGTACGCGCCCGCCCGCATCCTCATCTGCACCGGTGGTGCGGAAATCGGTGGCGCGGGCGAGGCCACCATCCCCGATTCCAATGCGCCCATGCTCGCAGCCTTGGCCGCGCAATATGGCATCGAGGTGGCCGGCTTCGTGCGCACGAATGACGATCCTTCTGCCCTGCGCGCGGACCTCGCCGAAGCAGTCATCACCCACCGCCCCGATGTCATCGTCACCTCCGGCGGCATCTCCCACGGAAAGTTTGAGGTAATCCGCCAGATCTTCGAAGAGGACGGCTGGTTCGGTCACGTGGCGCAGCAGCCCGGCGGCCCGCAGGGCCTGTCGCGTTTGGGCGAGGTGCCCGTTGTCTGCTTCCCCGGCAACCCCATCTCCACTCTGGTAAGTTTCCGCCTCTACTTGGCGCCCGTTATCGGCCGCGCTCCCGCCCCATTTAGAGCACACCTTACTGAGCCCGCCGAAGGCCTCAACAACCGCGAACAGTTCCGCCGTGGCACCCTAGCTATCTCCGACGGCACCGCCCAAGCCTCCTTTCTCGGCGGCACCAGCTCCCACCTGATGTCCCAGGCCATCGGTGCTACTGCCCTTATCCGTATCCCGGCTAATACGCAGCTTTCAGCCGGCGACCTCGTGGAGGTGTTCCCGCTCTCATGACCCGACGCGCACTCGTTATCGTTGCCTCGACCCGCGCCGCCGCCGGCGAGTACGAGGACCGCTCCGGCCCTATCTTGGTGAACTTCCTCCGTGAGCAGGGCTTCGATGCCCCGCAGCCCCTCGTCGTCGCGGACGCCGATATCGACTCCGCCCTCGCTACTGCCTTCGCCGATGCCCCCTCCGTCATCCTCACCTCGGGCGGCACCGGCATCACGCCGGATGACCGCACCGTCGAAGCACTCACCCCACATCTTGACCGCGAACTGCCCGGCCTGGCCCACGCCTTCTTCGCGCACTCGGCGGCCATCCCCACCGCGGCACTCTCCCGCACGGTTGCCGGAGTCACCGGGTCCACTTTCGCCATGGCCCTGCCCGGCTCCACGGGTGCGGCCAAGGACGGCTGCGCCGTCCTCGAACCAGTTCTTCACCACATCATCAACCAGCTGGAAGGCATCAATGAGCACTAACTACGGTCTCCTCGGCGCACACATCAGCACCGAGCCCATCACGGCCCCGGACATCGCCACCGCGGAAACGGGTGCTGTCGTTGTATTCGACGGCATCGTGCGCAACCACGACTCCGGCCGCGGCGTCAAACTCCTCACCTACACCGCGCATCCCAGCGCCCAGCAGGAAATAGAACGCGTCGCCGGCGAAGTCGCCGCCGCCTTCCCCGCCGTGCGCCTCTGGTGCGCACACCGGACTGGAAAACTAGAAATCGGCGAGTCCGCCTTCATCGTCGCCACCGCCTCCGCACACCGCAAGGACGCCTTCGAAGCGGCCTCTACCTGCGCCGACCGCGTCAAGGCGGAAGTCCCCATCTGGAAGGAACAGCTGCACACCGATGACACCACCACGTGGGTAGGCCTGGAATGAGTTCACGCTACGCACGCCAGGAAGCCCTGTGGGGAACCTCTACACAGGAACGACTTCGCGCTTCCGCCGTCGCCGTCATCGGCGCCGGCGGCCTGGGATCGCCTGCCCTTCTCTATCTCGCAGGCGCAGGCGTGGGACGCATCCTGCTTTTCGACGACGACACCGTCTCCCTCTCCAACCTGCACCGCCAAGTCATCCACAGCACAGCAACCGTAGGCCAGCCCAAGACCGAATCCGCCGCTTCGGCCTTGAACGCCCTCAACCCGGAGTGCACCGTCGAGGAGTTCTCGCGCCTGACACCCGATACCGCCTTGGAGCAACTGCGCGGCGCTGACCTCATCATCGACGGAACCGATAACTTCTACTCCCGCCACCTAGCCTCCTGGGCCGCCCATGAACTGGGCATTCCGCACGTATGGGCCTCGCTTCTGGGCTACGACGCGCAGCTCACCGTCTTCCACTCCGGCCACGGCCCGGTCTACGAAGACCTCTTCCCCACCGACCCGCAGGTGCCCTCCTGTTCGCAGGCCGGTGTGATGGGACCGGTCGTCGGCGTCGCCGGCTCCGCCCTAGCCGTCGAAGCGCTCAAGCTCCTCACGGGCATCGGCACCCCGCTCATCGGCACGCTGGGCTACTACGATTCCCTCGCCGGGACCTGGGAATACATCCCCGTGCGCGCGAACGGCGCCACCCCGGCGCGCCCCGACAACCCCACCGACATCCGCGACATCCCAGAGGACGCCACGCTTATCGACGTCCGCACCGCCCCCGAGCGCGCCGCCTCCCTCATCCCCGGCTCGCAGCATCTCCCGCTCGATGAGATCCTCGCCGGCCACAACCCGCCACTAGACCCCGCCGACCTCGCCGTCCTCTACTGCGCCAGCGGCCTGCGCTCCGCCCAGGCCGTCGAGACCCTGCGCGCCCGCGGTTTCAGCAACGTCTACTCGCTGCGCGGCGGCATCGACGCCTGGCAAGAGCACATCTCCGAACTCTCGGCCGAAGCCGACGCCGAGGCGAGCTAGAGACCATTTCTCTCGATGACCTAGAGGCCGAACGTGGCGTGGAGAATTAACTTCACGCCGCGCGGTGCGAAAGCCTTCCGAAAGCTAGCCAGGCCAATGCAGAAGAGAGTCAGCAGGTTTCTTCGCGAAGTCTACGATTAATCAGCCAACGGGTCGGTTCCGCCGAGCTTCATCTCGAAACGCTCGTAGTCCTCTAGGTTCGCAAAGTGCCGCGAGTAAAGATCGCAATCGCGGTCTACATAACCATAGAGGGCTGGCGCGACATCCACGATGTGCCGTACCTTCACATCCTCTCCATCGGCCTGCTCGTTCGCCATCGCTTCAACGCGCTCTCGGGCCTTCTCTTCCGACTCCGCATACACAATATAAAAGTCCTCGCGGAAGAAGCTTTGGGCAGATGAACTGGACTTCTTAGCAAGCTCCATCACGACAATTCCAACATAAGGTTCCATTGCCGGCTACTGTCCTTTCCGGTTCTTGGTCAGCTTGGGCTCGACTCTACCTGCTCACCCAGACCACGTAGCGTGGAAAGAATCAGCCGGTCGCCCTTTAAGCTCATTACCAATGAAGACCCATTCCGCACCCACGGCTTCAGCAACGTCTACTCGCTGCGCGGCGGCATCGACGCCTGGCAAGATCACAACGACACATAGCCCGCACTCTTGCTCAGTCTCCTCTGCTCACATGGCATCTTGTAAAAGGCATCAACCAGAAGGCGTTTTCAGAGCCAAAAACGCCTTCTGGTTGATGCCTTTTGCCAGACGCCTTTCGCAGAGGTCCTCGGCCGGTCGCCTTGTAAACTCACTGGCATGAGAAGCCGCCAGTATTACGTCGCTACCGCTGTGGTGTGTGCTCTCACGCTGGTGTACATGCTGCTGCGCTGGGATTCGGTGCCTGATCCCATCCCGGTCCACTTCGATGGCTCGGGCAACCCGGACCGCTTCGAGCCCAAATCTTTCCTCAACGCAACGGTCCTGGTGTGGATCGGCGTTGTGTTCGCCATTGCGCTGCCGCTGTGCGTGCCGCCGATCTCGCTGGCTCGAAAAACAATGGATGTTCCGGCAGAGTCAACTCTTCCGTTCTCCGAGGCCACGGCACAGCGCGCGGAGCTGCTCACTGGAAAGACCTCCACGTTCATTGCCCAGACAGTCCTCACCATGACGGCCTGCGTGTGCCTCACTGCGGTCTGCACCGTCATTCCGGATATCCCCTTCTCGGGCTTTCTCCTCGTGGCCGCGTGGATAGCCTTCACCGTGTTCATCATGATTCAGGGCGTCCGGTTAACGCTGACATCTGCGAAGGCTGTGAAAGCCATACCAACCGACGATGATGAAAAGGTTCGCAACGAAGCACTTCGTTTTGCCGGTGGCATGGGCGTCTACAACGAGCCCACAGACCCCATGTGCATGGCAGTCTTCCCCACGAATCCATCGAAGCTGCAGATCAACACCGCGCACGAACCGGGCCGGCGCTACCTGTGGCGCATGGGCATCGCCCTCACTGCATCCATAGCATTCTGCGTGCTCATCGACGTACTCTAGGCATATGGAGCACCTGTTTGAGCGCGCACACTCGATTCTTTCTGATGCCCCCCCACGTCGAGGTGTTCACCGGCGCGGGCATGAGCGCGGATAGCGGCATCGCCACGTACCGCGATGCGCAGACGGGTATCTGGGAGAATGTGGATCCGGTGGCGATGGCGTCGATAAGCGCATGGCGTAATGAGCCTAAGCCCATGTTCGCCTGGTACCTGTGGCGCGCACAGCTGGCGCAGCGGGCCGAGCCCAACGCCGGGCACCGCGCAATTGCTGCCGCACGCGGCATGACGGTGACCACGCAAAACATCGATAACCTGCACGAGCGCGCCGGAAGCCAAGACGTGGTTCACCTGCATGGCTCCTTGTTCGCATTCCGCTGCACCGACTGCGATACGCCGTATGACGAGGACATTGCACTGCCGAACGAACCGGTCGAGAGCATCACTCCACCCGAGTGCCCCGTGTGCGGCGGGCTCGTGCGCCCGGGCGTGGTGTGGTTCGGCGAGGCCCTGCCCGACGACGAATGGGCCGAGGCCGAGCGCCGCATGTCCACCGCGGACGCGCTGCTCATCGTTGGAACCTCCGGCGTGGTCTACCCCGCCGCCGGCCTGCCACAGATTGCCCATGCGCGCGGCATCCCCATCGTGGAAGTCACCCCACAGCCCACGGACCTCTCGCCGCTTGCCAGCGTGGTGGTCACCGCCACCGCAGCGGAGGCGCTGCCTCGCATCCTGGCGGGGCGGATCGGATAAACAGCAACCCGATATCCCGCGGCCCTTGCCCACCGAAATGTACAAGATGTACATTTGCAGTATGAAAACGATGTCAGTGGCATCCAGCCAATTCCGCCAATCCCAAAGCCAAATTCTTGAAGAGGCACAGCACACACCCGTCGCCATCACTAGTCGTGGAAGCCGGATTCGCGCTTTTGTCGTCTCTCCTTCATTTTTCGCCCGCGCAGTCGAAGCACTGGAAGATCGTGAAGATGTTCAGGCCGCTGAACTTGCCCGAGGAGAGTCCGTAGAGATTTCACACGAAGACCTTAAAAAAGAACTGGGCCTCACCTAATCGCCTTCTATGGCTAACTCCACTTATCGCATCACCTATAAGGCATCCGCAGCCAAGGAGCTACGCAAGCTCGACAGGCCGACACAGAGGCGACTACTTGCTGCAATCGAAGACTTGGCCGTTACCCCTCGCCCGGATGGAGTAAAGAAGTTAAAAGCCTCGGACGACCTGTATAGAATTCGAGTCGGACACTATCGCGTGGTTTACGAGATCTTAGACGGAAAGCTCGTGGTGCTCGTGCTACGCGTTGCTCACCGACGAGATGTTTACCGGAAATAGGCAAAATTCCTCTCAGATAAACAAAACCGGTTCCACCCTGCCAGAAGGTGAATACTCCACTTCGATCAGAAGATAGTTCTTACACATCTAGATCGATGTCGTGCTCCTTAGCCTTTCCGTCCAGCACTTGCTCGTAAGACTCCAATAGCCGGCGAGCATTGACTGGGGAGCCGAAAAGATAATCAGTCTCTACCCACGCCGAATAGTTATCCTCTGACATCACGAAACCGCCTTCCTTACCACAACCATTATTCCCCCGAGAGGAGATGAATCCATGCTCTACCTTGTTCCAGGGGCCTTAGCGGGAATCACCTTTTACGCCATTCTCACAGCAGTGAGCTGGGCCATCGGGAAAGCCTGGCCACAACGACGTCTAAGCACACATAGCCGGTTGACCATCCACTGCCTTGCCGCAGTTGCATTTTCGATTTTTCTCGCCGTCGCTGGCGGCGGAGGAAACTGGGCCACCCACCTGCAAATTAGCGGATTCCTACTGGCAGGATGCGTTCTGAGCTTCGTTACAGCCGCGCAGGACAAGAAGCAGAGCCTGAACAAATGACCCCCAGAAACAGTTGGCGGAGGCGGCGGGATTTGAACCCGCGGTGAGTTTCCCCACGCTGGTTTTCAAGACCAGTGCATTCGGCCGCTCTGCCACGCCTCCTCGTCACGCGTCAGCATGCACCGCGCGCAACACGTTCAGAGTACTAGACTCCGCGGCGGGAGAAGAATTCGCCTCATCACGTTGTGCAAAGCGCCCAACACAACCTACGGAAAACCATTGCCGCACGCACCTTGCTCTGGTTTACTCGGGCCCATGCAGACAGTCGATTCCCTCATCATCGGCGGTGGTGCGGCCGGCCTTCAGGCAGCGCTGGTCATGGTCCGCGCCCGCCGCAGTGTCCTCGTAGTTGATTCCGCCACTCCCCGCAACCGCTTCGCCCACGAAATCCACGGTGTCATCGCCCTCGAGGGCACACCACCCCTTGAATTCCAGGAGCGCGGCAAAGAGCAGCTGCGCAGCTACGGCGCGCAGATCCTAAACACCACCATAGATTCCGTCACCGATAATGACCGCACGCTCACCGCCACGTTGAGCAACGGAGAGACCGTCGCTGCCCGCTCCATCATCGTCGCCAGCGGCGTGGACGATGTGCATCCTGACATCCCGGGCCTCGAAGAAAACTGGGGAGATACAGTCCTCCACTGCCCTTATTGCCACGGGTTCGAGGTAGCAGACAAGGAGCTCGGCGTGCTCTGCATCGGCGAGTTCTCCCTGCACCATGCGGCACTCCTGCGCCAGTGGTCCAAGGACATCACCTTCTTCACCAACGGCATGGAGCTCACCGAGGAGCAGCGCGCGGACCTGACTCGACGGGGCATTGCGCTTGTCGACGGCCCCGTCACCGCCTTCCAAGATGGAAAGGTCCTGGTTGGGAGCACACCCCATGCCGTCGATGCGCTGTTCTACATGCCTGTTCCTCACCCGCACGATGAGTTCCTCGCTGACCTCAACCTCGAACGCCACAGCCCGCCGGCTGCGATGGGCGGAAGCCTCATCAAGGTGGGCCCAGCCGGTGCCACCAGCCACCCGCGCATCTGGGCCGTGGGCAACGTGGTTAACCCGCCAGCACAGGTGGCGGTAGCGATGGGCGAGGCCAACGCCGCAGCCATCGCGGTCAACGCGTTTCTCGTCGAGGATGATTGGACTTAAGTACGGTGGTGTGGCATGAAAGCCATCATTCAGACCAATCTGGAAGACCCACACTCGCTGGAGTTGGGGGAAACCGATAAGCCACAGCTCCAAGACGGCGAAGTCCTCGTTAAAGTCAAAGCCGCCGGCGTAAACCGCGCCGACCTGCTCCAGACCCGCGGGCACTACCCACCGCCGCCGGGCGCTTCGGAGATTATTGGTCTCGAAGTCGCAGGCGAAGTCGTCGACGCAGGCGACACCGACATCGAGGTTGGATCCAAGGTCGGCGCACTGCTGGCCGGCGGCGGCTACGCCGAGTACGTGGCCGTACCCAAGGGCCAGCTGCTACCCATCCCCAGCGGCTATTCCTTTGCCGAGGCCGCATCCGTCATCGAGGTGGCCTGCACCGTGTGGTCGAACATCGCGATGGAGGCGAAACTAAACAAGGGCCAGACCATCCTCATCCACGGCGGCGCGGGCGGCATAGGTACCTTCGCCATCCAGGTGGCGAAACAACTGGGCGCCACCGTCGCGGTGACGGCAGGATCCGCAGAAAAGCTCGAGACGTGTAAGGGGCTCGGCGCGGATATCCTCATCAACTACAACGAGCAGGACTTCGCCGAGGAACTGAAAAACCAGTGCGATGTCATCCTCGACATCATGGGTGCGAAGTACCTCAAGAAGAACCTCATCGCGCTAGCTAAGGGCGGCCACATGGTCACCATTGGCATGCAGGGCGGAACAAAGGCCGAGCTCAACATGGGCATCCTCCTCAACAAGCGCCTGACGCTGCAGGGCACCACGCTGCGCTCCCGCTCGCTGGAGGGCAAGGCCGCCATCGTTGCGGATACCGTTAAGAACGTCTGGCCTTGGCTGGAGGACGGCAGCGTCAAGCACCACCTGCATCGCACGTTTGCGCTTGCCGACGCCTCCGAAGCCCACCAAGCCCTCGACTCCGGCGAGGTCACGGGCAAGCTGGTCCTCGAGGTCTAAGCCAGGGACGCGACCACGCGGGTCAAGTGCTCAACGTCGTGGTACGTGCTAAACGGACTCAACGAGACCGTGACGGCACCGCCGACCTCTTCCACGCCCATCTCCGTGAGCAGCGGGGTGTGCGGGGCGATGGTAGTAACCAAGCCATTGTCGAAGAGCCGGCGGTGGATCACATCCGCCGGAACATCGCGCACGGCGAAGGTGAGGCGTGGGAGGCGATCATCGGAGGCGTCGGCAGCCGCCTCACCCGTCACGCCCAGGATGTGAACGGCCGGCAGCGTGCCCAACAAGCTATAGAGATCCCCCGTGAGATCCTCCATGTAACCCGCGAGGGCTTCCATCGAACGCGTCAGGCGCACGCGGCGCGAACCGCGCTCCCCGCCGGCGAGTTCCGCTAGATGATCCACCAAGGGTCCAACGCCGCCCGCCAAGCCCGCGGAGACCGGGCCAACGACAATCTCATCGAGGCGGCGGAACATCGCGGTATCGCGGAAGACCAGCGCCGCCATCTGCGGGCCACCCAGCGCGCCCACATCCACACCAAGAATGTCTGCCCCAATCGCATCAAAGTCGAGGAGACGGTAGGGGGCGATCGATGAGACGTCGACAAGCGCCCATGCGCGCGAACGCTCATGGACCGCATCAACTATGTCCGAGGCCGACGTGACCGTGCCCAGCAGCTCGTGCGCGGCGGAAAAAGCGACGAATCGCGTCGAGCCATCAACCAGATCGGCGTACTGGAAGGCTGGGAGCTCGCCCGTACCCAAATCCGGCTGCGCCCACCGAATATCAGCGCCCACGTGCTCAAACGCGCGTGTCATCTCCGGCGAATCAAAGCGGGAGAGCACCACCGAAGACTGGCGGCGCAGCAGCGGGCGCAGTGCAACGCCCAAGGACTGGTAAAGCACCGGCAAGGACGGGCCCAGAATGACTCGTTCCGCCGTGGCACCCGTGAGATCCGCCACCGCCCGGCGCGCGGAGGCATACATGTCAGCCGCGTTAAGCTCCCCCGGATCGTTGTGCGCCGAGTGCGCACCTACGGCGTCCTCCAGCGGCTTCACCGTGGCGGACATGCGGAAAGAACGGGCAACGCCAGAGGCCACGCGCTCCGCAATCTGCGGCGCGGCATGCGCGTTCAGGTAGGTCCAACCATCGGACAGACCAGTGTAAAGACCTCGCACGCTGGCGACGTCATACTGTTCCGTCATGCTTCAACCCTTCCTTCCGATGCGGATGAACGCCCCCTACTCTATACGCCCCACCTGAATCTTTCCTAACCCTCGGTTTTCCCAGCTCGCCCGTGTTTTCCCAGGTTACGGGCGTGTGTGTAGGTGTTTGTGGGACGTGCGCGCTAGGGTGAAGGGCGTGCAAGACAAGAAAAACCTGCGTGACGACGTCGCCCGCATGACCTCCGCGCCTGCACCCGGCGAGGAGCCGGCCTCGCGTTCCATGACCATGTCGGCGGCCTTCGCCGATCTCCTGCAAGGCGCTCGCCAGCGCGAGCTGTGGTTCAAGCTGGGCATCCAAGACATTAAACAGCGCTACCGCCGCTCGGTGCTGGGTCCGTTCTGGATCACCATCGCAACCGGTGTCATGGCCGCGGCGCTTGGCCTGCTGTACTCCATGCTCTTCCAGATCCCCGTGGCGGAGTTCCTGCCCCACGTGACCGTGGGCCTGATTATGTGGAACTTCATTTCGGGCGCCATCAAAGAAGGCTCGACGGTCTTCATCGACAACGAGGGCCTAATCAAACAGCTGCCCGCGCCACTGTCGGTGCACGTCTACCGCTTGGTCTGGCGGCAAACCCTTTTCTTGGGTCACAACCTCATCATCTGGCTGCTGCTCATTCTTATCTTCCCGCGCCACTTGGGCTGGGAGTTCTTCCTGTTCATCCCTGCGCTAGGACTCTTCCTGGTTAACGGGGTGTGGGTTGCCATGTTCTTCGGCATCATCGCCACCCGCTTCCGTGACGTTGCCCCGCTGCTGGAGGCTCTAACCCAGCTGCTCTTCTACGTCACGCCGATCGTGTGGATGACCAACACCCTGAAGGATCAGGGTGGTGCCGTGGCCAGCCGCGCACGCATCGCTGAGATCAACCCGCTGTATCACTACATGGAGATCATCCGCGCCCCCATGATTGGCGAGCCCGTCGCCGGTTATCACTGGCTCATCGTCATCGCCTGCACCGTCGCCGGCCTGCTCATCGCCGGCCTGGCCATGCGCCAGTGGCGCTTCCGCGTCTCCTACTGGGTCTAGAAAGGATCGTCCATGGTTTCCATTGATACGTATAACGCTTGCGTGGACTTTCCCATCTTTGATGCCAAGTCCCGCTCTCTCAAGAAGGCGATGCTCTCCACGGCCGGTGGCTCCATTGGCAAGAATGACCAGAACGTGGTCATGGTGGAAGCGCTCAAGGACATCAACCTCCACCTGCGTGAGGGCGATCGCGTCGGCCTCGTTGGCCACAACGGCGCGGGCAAAACAACCTTGCTGCGCCTGCTCTCCGGTATCTACGAGCCCACCCGCGGCGCCGCCAACGTGCGCGGGCGCGTGGCTCCCGTCTTTGACCTCGGCGTGGGCATGGACCCGGAGGTTTCCGGCTACGACAACATCATCATTCGCGGCCTCTTCTTGGGCCAGACCATCAAGCAGATGAAGGCCAAGATGGATGAGATTGCGGAATTCTCTGAGCTGGGTGATTACCTCTCCATGCCGTTGCGCACCTATTCCACCGGTATGCGCGTGCGCCTAGCACTGGGCGTGGTGACCTCCATTGAGCCGGAGATCCTGCTTCTCGACGAAGGCATCGGCGCCGTCGACGCCGCCTTCATGGCCAAGGCCCGCGTCCGTCTTCAGGACCTGGTGAAGCGCTCCGGCATCCTGGTCTTTGCCTCCCACTCCAACGACTTCCTGGCGCAGCTGTGTGATACCGCCCTGTGGATCGACCACGGCCAGATTCGCTCGGTGGGCGAGGTCTCCGAGGTCGTCGGCGAGTACGAAGGCCCTGAGGTGGGCCAGTACGTGCGGGATTTGCGCAAGCGCTTCGACAACGAGGAGAACGCCTAGCCACGGCCTTTGTTGTCACTGCCATACTGCGCATCAATCATCCACGTTCCGCGCTGCCGGAAGGCCGGGATGGTACCCCGCGCCGCCTTATTGGCTGCCGCGGAACCAGAAACGCCATTAGCCTTTGCCCATTCCGATAGGCGAATCACCTTCGGCGCGGTCATGAGCGTTATGCGCTTGTGTAGGGACTCGATGAGTTGCCGCGCGATGAGCGTGCTCAGCGCAGAGAAGTCCCCACTAACTGGGTAGCCACGGTACACAGGGTAATAGTGGCGCTCTTTTCCCTTGTTCGGAATGATGATGGGCGGTGCCCCTAGCTCCAAGAGCTGTTGATTGATAATGACGCGCCCGATGCGCCCATTGCCGTCTGAAAAAGGATGAATGGTTTCAAATTCCGCATGAAACCGCGCGATTCGGTCAACAAAGAAACTAGTGTCCTCGTAGTATTCGGCAATGGCTGTGTCCACCAGCCTGTCCACGTATTCAGGGTTGGCTCCCATATGAGCGCCCACGCGAACCCACTCCCCCCTTCGACGAAAGCGCCCCGCCCAGTCGTCATTGATGCCGCGAAGCAACATGCCATGCAGTCGCAGAATGAGGTTTGCATCGAGCTTACCGACGCCCCGAATAAGTTCCTCAGTCACGTCCGCCAGGTTTTTAGCCTCAAAAACTTCCCGCAAATCATGCGGCCCAGCAGTAAACCCTGACAGGATGTTCTCGGTGTCTTCCAAGGTCAGCGTGGAATTCTCAATGGCGTTCGAGTTATACACTGACTCCGCCACTTCTGCGCGTGCAATCTCCGCGACGGCCTCGGGGGCGTCCTCCCGCAACGCCGCATACTGATCAAGAAGAGCGTCAATTTTTGAGATGGTCCGCGCGTTAAGCATGCCAATATTGTACAAGTATCCGTGAAAACGAGTCGATACTCTCCTATTTTCACGAATGATTCGTCATACTGCGAAGTTTGCTCCCAAAAGCTCGCGCAGTTCCTCACTCATCCCGGCCACAATCACTTCCGGCCCCGGCTGGTAATCTTCTTTGCTCAGCACGGCCTTATTGCCTTCGATGGTGTACCCCAGCTTGCGTGATACAGCCTGGGACGCCTCATTGCCCGGCTCCCATTCGGAGCGCAACGTGCGCGCACCCAAGTAATCAAAACAAAAGACCGCAGCGGCGTGGCGAACCTGCGTACCTATCCCGCGGCCCTGAAGGCGGTGGTAGATCCACGAGCCAGTTTCGACCTCATGGTTATCGGGAAAACTCTTCGCCCGCAGATCCACAGAACCAATGACTTCACCATCAAGGTGCACACCGAAGTCCAGCGACCATTCTTCCGGGGACATCTGCGCACGGTGCGCCCACCGGAAACTCGGATCAGGCTTCTGCTTCAACCACGGAAACGTGTAATCCGGTAGCGGCTCACCAAAAATCTCGGCGGCAGTGACACCATGAATCGCAGCGATGTCGTTATCACGCAGCACCCGCAGGGTCAGGTCACCCACGTGGATGGAAACTCGAAAGGGAGCCCACATTTCTTCAACGCTTCGTACGGTCATAAGGTCACTCTACTGTGTGCGGAACTCGTCAATGGGCCCATGCGCTGGAAGAATGCATACCCCTGTATGGGTGAATCACGATAGATACTTTTTCTATTTGCTCTTTTTCTTAGTTCCTTTCAAGCTAAAATTGTCGCGAGCCTGAATCACAGGCACCGTTCTCTCTTAACTCTAAGGAGCCCTATCATGAAGCGTTTCGCTGCTGGCGTTGTTGCCGCCGCTACCGCACTGTCCCTGTCCACTGGTGTTGCCTCTGCTGCAACTAACTCCGATGACGTCCAGGTAGCCACGGGAGTTCTTGACCTTCTCGGCGCCGCTGCTGCCAATGGTGTTTCTGATCCGCATGAGGGTTCCTCAGACATCAGCTCTAAGGCTCAAGGTGGAGAATGGTCGACCAACTCCTCCAAGGACTGGTTCAAATTCTACGGCTCTTCCTACGACAACGATCTCAAGCAGGGCTACGCTGCTGGCACCACCGCTGACATCCTCTGGGGCGTTGGCATCGCCGCTGCCGTCCTCGGCGCTGCTTACACTGCAGTTCAGAACGGCCTCATCCCGGGCGTTTCCCTTCCGTTCTAATCTGAACGCATCAAGCTTTTAGCTTTGAAGTTCTAGCTCCAGTCCTTTGAGGGCTGGAGCTTTTCCATATCGCATACTTTTTAGCCTTCACTTCTTTATCATTTTCTTTACTTTCGCTACCTCTACCTTTCTTCCAAGGAGTACCTCCATGAAGCGTTTCACCGCCGCTGCCGTTGCCGCCGCCACTGCACTGTCCCTGTCCATCGCCCCGGCTACTGCTGCTGAGAAGGGTTCTTCTGAGGTCTCCGAGGCTGAGGTCTTTGGCTACATCCTGAAGCAAGGGGCTAAGGAACTCGTCGGCGGTGACGGCTTCGCCTCCTCCGTGGATTACGGCATTGAGAAGGGCGCTGAAGCTATCAGCAGCAAAGGCAGCAGCGAGGGCAGCAGCACTCCTGAGGAAATCAAAGAAGGACTTGAGACTGCCGGCTCCGCCAAGGACGTGGCCATGTCTTCCCTGAAGAATGACACCGCCAAGGAATACCCGGTGGGCACCACCGCTGAGATCCTCGTTGGCACCTCCATCGCCGCGATTGTGCTGGGCCTCATTGCTGGTGTTGTCAATGCTGTGAACTCCGGTCTCATCAAGATTCCGGGCTTCAACGCCTAAACCTCGGCCACCTCCATGTCACGCACCTGAGCGCCACATGCGGGTGGCACAATAGAACCCATGACTGCCACCCTGTCCCAGGCCGGAACAACGGCCGCTGTGATCGTCACCCACCAGCGCGTGGAGCTGCTACGCGCCTCCCTTGAGCAGGTGGTGAACCAGACGCACCCGGTGCAATGGGTCATCGTGGTGGATAACGGTGCGGAAGCAGCAGTGAAGGAGCTCCTCCACGAACTGGCCGGTGAGCGCGGCGTCTACGTGCCTTCCGAGACCAACCTTGGCGGCGCAGGCGGCTTCGCGCTGGGCTTCCTTACGGCATTGGCCCTCGGGGCAGATGCGGTGTGGTGCGCGGATGATGACGGACGCCCCGCCGACCACCACGTGCTAGAGGAGCTCTACCGGGTTGCGGAAAACAACGCACTCCACGAAGTCTCCCCCGCCGTGTGCAACATCAACGAGCCCGCCAAGCTGGCCTTCCCTCTGCGCCAGGGCCTGGTGTGGCGGCGCTACATGAACGAGCTGGAGGGTGACTTCCTCCCCGGCATTGCCTCCCTCTTCAACGGCGCGCTCATCTCCGCAGAAGCCATGGAGATCATCGGTGTTCCGGACTACCGCCTGTTCATCCGCGGCGATGAGGTGGAGTATCACCGCCGCCTGGTCAACTCGGGCCTAAACTTCGGCACCGCGCTGACCACGAGCTACCTGCACCCGGATGGCTCCGATGAGTTCAAGCCCATCCTCGGCGGCAAAATGCACACGCAATACCCGGAAGGCGAGTTCAAGCGCTTCTTTACCTACCGTAACCGCGGCTACCTTCTGTGGCAGCGCGGCATGCGCAAGCTGCTGCCGCAAGAATTCGCGCGGTTTGGCTGGTTCTTCATCGTGCAGCAGCATGACGTGAAGGGCTTTATGGAGTGGCTGCGCCTGCACAACCGCGGACGCAAGGAAGACTTCCGCCGGCCCTAAACCTCAAAGGACTTTCGCGTGCTGCGGAAGATCACCCACCGCTGCACAAAGAAGTTGATAAGCGTTGCCGTGCCCTGGGCAATCACGAAAGCGACCGCCAGCGCCCAGGACGAAGGCCAGTCCAGCGTGTGATCAAAGAAGGGGAAAGCCCAGCGATACAGCACAATGTTGATCGCATAGGTCATGGCGTAGGTGGCAAACACGGCAGCAAAGCGGCGCTTCGATGCCCGCGCGTTGAAGGTCCACCGCCGGTTCAATAAATAAGCCACGAAGGTGCCGGCGGCAAAGCCTACGGTCCGCGAGGCCACATCGCCGAATACCCCTAAGCCAATTTGAAAGAGCCAGGTCAGGGAGACGTCGATAAGCGCGGCAATGGCTCCCGTGATCGCGAACTTCGCGCCCTGCGCCTGCAGGGAATTCGACCGTGAGAGGCGTTCGGCGCGACCGGGCATGGCTACTTTCCTTTGAAGATGAAGGCGCGCTGAATGGCGAAGTTGGTCACCGTGGCAACGCCTTGTGCGATGACGAAGGCGATGGTGTCCTTGACCGCGCCTTCAAAGCCCAAGCTGATCAGCGGGGCGTTGAGCACCCAATACAGGAAATTCTGTACTGCAAAGGTGGACAGGTACAGCAAGCCCACGGCACCGGCGGTGCGGCCGGAAACCTGGGCACCAAAAGTCCACCGGGCATTGGCCACATAGGCGGCGATGGTGCCGAAGACCCAGCCAATCGCCTTCGCCAGGGAGCGATGCAGACCCAAATAAGTAAGGAAGAGGGTCAGGCCATAATCAATCGCGGCGGTGAAAACACCGACGGACACGAAGCGCACGAGTTGGGTCTTCATGCTAGAGGTAGGTTCAGTCACGGCGAAATACTCTACCCGCGGATAAGGGCGCGGTAAATGTCCAGGCGGTCCACGGGCGCGACGGCATCTTCGCCATAGGCGCCGAGGGATGACAAAACCTTAAGCGACGCCGAGCACAGCTCCCGAATCGCCGAACCACGTAATTCCTCACCGTCATCATCGACCCAACCCAGCGCCGCCATGGCGGTCTCTACGACGGAATCAGTCAACTCGCGCCCGCCCATGCAGGACAGTGCCAGAGCCATGGACCAGAAAGCATCCTTGCCCTCATTCGTCACCTCGCGCGGCAAGGTGCGCAGCTGGCGGAACGCCTGAGCATCAATGCTTACCTCACGCTTCAGATCCAGTGCTTGGAGGAGCGGAACGAAGTCGTAGAGACGGGTTCTCTCAATCAGCGCGCGGACGGGACTAATAACAAGATCCAACACCTCATCGATGGTTTCCTGGCCCGTGAGCTCCGCATTCACGGCGGTGAGATCAAAGGGGGTCTGGAAAGAACCGGAACCGCCCACGCACAGGGCCTCCGGCGTCCCGCTATCGCGCGGGTAGGTCTCCACCACAACGATTTCGAAGTCCCACAGCCCCCAGGCGTAATCAACCTGCTCGCCTTCGCGGCTCAAGAATTCGCGCACGGTGTGGCTCGGATCGATGCGCTGGCCGCGGGCATCTGTGTGCTCAAAGAAGTGCCACGGTGAATCCTCTTGCGGCAGCCCGAAGCAGATTTCAAGAATGTGGTGGAGCTCTTCCAACGTGAGCGCGTCAGAGAAACCGATCTGGCGGTGAACCTCTGCTTCTGCGCGAACATTGGATACCTGGCACAGGAGGGTTTCACCACGATTGGCGCGGACCTGCGCCAAATCTGTGACCTGTGAGCTCATGTGCCCCACCATACGCATTTTTAGTTACGCGCGGTGAGCTCGCGTGCTTCAAGCTCGCTAAGGATGAGGACGATGGCAGCACTAATTCCGCCCCATACCGTCCAGGGTTTTGCCGCCCCACGGCGGCGAATAAACCGGACCACGCTTTGCTCAGTCTTCACGGTGATCCATCCACCCAGCACAAGAATGGCGAAAGCAACTGGGATGGCCCACACGGGAACGTCGGGGGTCTCCGGCTCCGGGCGGTCCTCATGGCTCTCTGCATTAGTGATAGCCACGAGCGCGCCGAATCCGAGGAAGGACAGCACATAGGCGAAAACGAGCGCAGTCTTATTCTTGATCCAGTCAGGGAACGCGGTCATGATGCCCACGGCCGCAGCCTGGGTGATGCGTCCGGCAAGGGTGTCATCCAGCGCATAATTGTCTTGCTTGGGAGAAGTCATACCGCCCCACTTTAGGCGGGCGGTAGGCTACCGTGCATGTACTCCTCCAAAAAAGAGCACCTCACCCCGGCCCAGCGAGCAGCGCAAGATGAGCGCGCCGAGGAAGACAAGCGCCACGGCCACTATCTGGCCACCGAACACACCTCGCTGCCGCTCAATGGTTTCATGACGCGGCTCATCGCCGAGGAACTCCCCATCCTCGATTCCGTCTCAAGGGCAAGAGTCTACGAGATCCTCCGTGAGTATGACGGCCCGGAGATTACCTCCCAGGAAGAGCTGCCGGAAGAGATCCGCGAGATCATGGATCTGTACTAATTCCGAACTAAAACCACATGACCGGACAGTACAAATGTTCCGTTTACTTGGCTTTTGTACCTAATCTCACGTTTTCACTCACGCCACAGGCACTGTCACCTAGGTAGGGTAGAGAACCGACCCATCACATCGAATCAAAGAGTAAGAGATGGAACTGCATACTACTGAGAAGTCCCTCCACGGTTGGGGCCGCACGGCGGCGACAACCGCCCACGTTTTGTCTACCCCAGACGTCGACGTCATCAAGACGGCCGTCGCCCAGGTGGCTGAGGACAACGCTGATAAGCCCGCCCACCTGCGCCGTGGCGTCATCGCCCGCGGTATGGGCCGTTCCTACGGTGACCCCGCGCAAAACGCCGGTGGCCTCGTCATCGACATGCAACCCCTCAACAAGATCCACTCCATCGATCCGGAGTCGGGCATTGTCGACGTCGACGGTGGCGTCACCCTTGACCAGCTCATGAAGGCCGCTCTGCCCTACGGCCTGTGGGTTCCTGTCCTGCCGGGTACCCGCCAGGTCACCATCGGCGGCGCTATCGGCCCGGACATCCACGGCAAGAACCACCACTCCGCCGGTTCCTTTGGTAACCACGTCACCTCCATGGAGCTGCTCGTCGCCGATGGCCGCGTCCTACATCTGAGCCCAGAGGGCTCAGATGAGGATCCAGAAGGAGATCTTTTCTGGGCCACCGTCGGCGGCATGGGCCTGACCGGCATCATCCTGCGCGCGCAGATCAAGATGACCAAGACGGAAACCGCCTACTTCATCGCGGATACCGACCGCACCGATAACCTCGATGAGACCGTGGCCTTCCACTCCGATGGCTCGGAGCACAACTACACGTACTCCTCCGCGTGGTTCGACGTTATCTCCCCGGAGCCGAAGCTGGGCCGCTCCACCATTTCGCGCGGCTCTTTGGCCACCTTGGAGCAGCTCGAGGAGTTCGCCCCGAAGCTGGCGAAGGACCCACTGAAGTTCAATGCTCCGCAGCTGATGACGGTTCCGGATATCTTCCCGAACTTCACCATGAACAAGCTCTCCCTCATGGCTATCGGTGAGGCTTACTACCTCATGGGCTCCCCGGCGCGTAACCAGGTCAAGAACCTCACGCAGTTCTACCAGCCGCTGGATCTCATCGGCGAGTGGAACCGTGGCTACGGTTCCAACGGCTTCCTGCAGTACCAGTTCGTGGTGCCGACCGACGCCGTCGAGCCCTTCAAGGAGATCATCCGGGACATGCAGCGCTCCGGCCACTACTCCGCGCTCAACGTGTTCAAGCTCTTCGGCCCCGGAAACAAGGCCCCGCTGTCCTACCCGATGCCAGGCTGGAATGTCTGCGTGGACTTCCCCATCAAGCCGGGCCTGGGCGCCTTCCTCGACGATCTGGATAAGCGCGTCATGGAATTCGGCGGCCGCCTCTACCTGGCCAAGGAGTCCCGCACCTCGGCGGAGAACTTCCACAAGATGTACCCGGGCCTCGAGGGCTGGCTCAAGACCCGCAACGACATCGACCCGACCGGCGTCTTCGCCTCCGATATGTCCCGCCGCCTCGAGCTGCACTAGAAAGGAATCACCTCATGCTGAATGCAGTAGGCCAAGCACAACACATCCTCCTTCTCGGCGGCACCTCCGAAATCGGCTTGGGCATCGTCGAAGAATTCCTCGAGCGCGGCCCGGCCAAGGTCACCCTCGCGGCACGCGCCAACTCCCCGCGTATCGCGGATGCCCGCGCGACCATCGAGTCCCGCGGCGGCGACGTCGAGGTCATCGACTTTGACGCGACTGACTTCGAGGGCCACGGGGACGTCGTCAAGCGCGCCTTTGAGCGCGGCGACGTCGACGTTGCCATCATCGCCTTCGGCACCCTCGGTGACCAGGAAGAACTGTGGCAGGACCAGGCCAAGGCCGTCGCCTCCGCCCAGACCAACTACACCGCACCGGTCTCCCTCGGCGTCTTGCTCGGCCAGAAGTTCAAGGAGCAGGGCCACGGCACCATCGTGGCGATCTCCTCCGTCGCCGGCATGCGCGTGCGCCGCTCCAACTTTGTCTACGGCGCCTCCAAGGCCGGCGTGGACGGCTTCTTCATCAACCTCGGTGAGGCCCTGCGCGGCTCCGGCGCCAACGTGCTCGTGGTCCGCCCGGGCCAGGTCCGCACCAAGATGTCGGCGGAAGCCGGCGAAGCGCCACTGACCGTCAACGTCTCCGACGTGGCCAAGGCCACCGTCAAGGCGGTCCTGGACGGCAAGCAGTCCATCTTCGTGCACCCGCTGTTTGAGTACGTGTCCTTGGGATTCAAGTTCATCCCGCAGGCGATCTTCCGGAAGCTGCCTTTCTAAAGTTCCGCTATGTCCACGGCGTGTGGGAAACTACTTACATGACTGAGTCTCCCACCATGTCGTCTCCCGCCGTGTCCCCCACCATGGAATATGACGTCGACCGCCTATCGCGTCGCGCCACCCTCGTGGGTATCGCCGCCGCCGCTCTAGGTGGCGGCCTTGTCACGCTTCTTGGCTTCTTTGCCTTCAAAACGGTCTCCCTCCCGGCGTTCAGTACGTCGATGGTGACCCGTGCGTTGAGCACGGCGGGAACTGCGCTCACCGTTCTGCTGGTGGGCGCTCTGTGCGCGTGGTGGGTGATTGGCGCTTCGCCGCGCCCCCGTTGGCGGACGTGGCTCACCACCGCTGTGTGCTACATGTCGCCCGCGCTGCTCACGCTGACCAGCATCGGCCTGCCTCTTGCGGCCTCCCGCCTGTGGCTCGACGGTGTCCAAGTCGACCAGGTATTCCGCACCCAATTCCTCACCCGCGCCACAGAAGCCAGCTCCTATGCGGACATGAACTACGAGGGCCTGCCCACCTTCTACCCGCTGGGCTGGTTCTGGTTGGGCGGCCGGCTGGCCAACATCCTCAACATGCCCGGCTGGGAGGTCTACCAACCCTGGAGCCTCATCTCCCTGGCTGTGGCCGGGTGCATCCTGGTTCCGCTGTGGCAGCGGCTTGCCGGTTCCCTACCTGTGGCCACCGCCATTGCCTTGACCACCACAGCGGTGACCCTGACCATCGGCGCTGAAGAACCGTATTCCGCGGTCATCGCAATGGGCGTACCAGCGGTAGCTGTCCTGTGTTCACACGCCTTCTACGGCTCCTCGTGGTTCTCCGCCGCCGCAATCGCCATCTACCTCGGAATCTCCGCCTGCTTCTACACGCTGTACACGGGAGCCGTGGCGCTTACCATCGTCAGCCTCATTGCACTCGTCACGTGCGTGGGCGACCGTACGTGGACTCCCCTCGTGCGCCTCGCCGCCATCGCGGCCGGATCCCTGGCCATCGCCGCGATTGCTTGGGCACCGTATCTGCACGCCGTCCTGCACACCACCGCCCCGCTAGAATCCACCGCGCAGCACTACCTGCCGGAGGAGGGCACCCAAATCCCGGCGCCCTTCCTCTCTTTGTCCGTCATCGGCGCCCTCAGCCTTATTGGCCTGATCTACCTCATCTTGCGCGTCGATGAGCCCGAAATCCGAGCTATGGGCACCGCGCTCGTCGGTACCTACCTGTGGACTTTAGCTTCCATGGTCATGACTCTTGCCGGCAGCACGCTGCTGGGCTTCCGCCTGGAGCTGATGGTCGCGGTGCTCTTCGCCACGGCGGGCATTCTCGCGCTGGCCGACGTCCGCCTCATGGGCCTGCCCACCCTCTACCCGGCGGGCATTACTGAGACCACCAGCAAGCGCGTGACCCTGGTCTTTGCCATCATCATGGGGCTGGGCGGTATTTACTATGCGCAGCAGATCCCCGCGACGAACGTGACCGCCTTGGATCACGCTTATACCGATACCGACGGCTACGGGGAGCGCGCGGACCGCTACACCAGCGATTCTTCCGCTAATTACGGAAAGATCCGTGAGTTCATCGACGCCCAGGGCTACGCGGCCGACGACACCGTCGTCCTCACGGACGAAAAGCTCTTCATGGCCTATAACCCCTACTACGGGTTTAACGCCTTCACCAGCAACTATGCCAACCCGTTGGGAGAGTTCAGCACCCGTAACCTGCAGATTGAAGAGTGGGCTTCCAATTCCTGGGACCAGACTCCGAAGGAATTCTCGCATTCCCTCGAGTCTTCACCGTGGCGCGGCCCAGACGTGCTCATCTTCCGCGGTGATATCGAAGAACCCGGGGATGGCTACAAGACGCACTTGGCAGAAGACATTTACCCCAATCAGCCCAACGTGCGCTACCGCGCGGTGTTCTTCAACCCGGAGGTCTTTGAAGAAGGCTGGACCACTAAACAAATTGGCCCCTTCGTCGTCGCGGCCAGATCTTAATAAGCCATGGCGGTGACGTAGACTGATCGCCGTGTCAGATCGGAATACCTCTTCACTGCGAGCACCGCAGTCTCTGCGGCTCACCGCCATCATCGCTGGATTCATCGGTTTCCTGTGCTTTGTGGCCACGCCGCTGCTGCCGGTGAACCAAACCCAATCTTCCTTCGATTGGCCCCAGCAGGAGTCCCTGCAGTCCATCAACGCCCCGCTCATCTCGGTGGCGCCGGAGGAGATCGATGCAGAGATCCCTCTGAAGGCCGTCGATAAGCTGCGCGATGGCCAGGACCTGCTTTACGGCACCGTGCCCCCAGAGTCCAAGAAGGCCTCCAACCGCGGCATGTTTGTCCGCGCCGGCGAGGATGGTCTCTCGGTGACCAGCCTCGATGAGGTCATTTTCTCTCTCACGGCCGAGCAGGTGGCGAAGCTGCCTGAGGACTCCACGCTCCGCATCCAATCCACCGGTGACGGCACCACCGTCTCCTTGGGCAAGCACAAAGAGACCTCCGAGGAGGATCTCCGCCCTCAGGTCACCGGCGTCTACACCGAAATCGACGACACTCCGGAGAACCTCGCCGAGCTTGGCGACGACCTCCGCATCCACGTGGAGATCAACTCCCGCTTCACCTCCTCCCCGACACCGCTCAAGCTCATCGCCATGTGGCTGGGCCTGGCCATGGTGGTCATCAGCCTGGTCTGCCTGTGGCGAATCGACCGCCTCGATGGCAAACGCCTCGGCTTCATGCCCGAAACCTGGAAGCAGATCCGCCCGCTCGATGGCGTCGTGGCGGCTGTTCTCGGCTGGTGGTACATCTTCGGTGCTAATACCTCCGACGATGGCTTCATCCTCACCATGGGACGCGTTTCCGATCACGCGACCTATATGGCGAACTACTACCGCTGGTACGGCGTCCCCGAGGCCCCGTTCGGCGCGCCGTACTACGACCTCGTGGCATGGCTGGCGCAATTCTCCAGCGCGTCTATCATCGTGCGCCTGCCTGCGCTTATCTCAGCGCTCATCATCTGGTTTATCTTGTCGCGCGAGATGCTTCCGCGCTTCGGCGCTCGCGTCAACGAGCGCCGCCTGGCGCACTGGACCGCCGCGTTCATGTTCCTGGCTTTCTGGCTGCCCTATAACAACGGCATCCGCCCCGAGCCCATCGTGGCCCTCGGCGTCATGCTGACGTGGGCCTCTTTCGAGCGCGCCATCTCCACCCAGCGCCTCCTTCCGGCGGCGGTGGGCACCATCATCGCCACCATCACCCTGGCCGCTGGCCCCACCGGCCTCACCGCGGTGGGCATCTTCCTGGTCTGCCTGCCCGCCCTGTTCCGCATCATGGGCAAGCGCGCTCCCCAGATCGGCTGGACAGCTCTCATCGCCCCGTTCCTTGCCTGCGGCACCGCTGTCATGGTCGCTGCCTTCGGGGACCAAACGCTGGCGTCGGTCCTCGAATCCACTCGCGTGCGTTCCACGGTCGGCCCGTCCCTGCCGTGGTACTCGGAGTTCGTGCGCTACTCCACGCTCTTCGAGCCCTCCGTGGACGGCTCCCTGACGCGCCGTTTTGCCATGTTCACCATGCTCTTCTGCTTGGCGCTCATCATCTATGCCTTCATCAAGGACCACCGCGTCGTCGGTGCGGAGGCAGATCCCACCAAGCGCCTGCTGGCCATCATGGCGCTCTCGGCCTTCTTCCTCATGTTCACGCCGACGAAGTGGACGCACCACTTCGGCATTTACGCCGGTGTCGCCGGTGTCATCGCCGCGCTCGGCTCGGTGGTCCTTTCCCAGATTGCCATGCGCTCCCCGCGTGCCCGGACCTTCTCCATCGCCGCGGTGATCTTCCTCCTGGCCATCTCCCTGGGCGGCTGGAACGCCTGGTGGTACGTGTCCTCCTTCGGCATCCCGTGGTGGGACCGCACCGTGCAGTTCAAGGGCATCGAGGCCAACACCGTGGTGCTGGCCATCGCCATGGTGGTCCTGGCGATTGGCCTCTACCAGTCCCTGGTTCACAGCTATCGCAAGAACAAGGCCGAAGCCGCCGGCACCCTCGAGGAATTCGAGGCCGCCAATGCCGCCAAGGTCTCGCGCTGGGCGGGTGTCATGTCCGCACCGATTGCGGCGGCCTGCATTATCATCGTGGCCTTCTCGTGTGCCTCCTTTGCCAAGGGCTACGTGGCCCAGGCGGATTCCTACTCCGTGGGCAAGGGCAACCTGGCTTCCCTGCGCGGCGATACCTGCTCGCTGGCGGATTCCACCATGGTGGAGACCAACACCAATGAATCCTTCCTCACGCCAGTCGAGGGCGAATTCCAGGACTCGCTCGTTGACAAGAAGGAGGACAACTTCGGTTTCGGCCCCAATATGATCAAGGAAGATATTGAGCCGGAGAACCTCAACTCGGCGTCGGTAGGCGCTATTGCCAACACCACCAGTGATGACTCCGCTGCGTCTAACGAGCAAACCGAGACCGAAACTGAAGAAAAAGCAACCGAAGTCACCGACTCCTCCGCCGGCGGCGTGCGCGGAACCCTGGGTGTCAACGGCTCCGAGATGCACCTGCCGTTCAACCTGGATTACCGGAAGGTCCCGGTCATGGGCTCCTACGATGAATCGCAGCGCTCGACCGCCACCATCACCACCCAGTGGTATAACTTGCCGGAACCTGGCGAAAACACCCCCGTCCTCTCGGTCGCTGCCGCCGGCAAGATTTACCACCACGACGTCAACGGAGTGGAGCAGGAGGGCACCGAGCTCACCTTGGAGTACGGAACGCTCAAGGACGGCAAGGTCACCAACAAGGGTGAGGCCGAGCTTTCCGACGTCGGCGCGACCCCCAAATGGCGCAACCTCCGCATTGCTCTAGACGAGCTCCCGGAGGAGGCCAACGTTGTGCGCCTCGTCGCGGTAGACGATTCCACCGATGGAGACGATTGGATGGCGTTTACCCCGCCGCGCGTCCCGGAGCTTGCCACCATCAACTCCCAGTTCGATTCCTCTACCCCGGCACTCCTCGACTGGTCCGTCGCCCTGCAGTTCCCCTGCCAGCGCACCTTCGACCACTACGCCGGCGTGACCGAGATCCCGCAGTTCCGCATTCTTCCCGACGCCGCCGCACAAACCTCCCTCACGGACTTCCAGTCCTTCTCCGGTGGTGGTGCGCTGGCAACCGCGGAGGCAGTGAACTACTCCTATGAGATCCCGAGCTACCTCAACAACGATTGGGCGCGCGACTGGGGCTCCATTGAAAAGTATGAGCTGCGCACCAACTCCCGCGGCGAGGCCCCGCTCGAGGCGGACATCGACCAAGAAATTATCCAGCGCTCCGGTCTGTGGAAGAACTCCGAGATGAAAATTCGCCCGGAGGGCGAGCAGTAGGGATTAAAGAAACTCGGCCGAATCTTTAATGCGCTGCCGCGCCACGGCCGGGGTGGAAATACGGTGCATAGACACGTACTCCGCGGTCTGTGCACCGGGAATCTCCACGCGCTCAGCAATCTCGTCCTGCGCCGCGGTCTGGACCAAGATGTCGGAATACAGCTCCGGCAGCTTCTCAACATCGAGGACGTAGTCACCGCGGATCTCCTCCGGGAGCTTGGTCAGCGCGCCGAAGTCGGGGAAGGTGAGGAGGAGGGCGTCGGCAGGCACCAGCGCTGCGAGCGCCCCACCGGAGGAATATCCCCACACCGTCACGCGGTTGGCCCCATGGTCGCGCGCATAGTCGACGGCCGCCTGAACCGACTGAACCATTTCCGCCACGGTGTGCTCCGGCGCCAACGGGTAATCGATATCAATGATCGTCGTGCCCGACAACTGCGCTGCGGCAGCAACTTCGGGCCGCCATTGCATTTCTAGCGCCTTGCCGTCACCGCGCCACCAGCCGCCGGAGTGCAGCGACACCGCCCAGCGACCATTCGGCTCAGACGGCCTAAAAATCGCTCCAACCTCAGAGTCTTCAACGCTCACGCCTTCCGTAAAAACGGTGCCGGGCAGCGAGTGATCCACCGCAGATCCCAGCACCATCATGGAGGCCTGCACGATACGGTCCGGCAGCAGCGCGCAGTAGCGGTCCGCCTCCGGCGAACCTCCACCGGCCCACGGCGGGCGGAAATCCGGCAGCGGGTAGTGCACCTCCATGTAGGAGGAGAGCTGCTCGAGCTGTTGTTCTGGACTTAGCTGGCGATCCTGGCCGCCGATATTCCACTCACTCATGGCCCCCAAGGGTACTACCAGATGGTGACGCGCTCCTCTGGGACAAGACCACCCTCGACATCAAAAGCCTCGTAGAATTCGTCGATGTTCTCGGCGATGATGTTGCAGCGGAACTCCGCCGGCGAGTGCGGGTCAATGGCCAGGTACTGCGTGGCCATCTCCGGACGAATAGCAGTGCGCCACACGCGCGCCCACGCCAGGAAGAAGCGCTGCAGACCGGTGTACTCGTGCTCTGCCAATTCCGGCTCAGCACCCTCGGCCTCAAACGGCGCTACCTGGCCGTTGATGTCCAGGCCCTTGTCGGCGCAGTAATTCTTGTAGGCCACCACAGCAATCCCCAGTCCACCCAGGTCACCGATGTTCTCCCCCAGGGTGAAGCTGCCGTTGACGCCCGCGGAATCGGTGCCCTCCAGCACCTTCGGCACCTGGCCCTGGAACTGGTCCACCAGCTTCGCGGTCAACTTCTCGAAGGCCGCGCGGTCCTCATCCGTCCACCAGGAGTTGAGGTTGCCCTGGCCGTCATACTGCGAGCCCTGATCATCAAAGCCATGCCCAATCTCGTGGCCAATCACCGCGCCGATGGCACCGAAGTTCTCCGCCGCGTCCGCGTCCGGGTTGTAGAACGGCGGGCGCAGAATCGCCGCCGGGAAGGTGATGTCATTGACTACTGGGTTGTAGAAGGCATTGACCGTCTGCGGGGTTGCGAACCACTCGTCGCGGTCGGCCGGCTTACCAATCTTGGCCAGCTCATAATCGTGGCTCCACGCGCTGCCTGCCCGCACATTGGCCACTAGGTCCGCACCCTTGGGTGAAAACTCCAGGTCGGAGTAGTCACGCCAAGTATCTGGATAACCGATCTTGGCCTTGAACTGCGAGAGCTTCTCCAGCGCGCGCTCACGAGTGGCCGGGGTCATCCACTCCAGCTGCGAAATCCTCTCGCGGTATGCGGAGGTAAGGTACCCCACCAGCTCATCCATCTCGGCCTTCGAGGACGGCGGGAAGTGCTTGTCCACGAAGACCTTGCCAATCTCCTGGCCCACCATGTTCTCTGCCAGGCCCACGGCGCGCTTCCAGCGGTCACGCTGCTCGGTAGCGCCAGAAAGCTTGGTTCCGTAGAACTCGAAATTCTTCCTACCGATCTCCTCAGTAAGGTACGGCGCGCGCGACAGCAGAATGTGCCACGTGGCCCACAGCTGCCAATCCGCCATGCGGCCGGCGGTAAACAGCCCCTCCAGGTGCTCAAAATACGATGGCATCATGGCCACCGCGCGGTGCTCCGGCAGTCCCCCACCGTTCAGGATGGCGCGGGTGATGCTGGGCAGCTTGGCGACGTCCACCGGGTTATACGTCTTCACCGCATCACGGGAGGCCACCACATCCCAATGCCCTGCAGCAATTTCCTTTTCCAGATTCACGATGCGGGTAGCTGCAACCTCCGCCCCCAAGCCGAAGAGGCGAGCCGGATCCAGGAATCCAAGCATCGCTGCGACGTGCTTCTCGTAGGCCTCAAGCGTCTCCGCGTGGGCTTCCTCGCGGTAATAAGCCTCATCCGGCAAACCCAAGCCAGACTGAACAATATAGGCCACTGCCTCCTCGGAACCGGAGTCCTTTTCTACCCAGAAGGTAACCGGGGCGCCGACGCCCTCGCGCTCCAGCACGCCCAGGTTGTGCGCCAGCTCTTCCGGGTCCGCCGCCACCAGCTTGTCCAAATCTTCAGCCAAAGGCGCCGTTCCCGCAGCGTTCACTCCCTCAACGTCCATGTGGGAGGAATACACGATCCCCGGACGGCCTTCGTCTTCCTTAACGATGTCATGGACGAGTTCCTCGGCTTCGTCGCGAAGCGCGTGAAAAGTCCCGTCAACACCGCGGTCATCGGGAATAACGTGGGACTCAATCCAGGGGCCATTAACAAACTGATACAGATCCTTCATGCACTTCACTCTATGTCAGATGTACCCATTAGTGTGGTGTGCATGACTTCTTATCGTTTCCCGCCAGCGAAGATGACGGGGCCGTTTTTCGCTGTGCTTGGGGTGACCCTCCTCGTGCTCGGCATGCCCGCCGTCCTCAGCCTGGCGCTGCCGGACCACGATCCTGAAACCGAGCCTGTCGTCCTCGATGATCCTGAGTGGCGTCAGCCTATCGACGGCGTCGCATGCAGCGTGAACTACGATTCCGTGGCCAACCAGGCGTGGGATTGCGGCGATACCTTGGTCGAGGCCTACCTCACCTCTGATGTCGACGATGACGAGCTGGCCCTGCGCCGAGCTGTGCGCGCCACGACCTTCGGGTCGATGCCGAAAGAAGAAGTAGAAAACCAAGACGGCATCCTCATACTGCGAACGTATACATACATCCCGGTCGTTGCCTTTAGCGTGGCCAAGGACGATCTCAACTACGAGCTCGTCTTTTCAGACGGAAACCCAGAAGAAATCGCCGATCAGTTTATGGAGGCCTTCAAGTGAGCAAGATCTTCCGCGTGGCGCTGTGGGTCATCATTGGCATCTGCCTCCCCGCAGCTCTGATCAATCTGTTTGGTGCTTTCCTCGTTGCCCCGCTGCCGGGCCTAATAAGCCTGCTGATCGGCTTTGCTTTCTTGGCGCTGGGGCTGTATCTATGGCGCTTGAGCCCAATGTGGGCATCACCTGCCAAGGGATGGGCCACAGCCAGCGTGCTGTGGGGAGCCGGCACCGCGGTGTCTTTGGCGCTCCTATCAGCACTTCCGTTCAGCTCCCTCACCAAAGGAGTGGGCTGGGAGGAATCCATGATGTCATGGTCCGGAGCTTATCCGGAGGAGTTCGCCAAGGCGCTGGGCGTGGTTTTTGTGTTACTCAGTTTCCGCCAGCTCAACCGCCCTTGGCATGGTTTCATCGTCGGCGCGCTTGTAGGCTGGGGTTTCGAGGTCTTTGAGAACGTCCTCTACGCCTCTCTCGGCGCCGTCATGCACCCGACGTCTGATTGGATTGGCATGCTACAGATGTGGGGGCTCCGCCTTGTGGCGGGCCCAGGCCTACACATGTCACTGACGGCCATCGCAGGCTTTGGCATCGGCTGGGCCATTTACGCCGCCCACAAAACGTGGTGGTGGCGCCTCGGAGTGGGCGTGGGCGCGCTTTTTGTTTCCTTCTGTCTCCACTTCGCGTGGAACTACATGTGGGATGAAACGTGGCAGCTGGTCACGCAGTACATCGTGGTCGCGCTCATCCTCTACCCCATCGTCATCACCCTGGGGCTTCGCGCCCACCGCCTAGCCAAGGCGGACGATACCTACTCGCACTCGCCCGGCTCAGCCAGCCTGCGCTGAATTAGTCAAACTGCCCCTGCAGGACAGCCACGGCGTCAAGCGGAGTTACGTGATAGGAAATGGGGTTCTGGTTTGCGCCGGCCATGAGGGCGTGGGCGCAGGAGTGGCCCGCTCCCATCATGTGGCCGAGCTCGTGAGCGATGGTTCCCTGAAGCGCCTCTGGGTACTGAGCGGTGGCCGCCTTGATGAAGAGCATCCCGTGGTCCGGGTAGGCCGTACCCTGGACGTAGCCATTCGGCTCCGGCTTATAGATGATGGCGATGGTGTCATCATCGGCCTCGGACGGCGCTACTTCCTTCAGAGAAGCCTTACCGTCGAGAGCATCGTTCCACTCAGCTACGGCGGCATCGAGCTGTTCGCGGTACGGGAAGTCATCCGCCACCTTGTACTTAAGCACGCCGCTCTTGAAGTAGGAAGGAACGGAATCAGCATCGTGCAGAATCGACGGATCCGGAACCGGCTTTCCTTCGTTTGCCAACTTGGTGATGGAGGCGCATGTAGCAGGGGAAATGAGCGAACGAGTTTGGTCGCTCTTCGCCGAAGCTGACGGGGCAACGGTCAAAGCCACAACAGCAATGGCCGTAATGGACAGGGCCTTACGCATAGGGAAATACCTTTCGGGTTAGTAGTCGCTTATTTGGTAGCCGAGAATATATTAATTTCTCAGTTTCCGCAAAGGTAAAACTTAGCTAAACCCGTGGCCAATCAGCACACGTGCGATGAACTAGGCACAGCGCGCTTCAGCTCCGCACACGTCCTATCGCGCAGGTCCTGAGGGGGCGTCGGCAAGCTCGGCGCTTGCGGCTGTACCTCCACCGCGCCGAGCACATCTGCGGTGAGGTCCGCGGGGGATCCGTAGGTATTTGCCGCCACACTATACCCAGGACCGAAAGAGGCGCTCGCATGCACCTGCCGGTCATCTGACCACCCAAATTTCGTTCCGATAATGCCCGGAATCCGCGCGGTGCCGAAGTCCTGACGATATCCGTCGGATGCCACAGGCGCTGCCGTCGCCATACCTTTCATGAGCGGTGCAGCAACTGGGTCACCAGATATCACCCCAATAAAGCGAGCGAGATCCTCCGTCGACGTCGTGGTATTGCCCCAGTAGTCGTTGTGATGGGTCTCCCCCAAGCGGTATTCCCCGATGATGGAAGGTATGGCCTGTGGGTACTTCCGCTCCAGGTCGCTAGCGGTGCCATCCTCAGAGAAGCGAACCATGTTTTCCACCCGCGCTTTATCCTCCGGCGCGCCATATTTCAGGACCCACATTCCTAGGTACAGCTTCGCGAGGGATAGCGCAGGACGAGACTTGTGACCATTTCCGGTGGAAACCGAGTTTCCGTCGGCATAGCGCACGGTCATTTGAGTGCGTGGCGGAACCTTTCCAGGATCAAACGTCAGGGCCTGGGCGGAGGGCGCAGCGACGGTCGCTAGCGCAAGACCAGCAATAAGGGAGCGGAGTTTAAGCACTTTCATAGATTAACTCAAGCCACAGCTTCAACAGGTTTGATTGGGGCATAAACGTCGCTGCCCTAGGGATTCAGCGCACACTTCCCCACGCTAGGGTTCGAACATTTATTTTATTAGCTTCTTACCCAACAAACCCCTCCCAACGAAGCTCAAAGCGGCGGAAGGCTGGGTAAATGCAATACCGGTAGGCACATGCACCTCTCTAATCACAACTTTCCGCCAGGGTATAGACTTTCCAAACGGTACAGAATAAACTCATTTTTCGAAACAGGATTCGGACAGTGGGGGTTCGGTCCTTCTCAATATCTCTAACGAAAGAGGGGGTTGAATTGTCTTCCACTACAGAAGCCGTTGTTTTCTATTTCTCTCATTCCAATCCGAACGACCCGGTCTGCATGAAAGGTAAAGCCATACGCCAAGCAGACTACGAGTTTTGGTCTAGCGTCCTTCCCGCCTTGGACGAGGACTCAGATACAGCGTGCATGCGCCTTGGGCTAAAGACCGGCAAGGCGGCCGGGGCGGTTGCTCGCATAATCATGGGGATTTACCGCCTGAAAGAGCTACCCCAGCTCAAGGCCCTGCAAGATGCAGATTTTTTGCTGGACTTACCCGCTTTGATTGCCATCGACCAGGTCATGGCTAAACTCGGCCAACCTTCCACTGAGGTAGTAGCCGCCATTGACGCTGCGTTGGCCCGTTGGCTTACGCCTACGAAGCCAAATCAGGTATTTCCCACCACGTCGCAGATTCGTCGCCGCATGCGTGACCTTGTCAAGGTCCATGATGACTCCATCGCAGTGGAGGATAAGCGCACAAAGAATCGATATTCCATTCTCACCCGCGACCAACGCGCCACCATAGAACTAGAGGTGGATAGCAGCGTTGGAATCATCATCCATGAGGCCATTAAGGCAGCTGCTGAAAAGCATGAGGTGTCTATGGCAGAAGCACTTATCCTCTTAACGACTGGAAAGGTAGAACCAGAAGCTGCCCGAGTAGTGCTCCACACTTATCAAGCGAGTGATGTCGAAGACGCGCCAGTATATGTAGAAGGGCACGGCTGGCAGGTAGAGAGAATCCCAGCACAAGCCGTAACGAAAAGGGACTTGAGCACCAAGCCAGAAGCCACTAATGGCTACGGACCAGCCACGTTGGTTCGCAAATATGTTGAAGGGCGCGATGGCACATGCCGTGCAGCTGGCTGCGGAATGCCGGCGTGGCTGTGTCAGTTAGACCACCGTATTAACTACGCCGATGGTGGGCCAACGCATCCAGACAACATGGTGGCGTTGTGCCAGCATCACCACAACATGAAGACCGATGGGCGGGCGTTCTATTTTTTGGACCCCGATACCGGGGATGTGGTCTGGCTCTTTGAGGATGGAACCTGGGCAATCACGGAACCTTCCGGGCCACTAGCCCCAAAGAACAAGCGCTGGGCGCGAAGCGTTGCGCAAGATATTGAAGGTTACCGCGCTAGGAAGCACCGGGAAGCTCAGGAGCTTAAAGCCGAGCTAGATCAAGAACAGCAAGCAAACACAAATAAGAAGACCGCTTATGGCAAGGGAGATGAAGAAATCCCCTTCTAGATAACTAGGTTCGTCGCTTAAAACGACGAACCACATTGGCGCTCAGCTTAGAGGAGGTAATTGAGGTCCGCCGCATCCAGCCCGCATTCAGCGAGCACCACACTGTCGCCGCGGTGTGGAATGCCTTCGGCATCCCAATGGGCTTGGGCAGCGGAGGTGTGCGCGCGACCAGTACTGTTGACCACACGCCACCAGGGCAGATCTTCGCTTTTCGCCATCACCCAGCCCACATAGCGCGCGCCGACCCCTACGACTTTGGCGATCTCTCCGTAGGTGGAGACGTTGCCAGGCGGAATGCGGAGCACAACTTCCGTGACCCTAGAGCTCGACGGGTTCTTCAGGGGCATCCTCGACCTCGCACAAGGTAAGCGTCGCACCCGTGGAATCCTCAATCAGGCACAATCGGCCGAATGGTGAATCGTGGGGCTCGCGGATAACCTGCCCGCCATTCTCCACAACAGCCTTCGCTGCTTGCTCGATGTCCCGCACACCCAAGTATGTTTGCCAGAAACTCGGCAAACCTTCCGCATGCCAGAACCCAGCGAAGGCAGCGCCTTCTTCCTCCGCAACCGCATAATGCTCATCACCACGGATTTCCCAATCGAAGAGCTCACCATAAAAGTCCAGCGCTGAGTGAAAATCCTCCGAGACCGTCAGCTCGTGCCACACCGGGGTGCCAGGCTCACCGCCGGCGACGAAGCGGTCGAGCTCCGGCTGCGTCAAGCCAAACATGGCACCGGACTTGTCGAGTACGAGCGCCAGCGGGGCACCTAAAGCGAGGATTTTTCCGCCGAGTTGTTCTACTCGGGCGCAATCGGCTTCCAAGTCGCGGGAGAGGAAATAGGTAGCCCAGGTGTCTTGACCCGGAACAATTTCTGCGATCGGCAGACCTTGAAGGCGGGCGATGCCATCTTCGAATTCCCAGCCCAGCACGGCCGAGTAAAACTTCTCGGAGGCTTTCACATCAGAACTGGCCAGAGTAATCCAGTAGGGCATTCCTACTTCAGCTTCAAAAGCGGGCATTAAAGGTTCCTCCACTTCTCCGGGTCGAAGTCATCATCGGCGGTGGCCTCATCAAAATAATCGTCGTCGTCTTCGACGACGCGGGCGCAAGTGTCGGAGACGCAGATGACGTCGCCAAGCGCCAGCGTTGCTCCGCGCTGCTTAGTCACTTCCCCATTGACGGTGACCTGCCCCTGCTCGATGAGTTCTTTGGCCTCTCCCCCGGTGGCGACCAAGGAGGCCAGTTTGAGGAACTGGCCGAGCTTAATGGATTCTCCCTTAATTGAGACTTCTAGCATGTTGACCAGCATACCCAGCTCAAAGCGCAAGAATTCCCTCTGCCAGAATGATAACGCCAAGCAGGGCAAACACAACTCCGCTGAAGATATCTACCCCAGCGGAGTTCTTTGCCATCCACTTCGCCACTGCACGGGTGCTCAACGCTACGCCGACGAAAATAATGAGGCTTTCAATAACCAACACAGAGCCAACCGTGGCATTCGCGCTCAAGCCCATGCCCGGATCGATGAAGTTGGCGAAGATAGCGCCGAAGAAGATGAGCACCTTGGGATTAGAAAGATCGCTGACCAAGCCCATGCGGTACGCCGTGCCGAGTCTGATGATGCCGTCCGGGGTGAACCCGCGCGGTTGAGGATTCATGGTTGCTGGAGCACGACGCTCTTTAATGCCGCTGCTTATTGCAGAAAATGCCATCCATAGCAGATAGCTACCGCCGGCAATCTGCAGCGCCACAAGGATTTCAGGATGGGCCGAAATCAGCGCGGTAAGCCCCGCCAGCGAAGCAACGGTCCATATCATCAAGCCAGTCGTGCTACCTATTGCGGCCCACACCGCTGCACGCGTGGAACGCGCACCCAAACGAATAATCTGAACCACATCTGGCCCCGGCGAAGCCATCGCCGCGAACCACACACCCATCAAGGCCACTATGGCGCTGAAAGCCACCTAACACCCCCATACTCACATGCGTTTTCACTAACACATGCCACTATAAGAGGCGTCTCACCTGCAGCGAAACAGGTAAATTAGCTTTGCGTGCGCGGCTTAATAGTCATGGTGTCAATGTTGACGTGCTCCGGCAGGGACGCCACCCAACGCACTGCCTCAGCGATGTCTTCTGCGGTGAGGTTGAGCTCGCCGTCATAAACTTGTGCAGCACGTTTGGCGTCACCCCGAAAACGATTGAGGGAAAACTCCTCCGTGGCTACACGGCCCGGGTCAAGTTCGGTAACGCGAACGCCGTGCTCTTCAATACGCAGTGCACGAGAAATCACGCGGACGCCATGCTTGGCGGCATTGTAACCGGAACCGCCCTCGTAGACGTTCCACCCGGCCACGGATCCCATGTTGATAATGAGCCCGCCCCGCAGCTTCGGCATGAGAGCCTGGATCATCCGAACGGTGCCAAGGACGTTGACGTCATACATCCACTGCCAATCCTCGATGGTGGTGTCCACGAGGGGCTCCAGGCCCTTAGCGCCACCGGCGTTGTTGACCAAGAGGTCAATGCGGTCGAGGTGGGAAACGAACTCGGCCACGGACTCGTCCGAGGTTACGTCGAGGGCATATGCCTCGCCGCCGATGTCATTCGCGAGGGCCTCAAGGCGCTCGACGCGCCGCGCGCCGACGACGACACGCCAGCCGTCAGCCGCCAACGCTCTTGCCGACGCCTCCCCAATCCCCGAAGACGCTCCTGTAACGACTGCCACTTTTTCCATGCGCCCTAGGATAGGGCTTCTTCCAGCTCGGCGCAGATGTTTTCGACGATTCCACTCTTGAAATCAGCCGGGGTGAAGGTGCCATCCTTCATGTCGGTATTTAGCGAGATATCCAACTGAGTGCGCAGCTGCGGCATGGAGAAGTTCGCCATGATAAGGCGCCACGCCTCTACCGCGCGGATGCCGCCGCTGAAGCTGTAGCCCACGTAAGCAATCGGCTTGGCCACCCACTCGGCACCGAGGGAATCAACGGCGTTCTTGAACGCGCCCGGCACGGAGTGGTTGTACTCCGGGGTGACGAAGATAAAGGCATCGCAGGAATCGATAGCATCGGACCAGGCCTGCACATTCGGGTCCTCGTAGTTTTTGTTTGCCGCCATAGGAATGACAGAGGTGGTGAGGATCGGGACATCGAAAGCCTTGAGGTCAATGAGCTCGTAGTCCACGTCGCGGCCCTGAGCGAGGTCGGTGACCCACTGGGCGATGGCCAGCCCGGCGCGGTCGTCGCGGGTAGAGCCGAGGATGATGCCGATTTTCGCCATTAAAGTACCTTTCTTAATTTGTTAACGCGTCAACGTCTGAGGGTACGCCGATATGTCGACGCAATCGACAAGTCACCCAGATATGTCGAAAATTCTAGAAAAAAACGACATATCCGCTCAACATGTCTATTCTTTTACCATGCCAACCTATAGCCCGGACACCCCCTACAATGGGCTTCCGCCCCTCCCACCAGCAGAAGTGGTGGAAACCGTTCCCGTGCTTAAGGCCATCATCGATGCTAAGGAAAAACTGGCTGAACTGCGTACGGCCTGCCAGCTCATTCTCAACCCGGAGATCATCACCTCAACGATTCCACTGCGTGAGGCTCGTGCTTCCTCCGAGATTGAGAACATCGTCACCACTAATGACGAGCTCTTCCGTGCGGCGTGGCACGTCGATGCTGAGCCGACTCCTGCCACCAAGGAGGCTCTTCGCTATAACGCCGCGCTCCACGCTGGACTTTCCTCGCTATCGCAGCGACCTCTATCCGAGAAGACGGCAAAAATCGTATGCAGCACCCTTCTAGATACTCAGGCCGAGGTGCGTTCACTTCCGGGCACATTTATCGGTAACCCTGTAACGAAGGAGCGGCTCTACACCCCACCTGAAGGAAAGGAGATTATCGAGGGCCATCTCGCAGCGTGGGAGGACTATATATATTGCAGCCACGACGTTGATTCCCTCGTAAAGATGGCACTGCTTCACTATCAATTTGAAGCAATCCATCCTTTCTACGATGGCAATGGGCGCACTGGACGAATCCTTAACGTCCTCTACCTCATTCAAGAAGATCTTCTTGAGCTGCCGGTTTTATACCTGTCCGGGTATATCGTCGACAACAAAGCAGACTACTATCGCTATCTCAACGCTGTTACAGCCAAGGGAGCATGGCAAGACTGGCTTCTCTTTATGATCCGCGGCGTTCACGCAGCGGCTGCCGACGCCTCCTCAATGATTACCCAGCTTCGGGCTATCCAGGAAAACACTGCGCAACGAATACGTTCTGCGGGCGTGATTAACCATCCGCTCGAGATGGCCGAGCTCATTCTTATCAAGCCCTATGTACGCATTACTGACGTGGTAGAGATGGGCTTCGTCAAACGCCAAACTGCCAGCGCGTGGCTGGCACATCTCGTAGATTTAGGAATCCTCGAAGAAATCCAACAAGGCCGCTCCAAGGTTTTCCTTCACCGTGCCGCTCTCGATGTTCTGACTCGAGACTAAGACGAGGGAATAGGATGGCTGACATGCATCACCCAGACGAAGGATCCTTTGAGCGCATGACCAGCGGGCAGTGGTTCATGCCCGGTGTCAACGAGGAGGTCAGCGCCGAACATCGCCGCGGCTTCCTGCTGGTCAAGGAGCTCAATGAGCTGCACAACACCAACCCAGAGCGCGCGAAGGAGATCTTGCGAGAGCTGCTTTCGCCCGAGTCCGAGGTTCCCGGGCTGCACGTCCCGCTCAACTTGGAGTATGGCTGCAATGTGACCATCGGAAAGGGCGTCTTCATCAACTTTGGCGCGACGATCCTGGCGCAGGCGCCTGTAACCCTCGGAAATCACGTCATGATCGGCCCGAACTGCTCGCTTATTACCGTGGGGCATCCTGTCAACGACCATGAGATGCGAGCAGAAGGTTGGGAGATTGCGAAACCTATCAGCGTCGGCGATAATACGTGGTTTGGTGCCAATGTCACTGTGCTGCCGGGCGTGACAATCGGCAAGAACTGCGTCGTGGGAGCGGGCACGCTGGTGACTAAGGATATCCCGGATAACTCGCTGGTCTTGGGCTCACCGGGACGTGTGGTGCGCAAGCTGGAGGACAACGAAGATAGGTGGGAGCGCTAGGATCTCGATGTTTGATCTCAAGGCGATCGGCAAAGGACTCCCCGTCCTAGAGACTATTGATTCGCTTCCTTCCGAAGGCCACGTCGTCGTCCAGGCCCCGCCCGGCACGGGTAAGACCACGCTCGTTCCGCCGGCGTTGGCGAACCAGGCAAACGGCAAGGTTCTCGTCACCGCACCACGCCGCGTGGCGGTGCGTGCCGCGGCCAACCGCTTGCAGGAGTTGTCAGGCCAGCGCATCGGCTATGCGGTGCGCGGTGATTCCCGCAAAGGCGCGGACGTCGAGTTTGTTACCCCAGGTGTTTTGTTACGCCGACTGTTGCGGGATCCGGAACTCACTGGTGTTGATTCCGTAGCCATCGACGAGGTGCATGAACGCCAGCTCGATACCGATCTGGTGCTGGGCATGTGCTTGGAGTTGGCTCAGCTCCGCGATGATTTCCGGGTCATTGCCATGTCCGCGACTGTCGACGCCTCTCGCTTCTCCCAGCTCATGGGAGGGGCGCCGATCCATTCCACCGAGGCCGTAACGTACCCGCTCGACATTTCCTATGAACCGATTCCGGGACGTGCCGCGGGCGATCGAGACTTTTGGAAAAGCGTGGCCAAGGTTGCCGCGCGGCAGCACGAGTCCACTCTGGTCTTTGTGCCGGGTGTGCGCGAGGTCAACCTGGTGTGTGATGCCTTGAGCGGCCACAACGTTTTCCCACTCCACGGCCGCCAAACCACGCAGGAGCAGGACGCGGCCCTGTATACGCGAGAACAGCGCATCGTGGTGGCGACGTCTATTGCGGAGTCCTCGCTGACCGTGCCGGGCGTGCGCACCGTCATCGATGCTGGATTGTCCCGCGTTCCCAAGCGGGATGCGCAGCGCGGGATGAGTGGGTTGGTGACGGTGTCGACGTCGAAAAGCAGCGCCGATCAGCGCGCTGGACGTGCCGGGCGTGAGGCGCCGGGTACCGTCGTCCGTTGCTATTCGCAGGAGGATTACCAGCACTTTTCTCCGCACGTGATTCCAGAAATCCTTTCCGCGGACCTCACGCAGGCAGCGCTGTTTATGGACTGTTGGGGCGCGGGACCGGACTTCCCCTTGCTTGATCAACCGCCGAAGGCCGCGCTTGCCGACGCCCACCGCACCCTAGATCTGCTTCATGCCACTGAAGAGTTGGCGCTTTTGCCGGTGCACCCGCGATGGGGCGCGGCACTGTTGAAGTACGGTGCGGGGGCAGCACGCACGATTGCTCGTCTGGATGATTCGGACCCGAAGCGGCTTGCCCGCCTGGTGCCCGACAAGGGGCCGGTGGACCCAGGCGTGGTGGTCGCTACCGCTTTCCCAGAGTTCGTGGCTAAGCGCGTGGGTGACAAGGAGTACTTGTTAGCGAGCGGTACCCGCGCGCGGCTACTCAACGGTGAACAGGGAGCTGACTGGTTGGCGGTGGCTGAGGTGTCGTTGGCGCAATCCGGTAACGCCGTCATTCGTGAAGCAGTGCCTATCGCGGACAAGGATGCGCTCGAGATCGTCGGCGTCACGGAGGAGACGCGAGCGTTTCTCGACGGCTCCAAGGTCCGCGGCGTGCGCGTGCGTGCGGCAGGTGCCATCGTGTTGTCGGAGACGCCAGTGAAGGTCTCTGGCGATGAGGCCGTGGAGGCATTGCGCAGGTCCGGACAGGGCTTAAGCTTGTTCCACTTCAGCGAGAAGGCCCAGAACCTGCGGGAACGTCTGCGGCATCTGTATCGGGCATACGGTGAGCCCTGGCCAGATATCGACAATGCCAACCTGGAGTGGCTGGAGCCGGAGCTGCATGATCTGGCTGCTGGGAAGCGCCCAGATATGTACCCGGCCCTGCAGCGCTTGCTGCCGTGGCCCGAAGCCAGCCGCTTGGATGAGCTCGCTCCGGAACGTTTGCCGGTGCCGTCCGGGCGTGATGCAAGGATTGATTGGTCCGGCGAGCGCCCGGTGGTTTCCATCAAGTTGCAGGAGTGTTTTGGTTTGGCGGAGTCCCCCGAATACTGCGGCCACCGCGTGCAATTCCATCTACTGTCTCCCGCCGGGCGGCCGCTCGCCGTCACCGATGATTTGGCGAGCTTCTGGTCCGGGCCCTATGCCGGGGTGCGCGCCGACATGCGCGGGCGCTACCCCAAACACCCGTGGCCCGAGGACCCGTGGAATGCGGTGGCCACCGCAAAGACGAAGAAAAGGATTTAACCCCACTGCTGCCAGGCTAGGTACACGCTCATCACCACGACGAGGGTGAGGAGTGCATAGCGGATGAGCTTGGTGCCTCCGCCGAGGACTGTTCGCGCGCCCAGCTGCGCGCCGAGGATATTTGCTGCTGCGAGAACTAAGGCAAGGCCCCATACCACGTGCCCGCCCAGGATGAAGGCGATGAGCGCGCCAACGTTGGTGCACGTGTTGACCACCTTGGACATCGCGGCGGAAGTAAGGAAGTTCTGGGAGAAGATGGCTGTAAATGCCATGATGAGGAACATGCCGGTGCCGGGGCCAAAGACGCCGTCGTAGAAGGCAATGGCCGCCACGGCGGCTAACCCCGCCCACGTGCGCCAACCGCCGCGGATTCCCTCTCCTTCGCCGCTTCCGAAGCTTGGACGGAAAGCAACGAAGGTACCCACCGCCACCATGAGCACGATGATGACTGGGCGCATGATGTCTTTGTCGATGAGCGCGACCGCCGTGGCGCCGAGGCTGGAGCATACAAGGGCAAGAAGGCCCATACGGATGAGCTCGCCCTTCGGCGGGCGGACTTTCTTGACGAGCGTAATGGCCGCTGACGCTGTGCCAGATACCGCCGCCACCTTGTTTGTGGCTAGGGCGGCGGCGGGAGCAAGCTGCGGTGC
Source organism: Corynebacterium sp. HMSC068H04 (assembly GCF_001811255.1). Taxonomy (NCBI): domain Bacteria; kingdom Bacillati; phylum Actinomycetota; class Actinomycetes; order Mycobacteriales; family Corynebacteriaceae; genus Corynebacterium; species Corynebacterium sp. HMSC068H04. The sequence goes on from NZ_KV804020.1 coordinate 64,805, forward strand.
CACCGCCATGATGAGCGGAATAAGGACGAGGCCGCCGCCACCAATAACGGCGTCGATCCATCCGGCCACGGCAGCTCCAATAGTGAGAATCGCCCAACCACTCAATCCAAAGCCCATGACCATCATTAAACTCGATTGCATGTCTGTGCGTGCAAGGTGGGCCATCGTTGCCCCGGGATCTGTGGCTCTCGGGGCAGTATTCAGCTACCTGCACGTGCCCGCCGCCTGGATTCTGGGCGCCATCGTGGTCTCCGGCGCCATGGCACTGACGACGGGCAAGGAACTCACCGTCAACGATCGCTTCTATGCTGTCGCTCGCGGTTTCATCGGAATGATGGCGGGCATACCGCTGACTCTTGTGCCTGCCTCCACCCTCATTGGCTTTGTGCCGGCTGCGGTGACGATGTCCCTTATCACCGTGCTTATCGGTGTCGCCGGCGGTGTTCTGCTACACCGCTCACAGCCGAAGGATATTTCCTGGGAGACGGGCATTTTATCCATGCTGCCCGGCGGGGCCTCGCTCATGCCCGCGCTGGCTAGCGAGCTGGGTGCGGACTACCGCTACGTGGCGCTGACGCAATATCTGCGCCTTCTGGCGGTGTCGGTATCGCTCCCTTTGGTGGTTTCTTTGTTAGATGCTCCTGCGGGCGAAGGCGTCGACATGAGCGTTGACGGCGAGGTCACGTGGTGGATTGTGCTGCTGACCCTCGCTATCGCCGTGGTTGGTGAGAAGCTAGGCAAGCTCGTGCGTTTGCCTGCGGCTGCGGTGCTAGGTCCGCTCATCTTGACGGTGCTGGTCGCGCAGATTATCCCAGCCGGCCACACTTTGGAGCCGCTCTACGTGTTCAAGATCATGGCATTCATGTCCATCGGCTGGGTCTGCGGTGGCGGGCTTTCCGTGCCGGCCTTGCGGGCCTTCGCCAAGCAGCTGCCCGCGACGATCCTCTTCATTGTCGTGGTCATCGGCGTGTGTGCGCTGACCGCCCTGCCATTGACCGCATGGCTGGACATCACCTACTTTGAGGCTTACCTCGCCACCTCGCCCGGCGCGCTGGAGACGGTTCTCGCGCTGTCCGCAGAAGGAGGGGCGGGTCCCGCCGTGGTGGCCGTGCAGATTATCCGACTCATCATCGTGCTGGTCATCGCCGGCTACCTGCCGCAGATTCTGGGGCTATTCCGCAAGCGCCGCTAGTGGTACCACCCAGACCCCATCCGGACGTTGGAAAGCTGGACCGCTGGGAATCACAACTATCAGCGCTGCTGGAGGCGAAGAAAGCTTAGCGGCTACGTGCTTAAGGTGTGCTGCCGCTGCATCGACCTCGTTGTGCGAAAGTTTCGCCTCAAATCCCACCCACGAACCATCTCGAAGCTCCACTACTGCATCAATTTCTTCGCGCCCCTTCATATCCCTCAGGTGGAATACTCCGCGCGCACGCAGTGCCTGCGCATAGACGCGCAGATCGTGCACAAGTTGCGCCTCGAAGAGGATGCCTAATGTCTCTAAATCCCCAAGCAGTTTATCTGGACCCGTTCCCAACAAAGCAGCAGCCAAACCGGGATCGGCAAGCTGGCGTTTAGGCATTTGGACCATGGAAGTCTTCGACCTCGTACGCGGTGACCAAGCTGGTTGATCCTCAATAAGGAAGAGGCGCGTAGCAAAATCGTGAATGACGTTCACAGTTTCTGCGGCTGGTGTCGAGGTAGCGCTGCTGAGTTCTCCTATGCGTTTACGAATCGCTGCAGCGGTGGCCGGCTGGGCAACTAGTCCGGCATAGGCATGAAGGAAAGACTGGAAACGGCGCGGATCGCGGCGCGGTCCGCCAAGCTCCGGATAATCGTGCTCGCTCATCTCCGTGAGGTAGGATTCCATCCCTTCCTGCGCGTCGAGCGGATCAAGGTCAAAGAACTCCGGAAAACCACCAGCAACGATCCATCGGGCATAATCCGCCACGGTGGCGTCCGTCCCGGCTGTAGGCTCTTGATTGCCAGCAATGATGGCGCCCAGTGATACCCGCTCAGCAGCAAGTTCTCGCTCTGCCAAACTCAACGTGCGCAATTGAATAGAACGAATACGGCCTGCGCCCGAATGCCTGGTGGCATCGTCATTGGGCGTGGAGGAGCCTGTAAGGAGAAACTGTCCTTTCTCCGGTGAGTCATCAACTGCATGGCGCACTTCATTCCAGATAGCAGGGACAACCTGCCACTCATCAATAAGCCGCGGCCGCGCCCCTTGAAGCCCCAAAGCCGGTTGCATGCGCGCAAGGTTTGCTTCTGGGGAGTCACGGTCAAGTTGAATGACGGACTTTGCGAATTGGCGTGCTGTTGATGTTTTCCCACTTGCACGGGGGCCTTTGAGGAAGAGGGCTCCCGAAACACGGAGCCCTCTCTCGACTTCTGCATCAACGATTCGGGGCAGGTACATACCACGCATGTTAGCCCGACAAGTGGATAAATCCAAGAGTCAGGTGTGGATAAATCCAAGAGTCAGGTGTGGATAAATCCAAGAGTCTAAGAAGCGACCTGGGGTTTTAGTCCAGAATTGTCTCACGCAGGATCGACATCGGCACAGAGCCTAGGGCCAATGCCTGGGAGTGGAAATCGCGTACTTCCATGCCCTGCTCCACCGCAGCGTCGCGGGTTTGCTGCCACAGGCGCTGGCCCAAGGCATAAGACGGAGCCTGACCCGGCCAACCCAGGTAGCGGGTGACCTCGAAGGAGAGGTTGGCATCATCCATCGCGGTGTTCTCACGCATGAAGGTCTTGACGTGGGACTTATCCCAGACACCGGAAGTGTTGCAATCCGGCAAAGGCTTACCCAAGTGGAGTCCGATGTCCACCACGACGCGGGCGGCGCGGAAACGTTGGGCGTCGAGAAGCCCCATGCGGAAACCTGGGTCATCCATGTAACCCAGCTCCGCCATGAGTGCTTCCGCGTAGAGAGCCCAGCCTTCACCATGGCCGGAGTTCCAGGTCACCGCGCGGCGCCACAGATTGAGGTCAGGCTGGGTCAGCGCGGCACCAATCTGCAGGTGGTGGCCCGGCGCGCCCTCATGGTGGACAGTGGTCAGCTCCTGCCAGGTGTGGAAAAGCTCCTGACCAGACGGTACGGACCACCACATGCGGCCGGGGCGGGAGAAGTCATCCGACGGCGAGGTGTAGAAGATACCGCCGGTGCCGGCCGGGTCGATGCAGCACTCGATTTCTTTAACGGCCTCCGGGATATCGAAGGCGGTGCCGTCGAGGTCCTTAATGACGCGATCCGCGGTGGACTGCATCCACTCCACCAGCGCGTCGGTGCCGTGGAGCTGGTAGCGCTCCTCCTCGTTGAGCTTGCGCATCGCGGCGCGGACCGTCACGTCGGAGCCGTAGAGCTCGTGGGCGATCTTTTCTTGTTCCGCCTTGATGGAACGCACCTGATCCAGGCCCCACTCATAAGCCTCATCGAGGTCCACGGCATCCCCGACGAAAAGCCTGGAGAAGCGCTCGTAGCGCTCCCGGCCCACCGCGTCCTGGGACGGAGCCTGCGGTTGCAGCTCGTTGGAAAGCCAATCGGCGAATTCGCCGAAGGCTTCCTTGGCCGCGTCCACCTCGGGGCCCTCCACACCAAGGTCCTCGAGCATGGAGCCGGCGTCGGCAAGCCGCTCACTCTGCACGAATACTTCCGAGATCTGGCGTTGGGGCGCCACCATGCCACGCGACGCCGCCTCGGTGAGGGACTCCTTGTAGCCGCTGAGGGATGCCGGCACCTTCGACAGGCGCGAGCGCAGGGCGTCGAGCTGTTCCGGGGTGTCCTTCGGCATGAGCATCAGGGTGTCGCGGATGGTCTGCACCGGCGAGGCAATGTTGTTAAGACAACGGATGTCCTCACCAGCATGGTGCAGGTCAAGATCCAGGCAGAGACGGTCGCGCAGGACGGCGGCGGTGACGTAGTCCACCTCGTCGAAATCGTCGTCATCGTCGGATTCGTCGGTGGTGTCATCGAGTGCATCGAGATCCGCCATCATCTCACGGGTGCGATCCGCCACGGAGGAGTAGTACTCCGGGGAGAAATCCTCCAGCTCCCCATCGAAGCCGGGGATTCCCCACGCGGTGGCATCGGTGGGCGTGAGCTGCGCGAGGTCGTGGACGAAGTTATCGCACGACGCGTCCAGCAGCGAAGGCTGGCGCTCTGCGTTCTGGTCAAAACTCATAAGGGCGAAGTCTAACGAAGATCTGGGGCTTTGGGCCAACCCGGCGCCGCCTTATTTACCAGGTTGTTAGCTAATTGTTGCTCCACTTGCTACCCGGGCTCACCCAGGATGCGAATTCGTTCAGCACTTCAGCTGCATCGGCATTGACCACGAGCGCATCGAGGAAGCGTTTTTGAACAAACCCCTCCTGCACCATTGCGGAGTACATTTTTGTAAACGGCTGCCAGTAGCCGTTCACGTCTACGAGTCCCACCGGGCCATCGATGTTCCCCAACTGCTGCAAGGTGAGGACCTCGGTGAGCTCCTCCAAGGTCCCCACGCCACCCGGCAGGCACACGAAGGCATCGGCGAGCTCCTCCATGCGCGTCTTGCGCTGGGCCATGGTGTCGACCACCTCGAGCTGGGTTACCCGCTGGTGGGAAAGCTCGTAATCGACGAGCTGGCGCGGGATTACTCCAATGACGGTTCCGCCGGCGGCAAGGCAGGAGTCCGCAACGATACCCATCAGGCCTACGTCACCACCGCCATAGACCAGGGTGAGGTTTCGGCGCGCGAGCTCCTCCCCCAAATGGTGCGCGGCGTGGCTATAGGCCTCAGAGTTTCCGGCGGCGGAGCCGCAGTACACAGCAACAGAATCCATGGGTATCACTCTATCGCAGGAGCATTTCTAGACCATGATGTCTACTGAATCCCAATTTCTATTAGACAATGCGGTCTGGTGAATTTATACTTGACGCCATGATTAAATCCGGTCCCGTGTTCACGCGCCCCCGCACCCCAGCGGCGAAGTGCCTCCACATCATTCGACTCAACCCCGTTGTCACCCGCAGTGAACTTGTCGAAGCCACGGGACTCTCCCAGCCCACAATCACCCGCGCCACCGCCGCGCTTTTGGGTGCTGGGCTGATCCACCAGCGCACGGATTTGACGCAGTCCCGCGGTCGCGGGCGCCCCACAGTGCCCTTGGAGGTAGCGGATAATGACTGGATGCTGGCCGGCATTGCCGTCGGTACCGCCTTTACCCACATCGCCTTCTTTGACACGCAGGGACGCACGCTCCGCGAGGAAGACGTGGCTACACCGGTTTCTCGCCTGAGCGCGAGTGACGTCATCGAGCACATCATCGCTGGCGTTAATCGCCTCATGGCCGGCCTGGATCGCCGCTTGGTGTCAGTCGGCGTGACCACCTCCGGCAGCGTCAACGAGGCCGGGCGCATCACCGCCCACAACCTGGGGTGGGACGAAATGGACATCGCCAGCCGCCTGGAGTATCAGTTCGGTGTTCCGGTAGTTGTATCTTCCGTCATCCCGGCCATCCTCGGCTCAGAGACGCAGTCGACGGAGATGGGAGCGGAGAAGCCCGTCATGGTGCTCTACGCGGATGACTCCGTTGGCGCGGCGCTCACAGTCGGCGATGAGATCGTGCAGCTCGACATCGATGACCCTGACTCTCTCGCTACGCAGGCGGTGCTCGATGTGACAGGTGAGGAGTCTTTCCCAGACGTGGTTGCGAACGCTGACGATGAGACGCGAGCGCTTCTCGACGACCGCGCACGCTCCCTCGGCGCCACCGCCGCTGAGCTTTTGGCTGAGTACAAACCGGACACTCTCGTGGTAGCCGGCGGTGCTTTCTCAGATGATCCGGCAGCGCCAAAGCTCTTTGCTTCCGCTGTACGCCAAGCCACCGACCACCCGGTTGAGCTGCGCATGGTTCCCTCGCACACTGAGATTGTTCGCGCCTGCACCCGCGCTGTGGCGCTGGATCCGCTGCTGCGCGTGCCGCTCGATCTCGGCCGCGAGGCCAAGGCTGCCTAAAAGGGGATTGAAGTAATTCCCGTAAAAAGGTGGGCCTTGAGCCCAAGGTGCTGGGCGCCGGCGACGAAGTCCGGCCGATCGTCGAAGAAGTGGGTGTCCTTGGCCTGGGCCCCGAGGGCATCCACGGCCACGAGGTAGGCTTCCGGATCCGGCTTGGCCACCCCGATATCGCAGCTCAGCGTCACGGCGGCGCATTCTTCCAGCCAAGGCTGCGTCTGGCGGATCCTGGTTCCCAATGCCGCTGGCACATTCGCCAGGATGCCAACACTATGGCCTTGGCCAATAAACCCTAGGACCGCACGAACCATTTCTTCGTCGGCTACCAGCAGGTGCTCGGTATCCAATTCGATGGCGTGACTGACATCAAAAGGAGCGAGACCGGCCAGCGCGCGAATGCGGCCCCAGTATTGCGCATCGCTCAGGTGCCCAGCGTCATATGCAGGGCGAAACTCCTCATAAAGAGACCAAAAGTGCTCTACATTGTCGGGACGGAGGTAATCCTCCAGCTCAGCGTTCCCGACGGGCGTAGCTGACCGCATGAGCACGCCGTAGAGGTCGAAGAGCAAAGTGGCCATGCGCCCAGTGTAGCCAGACCGCAAGAGCGCCAGTCAGCGTGCCCGCTACGAAGAGCGGAAGCGATAGTGTGCCATGCGCCCACAGCGTCGAGGTTGCCCCCACGAGGAATAGCCCGCCCACGCTAAACAGGGAGCGGCTCAGCGCCGTCGCCGCCGCGGCGGCGCACAATAAGAGGGCAAGCCCGGCAAACGGGCCGAGCATCACCGCGAGGGCGAAGAAAAAGGTTCCCAGAGCCATGTTGGTTGCCGCCAGCCACATGCCACCGACCAATGCAATCGCTAGCCCGGCAAGGGCACCGCAGATGAGCATGAGGCGCGTTGTAGTCATAAAAAAATTCTCCCACCAACCGCAGGGGGCCGTGGGAGAATCCGCGCAAACTATATGGCTTCGTTACCGTTGCGCCAGCGAGCCATCGACGCGCAGCAGGCCAGAACCGTCATTGCCCACCAGCTTGAGCTGGTCAATGATCTCAGACACGGAGGACTCTTCCTCAACCTGCTCCTCGAGGAACCAGTTGATGAGACCACGGGAATCCAGGTCCCCAGCCGCATCTGCGGTGCGGGCGATCTCTCGGATCTGCTCCGAGACCTTCTGCTCATGCGCGAGGGATGCCTCAAAAGCATCGAGCGGGGTGGCGGCCTTGACGGAGCCGACCTGGATATCCTCCAGCTCGACGCGGTAGCCGCGGTCCAACAGGTGCTCGGCGAACTTCTGTGCGTGCTCGCGCTCTTCCTCTGCCTGCTTGAAGAACCAATCGCGCATGCCTGGGAAGGACAGGTTGTCCATCTCGTAGGCCAGCTGAGTGTAAATCAGGGCTGCGCCGTGCTCATTATTGACCTGGGCGTTGAGGAGCGTTTGCAGTTTCTCATCCATAAGAGTTATTCCTTTCGTGTGTTGTTCCCACAATACAGAAAAAAATCGGGCGCGCTAGCAAGGTGATCTTAAGCAAACTCGCACGTCATAACACTTTTTCTGGTAGGTTTACCTAACCCAAATCTGAGATCCGCTGGTAACGCGCGAGGCTAACACCATCAAGGCCCCGGAATTCCACCGCTATTCCACGGCTTGCGTACTTGCTCTGGACGGAATCGAGTACAGCCACGGTCGAAGCGTCCCAAATATCGGCCTCGGAGAAATCCACGATGACCTTCTCCACCGGCAGGGTGTAGTCGAAGGCGTAGACCAGATCATTGGAAGAGGCGAAGAAGAGCTGGCCGCGCACAGTGTAGACGTTGCCCTCTAGCTCCACCGACACGAGGTGGGCGACGCGGCGTGCAAAGGCCACCGAGGCAGTGAGCACACCGAGGATCACACCGACCGCCAGGTTATTCGTGGCCAAGGTGCCAATCACCGTCACCAGCATGACGAGGGTTTCGCTCAGAGGCATGCGGTGAATCGTGCGCACCGAGCGCCAATCCACGGTGTGGAAGGACACCATAAACATGACCGCCACAAGAGCAGCCATGGGGATTTTCCCTACGGTGTCCCCCAACACGAGGATGAGGATAAGGAGGAAGACGCCGGCGAGGAACGTCGACAAGCGCGTGCGTGCCTGCGATTCCTTGACGTTAATCATGGTCTGGCCAATCATCGCGCACACGCCCATGCCGCCGATGGCAGCGGCGAGCATGTTGCCGATGCCCTGGCCCACGGATTCGCGCGTTTTATCGGAGTGGGTATCCGTGAGGTCGTCGACAAGCTTGGCGGTGAGCAGGGATTCCATGAGTCCGACGAGTGCCACCCCCAGTGCATAGGGAAGGCAGAGGAGGAGGGTGTCCTTCGTCCACGGGATATCCGGAATGACGAAACCGGGCAGGGAGGTCGGCAGCTCGCCTTGATCCGCGACGTCGGGAACCTGCCAGCCGAAAATCACAGTCAACATGGTGACAACCACGATCGCCACGAGGGGCGCGGGGATTACCGTGGTGATGCGCGGCCACACCACCATGATGACGAGGCCCAGAGCAACGAGAGGATAGACCAGCCACGGCACCTGCCACAGGTGACCCAGCTGCGCGGTGAACATGAGGATGCCCAGCGCGTTGACGAAACCCAGCATGACGCTGCGGGGGATGAAACGCATGAGCTTGGCGACGCCCAGCATTGCCATCACTACTTGCAGGATGCCCGCCATCCAGATGGTCAGGAGCACGTACTGCAGGCCATGCTCGTGGGCCAGGGGCGCGATAACCACGGCGACAGAACCAGCTGCAGCGGAGATCATGGCTGGGCGCCCGCCAGTGATGGCGATGGACATCGCCATGATGACGGAGGCGAAGAGCCCCACCTTGGGGTCGAGCCCGGCGAGGATGGAGAAACTTAAGACTTCCGGGATGAGGGCCAGCGCAACAGCAAGCCCGCCAAACACCTCCTTGCGGAAGCGGGCGGGCGAGCTGAAGGCCGCGCGGAAAGAACCGGCGGAACGGTCAGACATTAGTGGCCGTCTTTGAAGGAACCATCGCGGGTGATGACCGGCAGGACCGACCAGGCAAAGTTGATCCACTGGTCGGTCTTCTTCCACGAGAAGTCCGGCTCAAAAATGGTGGTCGGCTTGGTGTAGATGACGGCGGACTTGACCTCGGAGGCGGTCTGCTCGAGCAGGTTGACCACGAGGTCGAGGGTCTTGCCGGAATCCGCTACGTCATCGACGACGAGGACCTTCTTGTCCTTGAGCGAATCCGTATCCAGCTGCGGGTTAAGGAGAATCGGCTCCGGCAAGGTCTCACCGATATCGGTGTAGAACTCCACGTTGATAGCGCCCATTTCTTTGACGCCGATGGCGTAGCCAATGGCGCCTGCAGGGATCAGGCCTCCGCGGGCCACGCCCACGATGAGGTCCGGGAACCAGCCCGAATCCACGATTTGTTGCGAAAGGTAGCGGCTGGCCTCACCGAAGACCTCCCACGTCAGGTTCTCGCGTTCCGGGTTCCACCACTCCGGGGTGCTCATCGTCTAGGTCTCCTTCGCCAGATTGTGCATTTCCCTCAGTCTAATCATCTACCTCAGCGGAACGGAACCTCCGCCACCGTTCGGCGCAGTTTGCGGGTGCGCAGCCGCTCCGGATTCTCCGCCAAGGCCTCCACCGCGCGCACCGCACACATGACGTGGGCTTCCTTCGAGTTCGAGTAAAAGGCCTGCGCTTGGGCGGGAAGCTTGGGCACGGCGTGCAAAGGTAGATCGGAGACCGACAGCAGCGTGCCGTAGGGGATGCGGTAGCGGTAGCCGTTGGCGGCCAGCGTGCAGGATTCCATGTCCACGGCCACCGCGGTAGAGTGGCGCAGCCATTCCCACAAGTCCCGGGAGGTGCGCCACTCCCAGTTGCGGTCATCGGTGGAGAGCACCGTGCCGGTGCGCATGAGCGAATTGTCTTTCCCATAGACCTCTTCGACGGCGGCCTCCAGCATGCGCTGGATTTCTGGAATGGCGGGAATCGGGTTGCTGGTGGTGACGGTGCCGTCGAGGATGTGGTCCTCGCGCTGGTAGGCGTTGCCCAGAATGAGGTCGCCGATGCGCATGCGGCCATCGAGCCCTGCGCAGTGGCCGATCATGATCCAGGCCTCCGGGCGCAGGACCGCCAAGCAGTCCGTAATGGTCTTGGCGTTAGAGGGGCCCACACCGATATTGATCATGGTGATGCCATCTCCGCCGGCGGTGATGAGATCAAAACGGGGCATCTGGTAGCGGGAGGTGAGGGTGAGCTCGTCGACGTCGAGAAGCACCGCGTCATTGGAGTGGATGGTCTCCCCCGTGGGCAACACGAGCGCGGTATAGCGTGAATCCTCACGTGAGAGTTCGCGCAGGCCGAACTTAACGAACTCGGTGGTGTGCATGGCGTAGTTGGTGAACAGGATGTACTTCTGCACGGTGTCCACCTCGATACCGGTGTAGTGCTCGATGCGAGCACAGGCGATGTCGAAGCGCTGCGGGCCGAAGTGGAACAGCGGCTTTTCTTTCCCGTGAAAGGCCTTCCAGGCGCCGTCAACGATCCCGTCATGAACCGCATCGAGGGTGGGCCGGGGTATATCGCCGCGGTCCTGGGGAATTTCTGTAATCCCCCGGATATATTCCGGCGGGATGCGCTCATCCGATTGACCGACGTAGATATCGCAGGGGTAGTTATTGGTGAGCCGCGTGAGCTGCTCCGTGAGGTAACTACGAATCAGCCATGGTTTTGATATCACTGCCGAGTAGCGGCCCTCTTGGTCCACGTAGCCGAAGGGCTCAGAGCGGTCGATGGGTGTCCATTGGCGGATATCCACGGTGATCTTCGGGTAGACCACGTGGCGGTAGGCGTCGTGGTCCCCCGAGGCGAGAGCGTGACGTGCCAGCTCGCAGGAACTGTCATAGAGCTCGCTGAGGCGGGAAATCGCTTCATTGACGGAGTGGACATGCTGCAGGTCGGTCATGCTCGCGAGTGTATCCATGAAAGAAGCCCGCCGCGGTGAGGCGGCGGGCTCTATCCCCATGACTAATCCGGTAACGCGTGCGGTGTGGAGCTCACCGCCCGGCCCGTATTAGGCAAGCCTTAGCTTAGTAAAAAAGTTGGAGGGGCGTCAAGGGTAAACTGCAATCCCATGACCACACTCCCCCTCGGTGCCCGCAGGCGGACGCGAGGCGTGTGCGAAGACGACTGGTCCGCGCGCCCCACCGCCGAACGACCCTGGCCGGTTATTTTGATCCACGGAACCTGCGACAGCAAAGGCGTCTGGCAAGTCCTCGCAGACATGCTCCGCGCCGCTGGCTGGGCCACCTTCGCCCCTGACTACGGGACCCGCGCCACCGCTCCCCTGCAGGAATCCGCCCGGCAGCTCGACGCCTACATCAACGCCGTCCTTGCCGTCACCGGCGCGGAAAAGGTGATCCTCGTGGGGCATTCACAAGGTGGGTTATTGGCTCGCTATTGGATGCGCATGCATAACGGTGCCGATTACGTTCGGCACGTTGTCTGCATCAGTGCGCCCAACCACGGCACGACCCAGGGCGGAATTGCCAGCCCCCTCTTCCGTGGCGAGCGCCAGGAGGAGGTCGTGCGCACGCTTATCGACGGCTGGTTTGGCCCCGCCGGCATGCAGCAAGTAGTCGGCAGCGAGGTCGTGGAGGCCACGAACCGCGGCAGTGAGGTCGAACCCGGTGTGAGCTATACGTGCATCGCCACGCGCTCCGATGCCGTCGTGGTTCCACCCAATACCTGCTTCCTCAACGGCCCTCAGGTGCGCAACATTTACATCCAGGACATCGAGCGCCGCGCGATAATCCGCCACGAAGACATGCCCTTGGACAAGCGGGTATGCCACGTGGTGCTCGAAGAACTGGAGCAACTCTAGAGTTCTAGCTCATCCAGGATCGCGTCGAAAGCCGGGCCCACCTGGGTGCGCCACAGGGTGTCGACGCGATCGTCGGCGCGTCCCGGGCCACCGTTGATGGTGGCCACGCGCTTGCCCTGTTTTCTTGGCCTCTAGGACGAACCGAAAGCCGCTCATCACCGCCAGCGAAGAACCGGCAACGAGCACCGAGTCCGCCGCGTTGACCATCGCATAGGCGGCGTCCTTTTTGTATGTAGGCACTGGCTCACCGAAATAGACCACGTCTGGCTTCAGGCGCTGGGAGCCGCACCGCACGCAGCCGGGCATGACGAATTCTTCCACTGCTTCCTCGCTGAGGGCGACGTCGCCGTCGGGGTTGACGTCGTCCTTGTTGACTGCCCAGCGTTGGAGGTACGTCGGGTTGGCTGTGGCCGCGCGGGCATCGTAGTCCGCGCGTGCTTCTTCGTATCCGCAGCTCAAGCACACGACGTGTTGCATGTCCCCATGCAGGGCGATGAGGTTGCGCTGCCCAGCTTCCTCGTGCAGGCCATCAACGTTCTGCGTGACAACGCCCGTGAGAAGCCCGGCGCGCTCGAGTTCGACCAAGGCGTAGTGCGTGCGGTTGGGGTGTGCGGCCTGCATGACCCGCCAGCCCACGAAAGCACGGGCCCAGTAGCGGTGGGAGGCCTGCGGGTCGTGGAGAAATTCCTGGTAGGTCATGGGGCGGTGCCGGCTGAGGGAGCCATTCGGGCCACGGTAGTCCGGCACGCCTGATTCCGTAGATACACCTGCTCCCGTGAGGACCATGACGTTGCCATGGCGCAGTTGCTCGGCGACGGCGTTCAACGCTTGTTGTGGAGGCGTCGGGGTCGCAATCTCGGTGACGACGCGGGAAATCGAGCGCAGCGCAGACTGATGGGCGTGGGCAACAGCGGGATCCATGGTGCCCCAGCTTACGGAAGTGCCTCCTCATAAAGGTGATCCGAGTCGAGCTTGCCGTGCCGCGAACAGCGCGCGTTCCAACCATCCGGGCGCACCTGCACCACCATGCGGCGCCCGCACAACTGGCAATAGCGCGGGACGTCCAGGCCGGCCGCGGCTGCCGGGTGCAAGGTGAATTCCTCGCTCAGTGGTTTCCCAGTGTTGGGGTGAAACAGTGGCTCCTCGCCGGCGAGTACGGCAGCGGCCAGCTCCGTCGAATTGTTCATCAGAGGGCCTTGATAGGCAGGTCGATGCGGCCGAGCATGTCGACGTCCTTCTCGATCTGCTTGCCCAGCGTGGTCAGGTAGTTTCCGGCGATGATGGCGTTGATGCCGCCGAGGAGGCCCTTTTCGGTGCCGTCGTCACCGAGGGAGAGCTCACGGCCGCCTGCAAAACGGAGGGTCACGGACGGCATAGCCAGGCGGAAGGCGGCCACGGCGCGCAGCGCCTCACCGAGCGGGACCAGCGGGTAGTCCGCGAATGGTGTGCCCGGGCGCGGGTCAAGGAAGTTCATCGGCACCTCGCAGGGCTCGATCTGGGCCAGCTGGTAAGCGAACTCGGCGCGGTCTTCTAGTGATTCGCCCATTCCGATGATGCCGCCGGAGCAGACTTCCATGCCGACTGCACGGACGTTCTCGAGGGTCTCTTTGCGCTCCTCCCAGGTATGCGTGGTGACCACGTTGGGGAAGAAAGACTTGGAGGTCTCCAGGTTGTGGTTGTAGCGCTGGGCGCCCATGTCCTTGAGGCGCTGCGCTTGCTCGCGGGTCAGGGTTCCGAGCGAGAGGGAGATCTCGATGTCCACTTCGTCGAGGATGGCCGGAATGGCCTCGGCAACCTGGGACAGGAGGTTCTCATCTGGGGCTTTGACCGCAGCCACGATGCAGAACTCCGTCGCACCCGTCTTGGCCGTCTTCTTGGCGGCCTCCACCAGCTCCGGGATGTTGAGGCGCGCGGCGCGTACGGGAGAATCAAACAGGCCCGACTGCGAGCAGAAGTGGCAATCCTCCGGGCAGCCGCCGGTCTTAATGGAGATGATGCCTTCCACTGACACGTCCGGGCCACACCACTTGAGGCGGGTCTTGTGGGCGATGTCCGCGATCTCTTCCAGCTGCTCATCCGGGATCTGGAGGACCTGCAGTAGTTCTTCTTCGTTGAGGCCGATGCCCTGCTCCAGGGCCTTCTCGCGTGCGATGTCTACGATGCTCATGCGGGAAACATTACTTGAACACCGTTCAAGTTGTGGTAAATCTGCCGGTTTCATGTAGTCCGGGCTACCCTTTAGGCCATGGATTCCACGCTCTACGACGACACCCTCGCACTGCTTCAGCAGCTCATTCGCAATGCCTGCGTCAATGACCTCACTCCGGATTCCGGCCACGAGGTCCGCAATGCCGACACGTTGGAGCGGTTTTTCGCAGGCACCCCGGTGGAGATTCAACGCTATGAATCGCACCCGGGCCGCGTCACCATCGTGGTGACCGTTCCGGGTGACCCGGACAAGGAGCCGCTCACGCTCATGGGCCACACCGACGTCGTGCCCGTCGACGAGCCCAAGTGGACCAAGCCACCTTTCGACGCCGTCATCGAAGATGGCAAGCTCTACGGCCGCGGCGCGGTGGACATGCTCTTTATTACGGCGACGATGGCGGCGGTGACTCGCGATGTCGCTCAGCGCGGCAACCCCGGCGGCACCCTGGCCTTTGTCGGCATGGCCGACGAGGAGGCCCGCGGCGGCTTGGGCTCCATCTGGATGGATAAGCACCACCCGGAGGCCTACTCGGTGCGCAACTGCCTCTCGGAAACCGGCGGCAGCCACCTGCCCGGCGCGCTCGGCTTCAACGTCGGTGAGAAGGGCGCGGGCCAGCGCCGTCTGCACGTGCACGGCGATGCCGGCCATGGCTCCACGCCGTTTGGGAAGGACTTTGCCATCGTCAAAATCGGTGAGGTTGCTCGCCGCATCGCCGCCGCCGAGCCACCCGTGGCCACGGATGAGGTGTGGCAGGGATTCGTCAAGACCTTCCGCTTCGACCCCGCAACGGAGGCAGCGCTTCTCGACGGCTCCGCTACCGCGGCCGACTATGAAAAGTTCGGTAGTTTGTCCGCCTACGCTCACGCCTTCTCGCACACGACAATTGCCCAAACTGTCCTGCGCGCGGGTGGCGCCATCAACGTGCT
This sequence comes from Corynebacterium sp. HMSC068H04, assembly GCF_001811255.1. Lineage (NCBI taxonomy): Bacteria > Bacillati > Actinomycetota > Actinomycetes > Mycobacteriales > Corynebacteriaceae > Corynebacterium > Corynebacterium sp. HMSC068H04. The sequence continues at coordinate 79,845 of NZ_KV804020.1, forward strand.
GCCTTCCCACGCCTACCTGGAGATGGATATCCGCCCCTTCCCTGGCCAGACCCAGGAGGAGCTCGACGAGTTCCTGCGTGAGGCCCTCGGCGATATGGCCGACGAAGTAGAGATCGAGCACCTTATTACGGAGGACGCCACACAGTCCTCCACCGATACTGAACTGTGGCGCTGCATCGAGGAGACCGCCCACGAATTTTTTCCGGATAAGGAGGTGCTGCCGGTGCTGGCGACGGGTGGTTCCGACCTGCGCGTGGCGCGTCGCCGCGGCGGCAACGCCTATGGCTTCGCGCTGCATGCGGAGGATCGGGATATGGCCAGCGCAAACTCGCAGCTGCACAGCCACGACGAACACCTCTACCTGGAAGACTTGGATTTGACTGTGAAGGCGTATTTTTCGCTGGTAAATCGTTTCTTAGGAAGCGAGCACTAACGCAAACGTGTAAAAGCTGTGGCACAATGTGGCGCATGAGAAATAAGCTTGTCCTCTGCTCCGTTGCTGCTGCCATCGGCCTGTCCGCCCCTACCGCATCCGCCGACATGGTGGATGACTACCTGGCCAAGGTCCCTGCCGGCCAGATTTCCTGTGAGCAGGCCACCAAGTACTACACCAATCCGTCTGACTACAACAGCAAGAAGTCCCAGGCGCTGGCTGCTGCCAACTTCCACCCGCGTGGTCCCGAGATCCGCGACGCCGTCGCCCGCGCCGACGAGGCCATCGCTCGCTGCGGCCTGAACGGTGGCGGCGGCAACACTGCTCCTGCTCAGAACACTGCACCAGCTAACAACACTGTCCCTGCCAACAACGGTGGTGGTGCCCCGGCAAATAACGGCAATAACGCCCCATCGAACAACGCTTTTCCGACCTTCCCGGTGACCATCGGCAACTTCACCTTCAACGTCCCGGACATTCTGGCGTACCTCAAGACCCTCGTCGAGGGCACCCCGCTGGCCCAGCTTTTGCCGTAGAAGACTAGCGGAAATACGTCCCCGCGTGCAGCGCACAGCCTGTATTGAAGGCATGCCCGCACGCGGGGCATTTATATGCTGAGTATTCGGCATAGGTCATTGTTCGGCCGCAGGCCCCGCACATGACGCAGAGCTGGTCTTTCGGCATGGGTCCGAATTCATGGTCGGTCAGCTCCGCGTGGCAGAGCGAACACGCGAACCATCCGCCGCAGGTGTGGCACTTGTTCGCAATGACGTCGACAAGCGTGTGCCAGTGACGGCACCGGCCGTCCGCATCGATGGCACCCTGGATGTGTGTCACTAACGCGTGAGCCCCCACAGAATCTGATCGTGCACGCGCGGGTCATGGGGTAGATTTCCATGTTCGACTGGGGCGGATTCCACATTGACCACGTCCGCGCCCGGAACAGCGCTCAGCTCCGAGGTCTGGTTCGGCGTCACGGTATTATCCGCCGGCGAATAGATGGACGTGTAAGTAACGCCGGGCGCGGTATCCGGAAGCTGGTTGAGATTCTCCATAAAATCCGAGCCCTCCAACTGCTCGATGCCAGCGCTGGTGCCGAGGAAATCAACCACATCGGGCGCGATCTTTGCGGCCGTCTTGAGGGGCGTTGCCCGCCCGCCCCACGTCGTCCCGTGGAAGTTCGCACCGATGGTGACCACGCGGTTCACTTCATCCGCTGAGCCGTAGAGTTGTGTGAAGGTCTTGGTGTGCAGGCCGCCCTGGGAGAAACCGACGAGGTTTACTTTGTTTGCTCCGGTGACCTCACGGATGTGTTCAATATGCCCGGCGATCTCGCGCCCGGAAGAATCTAGATCCGCAATCCCCTTCATGTAGTCGTAGGCGTTCTGGTACGCAATGTCCTCGGCGCCATAGTCGAAGGCCCACACGCACATCCCTTGGTCCTTGAGCTTCGGGATGAGATCGTTCCACTCGGCCGAGTTTGCCGAAGTACCGTGCAATAAAACAACGGGTTCAGTGACGGAACCCGTGGGCTTACAGTCAGGATCATTGATGCCGAGATCCTGCGCGGCGGAGGTCTCCATGGTCTGGGCATGAGCCGGAACGGGGGCGGCAGTGCCGAGGAGGATTGCAAGGAAAGCGCGCTGTAAAAAGCCGTTTTTCATGAGGCACCAGCTTATCCGCCGAGCCTGGCCAGCTACTGTGTGATTCCTGTGCGCAACTAGGGTACCCGTCACTACCATAGAGGTAGATAAACAAAGGACCTGAAATGAAGCGACTTCTCTGTATTGCCTCTGCGCTCTTTGTGCTCGGCGGCTGTTCCTCTCTCGACGTTGAATCCACCCCTGCGAGTGAGACGTCGTCAAGCACCAGCGTTACTGAAGACGCCCCACACCCCACCCTTCCCACTGCCGAGGAAAGCGCCGAAGATATCGGCGTGGATCAACCGCAAGAAGAAGTCATCGGCTTCACCGAGGCGCCCGGTGCGGCGCAACCTACTCCGATGGAGAAAGCCATCGAGTCCTGCGGTGATGTCTCGCTACACGAAACCGGAACGACATTCTTCAGCGATGGAACCTCTGGCTGGACACAGCAGTGTGCCGACGAAATGATGGCCGCAAATCCCCCAGTGCAAGAAGCTGCCGCTGTGTATGAAGCACCCGCCGTTGAAGAGAACTACGTTCACCCCGGCGCGTATTGCAACGGCGGAAGCGGGGTATCAAAGAGAGGTGTCCCGATGACGTGCGCCCCGGCATCGGACGGCAGGATGCGCTGGCAGAGCGCGTAACCTCATTCCGGCAGTTGCGGGCCTTTACCCCTCTTCCACAACGCAAAGGCGATGCCTCTGCGGATCAGTGCTGAAAGCCCTACGGGCAGGCAGCACAGGAGGGGCAAAGCAATGAGCATCTGGCCGATCCAGCCGAAGAGACCAAGCACTCCAATAACGACGAAAACGGCATCTAGCCGGAAATCTGTAATGTCCTTCCGCTGCATGGGCAGGGAAATAAGGTAGGCAATTCCCAGAAACACGAGTGCGGGAAGAACCACAAAGACCGCAAGGAAGCCGCTCTCAGCATCAGTTCCTTGCGTATCAACGAAAAAGACGGCCACCAGCAGCCCAACAAATGCGAACTCCACAAATGGTAACCGCAGCACAGGGAAATCTATAAGCCGCGGTGGCTGGGCGGAAGCGGGGCCGAACATACCGACAGTCTAGGCAAAACCCTTTCCCCGTCGTCTTTACCGAAGTAGTTAAGCCTTACGGAGCGTGAACTCTACGACGTCGACCTCATCATCCTCAGCTAATCCGGGATAGTGAGTATCGAGCGCTTCGTGGAGCTCAGCAAGAGAACCAAAGCCATCTCTTCGGGCTTGTTCCTCCGTCAAGGACCTCCGCTGGGTAGAGACGACAGAAGTGACTTCTGCGGGAATGGTGACAACCTCTCCGGATTCTTTCTCGAAGACAATCTGGGCGCTTCCTTCGTGGAAGGGGTCATCCACCCGAATGGTTTGTTGCTTTTCTCCGCTTCGAATTGATTCCTCGTAGCCTTCCCACATATAGATGCGTTGCTCTTTGTCCATGTCACGCCAGTTATATGCGAACGGTAAGAGCTCTTCCACGGTGAGTGCTTCAAGTCCATTGCTTCTGCGCACGATGCACCGGATAGACGGATCAGTATCAAATAGCACTTGGCGGCATTTTCCACAGGGCGAAAGCACCTGGCCAGTCGGACCGTGGACGGCGACTACCGCCCGGATGGGATCCTCGGGATGACTAGCAGCGTGGTTAGCTAAGGCCGAGATTTCACCACAGGGGCCACCGAGAAAATGGTATGCGTTCAAACCGAGCACGTGTTTGCCGGATTCAGTCAGGAGGGCTGCGGCTACGGTGTGATCTTCCCCGTCGTGGAAGCGCTGCGCATGGGTCGTGGCTACGGTCAGTAATTCTCGGAGTTCATTAGTAATCATCCTTCAAAGGTAGCTGTTACTGCCACAACTCCTAAGCCCAAGGGATCACAAATCTGTCACTGTCATTCACGGTAAATAAGGGCGAAAAACTTCGAACTTCTGGCCGCTATAATTCCCCGAAGATATCAATAACCCCGGCGATTTACTCCTACTTTCGTAGTGCAGGGATCGTTCCGGGGTTTTCAAAGCGCACATTATCATATCCATATGGAAATCCAAGCCCAGCCCAAGTACAGCTGTCCCAGTGGTTTTCATCTGCGCGAATGAGCAGGTACACCGATCATCCATCACCAGAAACGCTCTACCTTTGGAATACTCACCTCACGAAGACCTATCTCGCAGACATCGAACACCTCGAAGTACTCCTCCGAAATAGCATTCACAATGCCCTAACCGGAAGGTACGGCGAGCGATGGTTTGACGACGATCGAATCCCTTTCAACGATGCAGCGAAGAAGAATATCCGCAAAGCGAAGAAACGGGCCGGGAAGGAAGGCGCACCACCAGGAAAAATCATCGCTGAACTCAGCTTCGACTTTTGGCGCTTCCTCCTAAGCAGTCACTATCAGGCGAGCGTCTGGCCTCAGGTTAAGAAGGCGTTGAAGAAAACCCCTGGCAGCAGACAGCAGTTTGAAGATCTTGACTCCGTTGATAACGCCATCCAAATGGTGGCAAGCTTTATTGATCCTCATGCCGAAGCATGGATCAAGGACAATTCCCGAGTCCCCGATATACGGGCACAACGACCTTAGCTGTATACCGCAGGACAAAGCGGAAAAGAGCCGGGTTACTCGTAGCGAAGCGAGCTGAACATCCCGGTTTCCATGTGATAGGCGTTATGGCAGTGAAATGCCCACTCACCGGGGTTGTCAGAGATCAGGTCGGCGATCATGGTTTCACCGTGGCGGAGAAGGACGGTGTCCTTGCGTAGCCCGCCGCTGCCGGGCAGCGCCCACGTGTGACCGTGGATGTGCATGGGGTGGGGCATCATGGTCCTGTTGCGCATGACCATCCGCAGGCGCTGGCCCGCCTGCACGATCGCGGAGGAGGATTGGCCGTCGGTGAGAATGCTCCATTCATACGGCATCATCTGCCCGCCCAGGTCGATGCTGACTTCTCGGTCTGGTGTGTCCTCGGGCAGGAGTGCACGGTCTGCTGGCTTCAGGGAGGACAGAAGCAGTCCGGTGGACGACAACTCGGGGAAGTCGACATCGGGGTGAGGGGCCTGGCCGCCGGCGGTGCGGATGACGGCGAAGGCGCGGTCGTCTTTACCCACCGCCAAAGCCGTGAGCGGGAAGATGCCGTCGCCGAGGATGACCTCGACGTCGACACGCTCGCCCATCGACAGGTAGATCGATTCGGTCTCCCGGGGCTGGACGGGGAAGCCGTCGGTGTGGGTGACGGTCATGCGGTGACCACCGAGGGCCACCTTGAAGATGGTGTCACCGCCGGAGTTGATAAACCGCAGGCGGGCCTTGTCACCCGGGCGAGCCTCGAAGGTCCGGTGAGCACGGGGGATACGTCCGTTGATGAGGTAGTGCGGATACATCACATCGCCGGCATCCCCGCCCAGTACCCGGTCCGGGGTGCCGTGCATCATATGGCCGTGGCCTCCCATCCCCTTCTTCCCGTTATGGTCGCCCGAGCCCATTCCGGTGAGCTTGTCGAGCTCATCGTCGGGAGTGCCCTGAATGCCATCGACCCAGTCGTCGAGCACGATGGTCCACTCGACGTCCTGGTCCTCAGCGTCTTGCGGGTCACGGACGATCAGTGGGGCGTGGAGGCCGCGATCAAGCTGCAGGCCGGAGTGGGAATGGTAGAAGTAGGTGCCACCGTGGGGGACTTCAAAAACATAGGAGAAAGACTCGCCAGGTTCAATGGGGTCCTGGGTCATGCCGGGCACACCGTCGGCTGCGTTGTGGAGTGCGATGCCATGCCAGTGGATGGAGGTGCTCTCAGGCAGTTCATTGGTGATATCGACCTGGAGGACGTCGCCGACGGTGGCCTCAATGGCCGTATCCCCGGTGTCAGAGACGTATCCCCACGTCTTGGCTTCGATACCGCCGATATCCAGAGAGAGGGGCCGGGCGGTCAGTGTCCGGCGCACCGTCGGCTCGCCGAGCGCAGTGGGGGTGGGAGTGGGGCGAAGAGAGGAACCTGGTGCCGAGGCAGCGGGTCCAGGGTCGCTGGTGCAGGCGGCCACGGCCCCGGTGCCGGCGAGGACGAGCCCGCCGAGCAGAAACTGTCGTCGGGGAAACGCGTTCATCATGATTTAACCTTCCTTGGTGCTAGATTTCAGTGACACGGGAGACAGGTGCAGGTGAGGACCCTGCTGAGCCATCACGTCAGGCGCAGGTCTGTGACGCAGGTGGCACCGTCGTCGGCGGTGGAAAACTCCGTGGTGCCGGTACGCCCCTGGTAGCTGACCTCAATCAGGCCGGTGGCATCATCGGGAAGCCAGAAGCCAATAAACCCGTTGTCGAAGGTGGTTGTCGCCTCGTCCACCAGCACCTCACCGGTCGCCTCATCGGTGATCGTGACCTGGATATCCTCATTGTCGAGTTCCCCCAGGCAGGTCGTGAGGCTGTGGTAGAAGCAGTCGTGGGTGGAGGTGAGATAGGGTGCGATCGAGACATACGTCTGATTGTCGGGAAGATCGACCACGACTTCCTGGTCATCGCTCGAGAGCAGCAGTTCATCGGCACGCACTGAGGCGATCAGATCCGTGGGACGCTCCGTGACCTTCTGCCGGTCGAGGTGATCAATGATCTCCACCGCGTCCATGCCGGCCAGGCCATGGGTAGTCAGGAATGTATCCTGGGACACCGTCCCGTCGGCGGTGGGTTCCGGGTCGGCGGCCGAACACCCCGTGAGGGCGAGGGCAAGGGCGGCGGCTGCGATCGCTGCTCGTTTCACGTCAATCTCCTTGGATCGTGGTAAGACCGTGAGAAGACACCGCCTCAAGGTCGATGCCATACCTTTATCTAGCACGGGTGCCTGACGGACTAGAAATCAAAACCCCTGCTCACAGCCTTATAACAGGGCGAAAAGGGGGCGAATTCGGTGGGCTGGGTCACCACCGGGACACCACCCCACAGCCGTGGGCGATGTCCTTCTACCCGCCCCGGGTATGCGGTGCAGGCAGTGAAATCCCTGGTGGCGCCTGCTGAACCGACCAGGGGAGGCGATGCCGCCGGCCCGGGGTGGGGCGCAGGGGTGACGGCGGTCGAAGGGTGATGTTTGAAGATTTGATGAAGATTTCCCCGTTGGGCACTGAGCGAGGGTGATATTCCCCCTGGCCGGAGCGATACTGGGGTCCATGGCTAACCGCACACCGACCACCGCCACGCCCCCGGGGCGGGTGCTGGTCGTCGATGATGAACAACCCCTGGCTCAGATGGTGGCCTCCTACCTCATCCGGGCCGGCTTCGATACCCGCCAGGCGCACACCGGCACTCAGGCCGTGGACGAGACCCGTCGCTTTTCCCCCGATGTTGTGGTGCTGGATCTGGGGCTGCCCGAACTCGACGGCCTGGAGGTGTGCCGACGGATCCGCACCTTCTCGGACTGCTACATCCTCATGCTCACCGCGCGTGGCAGCGAGGACGACAAGATCAGCGGTTTGACCCTGGGGGCGGATGACTACATCACCAAACCTTTTAGCATCCGGGAACTGGTGACCCGGGTGCATGCGGTGCTACGCCGCCCGCGCACCAGCACCACCCCACCGCAGGTGACCACCCCCTTGATCGTTGGTGACCTCATCCTTGACCCCATCGCCCATCAGGTGCGGGTAGGGGAGACGACCGTGGAGCTCACCCGGACGGAGTTCGAGCTGCTGGTTGCCCTGGCCCTGCGCCCCGGCCAGGTGCTGACCCGCCACGACCTGGTCACCGAGGTCTGGGACACCACCTGGGTCGGTGATGAACGCATCGTCGATGTCCACATCGGCAACTTGCGTCGCAAGCTCGGCACCGACACCCGGGGCCGGGGGTTTATCGACACCGTGCGTGGCGTGGGCTACCGGGTGGGGCAACCATGAATCACGGACCCGGCCTGACCTTCCGCTTCCTGGCCGCCCAGGTGTTGGTCGTGGTGATTAGCCTACTGGTGGCCGCGGCCGTGGCCACGATGGTGGGTCCGACCCTGTTCCATGATCATATGTTGATGACCGGCCAGGAGGACCCCTCGCTGGAGCTGTTCCATGCCGAGCAGGCCTACCGGGGCGCCAACCTGATCACCCTGGCCGTCGCCCTGCCCACCGCCTTGATCAGCGCCCTGCTGGCCAGCCTGTGGTTATCGCGTCGTCTGCGCACCCCCCTGCAGGATCTCACCCGCGCCGCTACCAGCCTGACGGCCGGCAACTCCCGTATCCGCGTGCCCGCCGGAAAAGCAGGCCCCGAGGTCACCACCCTGGCGCATGCCTTCAACACCATGGCCGACCGGCTGGAACACACCGAACAGGTCCGCCGCCAGATGCTCTCTGATCTGGCCCACGAAATGGGCACCCCCTTATCGGTGCTCACGGTCTACCTCGATGGTCTCCAGGACGGGGTCGTGGACTGGAATAATGCCACCCACACGATCATGGCTGACCAACTCACCCGCCTGACCCGGTTGATGGAAGACATTGACGATGTCTCCCGGGCCCAGGAACACCGGATCGATTTGGACCTGGCGGAGGAAGGGCTCGGGGATCTGCTCCACACCGCCGCTGCTGCCGCGGGGGAAGCTTATGCTGACAAAGGCGTCGATTTACAGGTCGAGACCATTACGGACACCGCCCGGGTGCTCGTGGACCGGCAACGCTTCGGCCAGGTGATGAGCAATCTCCTGTCGAACGCGCTACGGCACACCCCGGCCGGCGGGCAGGTCCGGATCAGCGTCCACCGACAGGGGGCGTCCACCGCGCTCATCCACGTCGCCGATGACGGCGAGGGCATCCCACCTGACCAGCTCGGACACATCTTCGAACGCTTCTACCGGGGGGATGCCGCCCGCACCCGGGACAACGGCGGGGCCGGTATCGGTCTGACCATCTCCAAGGCATTGATCGAGGCCCACGGCGGCACTCTCACCGCCACCTCCCCCGGCCCCGGTCGCGGAGCGGTCTTTGCCCTCCGCCTCCCGCTGTCCCCTCCCGACAGTGAGGAGGCTGCTCGGTGACCACACCCTGCCCCGCGTGAGGGCCGCGACCTCGACCCATTGAAAATATACCCCCCTGGGGTATGCTGAAAATATACCCCCGGGGGGTATATGCTAGAGAGCGGCATCGCCGCACCCCACCGAACCGAAGGAGCTTTCCCATGATCACCTCCCCGCCCCGCCTCTTGCCGATGGCCTCCCACGGCTGCAGCTGTTGCGGACCTGCCTCACGTGCCGACACCGCCTCCATCCCTGCCGCCAGCGACTCGTCAGCAGGAGGGTCCTCCCCTAGCTACCAGGTCACCGGCCTGACCTGCGGGCACTGCGCGAAAAGCGTGACCCAGGCCCTTCAGGCCCTCCCCCAGGTCGACGACGTCCAGATTGATCTCGCTGCTGGTGGTGTTTCCACCGTCACGGTCACCGGTCTCGTACCTCCGGAGATGGTTCGCCGGGCCATCGAGGAGGCCGGCTACACCGTCTTATCCTGATCAGTTTTACTCATCATCTCGACCCCGACCGGGTTGAGCGAAAGGAACGTCATGAGCACTCCCCACCATTCGGGTGATCACCATGGTGATCACCCCGCTCCGGAAACAGACCACACCCACCACCCGGATCATGCCAGCCACGAACACCACGCAGATGCCGACACCCACGGCCAGGCGATGCCCCACGATCACCCGCACTCCGCCCTGGACGAAGACCACCACGTTCATAGTCACGGCGAACACGCCGGACACAGCACCGCAATGTTTCGGGACCGCTTCTGGTGGTCGCTGATTCTGTCCATTCCCGTCGCTATTTTCAGTCCCATGGTCGCCCACCTGCTCGGCTACCACCTCCCGGCATTCCCCGGATCCACCTGGATCCCCCCGGTGCTAGGCACGATCATCTTCGGCTACGGCGGAACGCCTTTCCTCAAGGGCGGATGGAAAGAACTGAAATCCCGCCAACCCGGGATGATGCTCCTGATCGCCATGGCCATCACCGTGGCGTTTGTCGCCTCCTGGGTCACCACTCTGGGGCTGGGCGGTTTTGACCTGGACTTCTGGTGGGAGCTGGCCCTGCTGGTGACCATCATGCTGCTGGGCCACTGGCTGGAGATGCGCGCTCTCGGGTCCGCGTCCTCCGCGCTTGACGCGCTGGCTGCCCTGCTGCCGGATGAGGCCGAGAAAATCGTCGACGGGACCACCCGCACCGTGGCCATCTCCGAGCTGGTCGTCGACGACGTCGTGCTGGTGAGGGCCGGTGCCCGGGTGCCGGCCGACGGAACCATCCTCGACGGAGCCGCCGAATTCGATGAGGCGATGATCACCGGCGAATCCCGTCCCGTCTTCCGCGACACCGGTGACAAGGTGGTCGCCGGTACCGTGGCCACCGACAACACCGTCCGCATCCGGGTGGAGGCTACCGGCGGGGACACCGCCCTGGCCGGGATCCAACGCATGGTTGCCGACGCCCAGGAGTCCTCCTCCCGGGCCCAGGCCCTGGCGGATCGGGCGGCGGCGTTATTGTTCTGGTTCGCGCTGATCTCCGCTCTGATCACCGCGGTGGTGTGGACCATCATCGGCAGCCCGGACGATGTCGTGGTGCGCACGGTCACGGTGCTGGTCATCGCCTGCCCACATGCCCTGGGCCTGGCGATTCCGCTGGTCATTGCGATCTCCAGCGAGCGGGCCGCGAAATCCGGGGTGCTCATCAAGGACCGGATGGCGCTCGAGCGGATGCGCACCATCGACGTGGTGCTCTTCGACAAAACCGGCACCCTGACCGAGGGTGCGCACGCGGTCACCGGTATCGCGACAGCTGTCGGCGTCACCGAGGGCGAGCTGCTGGCCCTAGCCGCCGCCGCGGAGGCCGACAGCGAGCACCCCGTGGCCCGCGCCATCGTGGCGGCCGCGGCCGCCCATCCCGAGGCCTCCGGTCGGCAAATCCGTGCAACTGGTTTCAACGCCGCCTCCGGCCGGGGGGTCCGGGCCACTGTCGATGGCGCTGAGATCCTCGTGGGCGGGCCGAACATGCTGCGCGAGTTCAACCTCACCACCCCGGCCGAGCTCACCGACACCACCAGCGCCTGGACCGGGCGTGGGGCCGGTGTGCTCCATATTGTCCGCGATGGTCAGATCATCGGTGCGGTAGCCGTCGAGGACAAGATCCGCCCCGAATCCCGCGCCGCCGTGAAAGCCCTGCAGGACCGCGGGGTGAAGGTCGCGATAATCACCGGCGACGCCCAGCAGGTGGCCCACGCCGTCGGTCAGGACCTAGGCATTGATGAGGTCTTCGCCGAGGTCCTGCCCCAGGACAAAGACACCAAGGTCACGCAGCTGCAGGACCGGGGTTTGAGCGTGGCCATGGTCGGTGACGGTGTCAATGACGCCCCCGCTCTGACCCGCGCGGAAGTCGGTATCGCCATCGGTGCCGGCACGGATGTGGCCATGGAATCTGCCGGGGTGGTCCTAGCCAGTGATGACCCGCGGGCAGTGCTGTCGATGATTGAGCTGTCCCAGGCCAGCTATCGCAAGATGATCCAGAACCTGATCTGGGCCTCTGGCTACAACATCCTCGCCGTGCCGTTGGCCGCCGGAGTGCTCGCCTCGATCGGGTTCGTGCTGTCCCCGGCCGTGGGCGCGATCTTGATGTCTGCCTCGACCATCGTGGTGGCCCTGAACGCCCAGCTGTTGCGCCGCATTGATCTGGATCCGGCTCACCTGGCTCCGACCGACGGGAAGGAGGAACACAGTGGGTCGATATCCCCCGTAACCGTTACTGACTGACCTTGTCTCTCGACCCCTAACTCACACCACCTTTGAAAGGAACGCTCATGAAACGCAGCATTACCCTCGCCGCCTTGGTACTGACCTCCACCCTGGCGCTGACCGCCTGCAGCGACGCCACCGACAACTCCGACGATGCCGACACCACCAGCACCACGACGGCAACCGCAGAGACCAACGAGACCCACCAGGAAGACACCACCACTGCCGACGAAGAGCACGGCGGGCACGACCACCCTGCCGACGGCGGGGCACCGCCGGCAGGCATTGAAGAGGCCGAGGATCCCACGTACCCGGTGGGCACTGAGGTCATCCTCACCGCTGACCACATGCCCGGCATGGACGGGGCTACAGCCACCATTTCCGGGGCGTTTGACACCACGACCTATTCGGTCAGCTACACCCCCACCGAGGGTGGGGCCCCGGTTACCGACCACCGCTGGGTCGTCCATGAGGAGCTCGTCGATCCGGGTCAGGCCCCCCTGCCCGACGGGGCGAGCGTTGTCCTGGATGCCGAGCACATGTCCGGCATGAAGGGTGCTGAGGCCACCATCGATTACTCCACCGAGGAGACGGTCTACATGGTTGATCTCACCGTCGACGGGATGACGATGACCAACCACAAGTGGGTCACCGAGAGCGAGATCCAACCCGCCGAATAGTCCACCCACCCTGAACCGCGAGACCAGACAAGGCACCCGCTCCAGAGTCGGTCATCAATCGCTGCCGACCATGCCGAAGCAAACCAGCCACACACGGAACCTGCACGCCCACAGGGCCCACGCTGAGGTAGGCCTTCTGTGTCACTGCTTCTCTTAGTCAGGGAAATATGCCCTGGAATGACCCTGGTGACAGGAGTTCATTCCAGGGCTTTGGGTGCTGTTGCAAAGTTGGGGCAGTAGGAAGAGCGACGTGAAATAATCACAGCCATGGGTATCTTCTCCGGTCGTCATTTCCCCCGTGATATCATTCTGTGGGCAGTGCGGTGGTACTGCCGCTAGGGGTGAGCTACCGAGACTTGGAGGAAATGATGACTTCAGCGGGGTGTGCCGGTTGATCAACCACGATCTACCGCTGGGTCCAGAAATACGCCCCTGAGCTGGACAAGCAAACACGGTGGTACCGGCAGGTACCTGACTGGCAGGCCAGTTCCTGGCGGGTGGTGAGACCTATATCCGGATCGGCGGCAGGTGGTGCTACCTCTATCGGGCGATCACCGCCGGTGGCCAGACCCTGGACTTTTACCTCTCTCCGAAGCAGAACGTGGCCGCAGCGAAACGTTTTCTGGCCAAGGCTCTCAGATACAATGCGTCAGCCGGGTATCCCAGAGTGATCAACACCGATAAAGCATCCTCCCTAGCCAGGGCAATCGCCGAGTTGAAGTCAGGGGGAACCTGCCCGCCAACAGTGGAACACCGACAGGTGAAATACCTCAACAACATCCTAGAAGGCGACCATGGTCGACTGAAGCGGATCCTCGGGCCGAAAGGCACGTTTAAGAACCGGACATCTGCATATCGGACGTTGAAAGGAATGGAGGCGATACACTCATTGCGGAAAGGGCAAGGCACTGTGTTTGACCTCACGGGCAACCGAACCCGGACGCGGTGATCGTCAACAGGGTCTTCGAGACGGCCTAACAACGCCCACACGCAGCGGCCATCAGGAAATGAGAAACTGAGTCTTCGCTGCTCTCCGCCCAACTTTGCAACAGCACTAAACAATCACTCAACGACCTGCGCATTTGCTCAAACTTTCACCACACAGCGATCCCAGTCAGAATTCGAGTATCGGCCCGCGATCTATCCAGACGGCAACCCGCCGTCAGAAAATCAAATCCGCAACCAATGCTTCATTCATCGCCACCTCAAATGTTTGGCACACAAAATTACAGCAACACGTCGAATCGGAATCCTAAGCATCCTGCGGATGCAAATGACTAAAGGAATCGCGTGCTTCCTGTTAAACGATGCGGATATACTGAGACGCTAATAAATCTCAACCTATAGAGTGAAGCCCACTCAGGCCGTAAACATCCATCAACCTCGCATGTAATGCCGCGGGAGCAATCGGAAGAAGCGAATCATTGGACGAACCGTTAACAACACTCACGGTTAAGCTCGATCACTTCACACCCCAAGGAACGCCGATGGTGCGTTTACCAAATGGGCTGCTTTTAGCCGGGGATCAAGAGATCAAGACATTGAGCCCTAAGGTAGGCGACATCCTCGTGTATTCCTCGGGCTGGGAAATCGCATCCGACGAGAGCTGGGAGGTTAAGGCCCAAATTGGGGTTATCGAACAAAAGTCCGGCCCCGACGAAATTCTTATAAAGACTCCAGACGGGTATGCCCACAAGTTGGTGCATAGAAATGCTCGATGGAGTCTGGGAGATTACGCCCTCTTCAATGAGAGTTCTTCGATTTTGAGAGTCATCCCACAAGAAGCAGCGCGAAAAAGCACTATCGAGGATGAAGCCAGTGCCTCGAAGTTTCGTATTGACCTAGACCCTGAGAGATTTCAGTGGGACTATTTTGTCGGCTCGCACGAGATACTGACCGACGCAAAACAAATAGTAGAGTTGTACACCACGCTGGAGGGACGAGATTTAATCTCACAGATGAAGGTTGATCCTGTACACGGGGTCCTTTTCGCAGGTCCACCAGGAACTGGGAAGACCTTTTTAGCTCAAATAATGGCAGCCCAGTCTGGGTCCGCCTTCTATTTGGTTACAACCGCGTCTCTAGGTAGTCAACTGGTAGGGCAAAGTGAAGAACGACTTGAAGCAATATACGAGGACGCAGCTAAACAAGAAATGTCGATCATTTTTGTTGATGAGATTGATGTTTTAACTAAAGACCGTTCGAATGCGTATGAACACGGTTCCCGTCTCGTTAATGTATTTCTCACGAACATGGACGGAGTAGGTGCACCTGAAAATGTCCTAACTATCGGGGCAACCAACCGTATTTCCGACATTGACCGCGCGCTGCGCCGACCTGGGAGGTTTGACCGCGAAGTATATTTTCGTCTACCGAATCAAATGGACCGTCTTGAGATTTTAAAGTCTCGCACGCCAACGCTAGCCAACGATATTGACTTCGATAAAATTTCGTCACAAACCGAAGGATGGACTGCCGCAGAACTACGGTCGATTCTCCAGTACTCAGGAGAGTTAGCTGTCATCGAAGGTCGTTCAAGAATATATAATGATCACTTTCTTTTGGGATTTGAAAAAGCAACTACCGCGCGAAATGCTCGAAAGGGCGAAGAAAAGTGAATATTAAGAGTTGGTTCCGAAACTATAGGAAGAAGCACGAAAGCTTCCGTCGCTCACGGATTCTAAGGAAAATCGAGCGGCTTTCCCGTAAAGCGTCACCGCTGGGCGACATAAGACAGTTCCTCTATCTCGATGAATTGGCTCTTCGCAGCTTGTATATCTCCCGGTTCGGTCCTGAGGATGCCAAAAAGACCCTTACTCAGACGAGAACAAAGGACTTTGGATTGACACCCGGCAGCGGTGCATCTATTTCTCGGGTCAATGATCGAGCCTCGAATGGCACATCATCTATCAGCTTTCGATCTGGAAAAAGCAGAACCTTACAGATCGAACAAGTCTCTTCAGAACAGTCTCTTTTCAGAGATTTTGTGTCGAGAGAATCCTACGCCGGAAAAGAAAGTCAAATCTGGGACGGCGTGCCGCAATCCAGCAATCAACCAGAGATACCAACTGGTGGACTAAACCGCGGGCAACTAATTCAGGTCAGAATACGCCTGGAAGCCCACTCAATTTATGCCTATAGCACCATTGCTAACGCGCTTGTCGAAACCTCAGCCAATACTCCAGCTCTCGGAGTTTCCCTGGACGACACCGTTATCCAGGCCGCCCAACTAATTCAGCAAATGCTAATCGGCCAAATTCCAATAAACTCGGAGCTCGTTGATTGGGGCTGGGACAAAGAATCTAGCGCACTCATCCGTCGCGCTGATGGCACGGCAAATAATCCTATCCGCCTCGTCGGCCTTACCCAACTCGACAACTATTGGGGAGATGTTCGAGGCTTCCTTTTCGACAAATCCGAGTGCATTGCCCTGGTTCGAGTTAGCCAAGATACCCTCTCGACTAGCTGGTCTCCCCTCAAGCTCTTCGATGCTGCTAGGGGATTGCCTGGCTTCGACGGCTTTGATACAAAAATCGCCGAGTTGAATTCCTTGTTAAGCGGAAAGCAGAAAGCAGAAACACCGCTTTCAGATGCAGTGGAAAGAATCCTCAGCCATTACCTACAAATCAGAACCGACAATGAGGAGCTCAAGGTTCAACTAGAGCCACGAGTTAACGAAATAGCTCAAATGGTTCCCAATAGTTCTCAAAGTCAACTTAATAATGCATTTAACCAAGTTGATGTTTTACTTTCGTCGTCGGGAAGCACAGAAACCACTCCCGATGAGATCGGAAACTTGCGAAGCAAGGCAATTAAATTAGGCCGAGGAACCGGAGCTCCACTAAAGAGCGAGGAAAACGTCTTACGCCCACCGAACGATGATTCAGATCTCTATTTGGTAGGCGATATCATCGCTCTGTACTGGTAAAGACTATTTAACCCGTAGTGACTATTTCACCGTCATTCGCAAGAGAGGGATCGGAAGCTTTGCGGGCTCTTCCGGTTTTGGGGTGCGTAGCGGGGTGAAGTAGAACACGACGGGTTCAGCGGGTCACCACAACATGTAGGGGTCCCTGGGTGTGAAGATGAAAGTTCCTACACAACCATCTAAACCCACCAGGGACCCGTACTGTGAAGCCTACTGGAAACCTCGTCGCCGACACTATCTGCCGTACCGCGGAAATCGGGCTTGCCATCACCGGTGCCGCTGATGCCGGAGCGCTGACCATCATTGAGGCCAGGCCAGTAGCCGTTGTCGGCGTGTGCCCGGACTGCGGACAGCCAGGAAAGTTACGCGACCACATCACCCGTCGACTCGTTGATCTTCCTGTCGTTGGATTCCCCACTAGGCTGCACGTAACAGTCCCTAGATTCCGGTGCACAGCCGCCTCATGTAAGAGAAAGATCTTCCAAGAATCTTTAACCTGCGCTGATGACGGCGCCAAGCTCACGCACCGGGTCACCCGCTGGATCTTGCAGCGCCTTGCTATTGACCGGATGAGTGTGTCAGCTACCGCCAAAGCACTCGGTGTGGGCTGGGACCTGGTCAACCAAGTCGCGCTGGATGCCTGCCGCCAGCTTGTCTACGGCGATCCATGTCACCTAGACGGGGTTCGCATTCTTGGAGTCGATGAACACGTATGGAAACACACCAGAAAACCAGGCCAGGCATCAAACCTGGTGACCATACTCGTTGACCTCACCCCGCTGGTGGACGGGCGTGGGCCTGCTCGTTTGTTAGACATGCGACCGGGCAGGTCCGCAGATGTGCTCAGCGGGTGGCTTAAGGAACGCGACCCCAGCTTCCGGGAGCAGATACAGGTGGTGACCATGGATGGGTTCACCGGATATGCCACCGCAGTCGAGGAGCAACTACCACAAGCGGACAAAGTCATGGACCCTTTCCATGTGGTGCATCTAGCAGCCGACAAGCTCACCAGTTGCCGACAAAGACTCCAACGTGAGACCACTGGGCGCCGCGGACGCAAAGATGACCCACTGTACAAGCACCGGCGCACCCTGTTGACCAGGACGAACTATCTCACCGAGCGGCAAAAGCAACGCTTAGAAATGTCGTGGGCCACCGATGACGACTACGTGTGCCTGGAAGTAACGTGGTTGGTCTACCAAGACATGATCGCAGCGTACGCGCATCCGAGGAAATCGGAAGGCAAAAAGCTCATGGAACGCATCATCCACACCCTGCGTAAAGGATTACCACAAGGCCTAGAAGAGCTCGCCCAACTAGGACGCACCCTATGGCGTCGACGCAAAGATGTGCTCGCCTACTTTGATATCGGTGCATCCAACGGCCC
>NZ_KV804020.1:97741-99814 GCF_001811255.1 Corynebacterium sp. HMSC068H04
TCCGGACAACTACAGGACAAAATCAACGCACTCTAAAACCGGAAGGGCCGCTTTGCGTATGAGGGCTACTTCCTCAGTCACGGCAGAAAGCGCGCACCGCGCTCCCCACACGTGAGAAAATCGAGCCTTCCTCTACAGCGGAGCAACAGTCTTACAAAGCGTCTCCTACAAGACACAGACAGCACAAGCATAACTGGAGCCGCTGCAGGGACAATAGGCCTGTCACCTTGGACCAACACACTGATATATGACCTATCGACCGCGCCCGCATCCGCCTCTTTCGGAGTCATATACCTTGGGCTCTTCCCCACGGCAATAGCATTCACCGCATGGGGATATATTTTATTTTATCGCGCACGAGCGCTGGGAAACAGCAGCCACGACGCACCTTGTCGCTGTGGTCGTTTTGCTCATGCCAGCATTAATCCTCGGGGAAGTGAAGTGATACTGCGCCGTCTTAAACGAGGTCTGTGTTTTCCTGATCCCGTCGTGTGCCAAATATAGCCACCAGCGTTAACCGTGCCGAGCAACTTGTGGTTGTGGATACCGGCTAGCACCTTGGTGACAATGCGCTCAGTGGCCACAATCTGATAAGGGCGCATAATCCGCAACACTATGGCCGAAATATTTTGCGTACCTCAACCTCTAAGTCGTGCTCACCTGAATTCTCATGAGTGACATGTAAACCTGCTCTCACACCCTTGGTAGATCACACAGAATCGTCATGGTAAAGACCCTCAATGTGAAGTGGGAAGATTGTAGACCGGCTAAGATGCCCGCACTACGCTGCGGCTTCACCAGTGGTAAGAGGCCCTCGCCCGCCTTGAAGGCGCTCTGAACCTCCAAAGCCCTTACTCCACCACCCTGCGAGTGAAGCGAAAGCCATCGTTACTTACTTTTCTCCAATCATAAGATCCACGAGAGCTCCTAGATTGTTAGCGCACCTCTTACCGTTTTCAGCAGGCCTGTTACGACGGCATCCCAGTACCCATCTTCGGTTTCTACGATTCAGGATTTGTGGTCCCACTATGTCGTTTCGCAAGTTCATTAGCTAGATCAGCAGTGATTTTTACTGCTTCCGGGGGATCGGTGACCCAGATGTGGTCCCCAAACTGAAGCAATTGCCTTACCCCCTGAATATCCGCATATCCCACCACGATACGGACAAAGTTTTCGTCCACGGGTTCATAATGGATAAGCCGTGATCCCAAAATACGAGATGCCATATCAAGCCGAGTCGCTCGAAGAAGTGCGGTGATTCGAACTGGCATGTCTTCTTCTAATTGCTCAACGAGCTGCGCCCACACCCTTGCCAAACTTTGCCCTGGACGAAGCTGAGCAGCTTGACCTAAAACGCGAAAGGTTTCTAAACGCGAGACTGCCAACATCCTTGGTTCCCCATCGATATCAACGACCAAGTACCAACTTCTACCCTTGTGTACAAGCCCATAAGGATCAGCCACAGCACGTTGTTGCTTCTTGTCCCCGCTTCGGCGATAGGACACCTCAATTCGAGCTTCTTTCCGTACAGCCTCTAGCAACTCTTCTAAGTCGTTTTGGGTTTCATTGCTAACCCAGCCACTGGAATCAAGTAGGACCTTTTCTTCCAAATTATGAGTATCGGACGCTTTAGAGAATGAGACTGCGTTCATTTTCTTCTGCAGCAGGGCGATGTCTTGGCCAAACCCCAAGTGTGCGAGTGAATCTGCCCCGACGCCAAGAATCCTCATCAGCTGAATCTCAGTCGGATCCAATCGAGAAGCGTTCAATCGAGCGCGCCTATCGAGCACAATCCCACCATGCATACCTTGCTCCGTATAAACAGGTATTCCTGCGGCCGAGAGTGCATCAACGTCACGCAGTATTGTGCGCTGGGAAACCTCAAAATGCGAAGCCAGCTCGGCAGCCGTAGCACGGCCTCGGGTTTGCAATAGCAAGAGCATAGACAACAGGCGCGCCGATCTCATGCCGTAATTATCGCTGGAACCACAATATTTTCCGGAATATGACACTCCTTGTCAGGTTTGTTTGCTCGAATGCAGGGCCTGACCCCCGGAAAGTAGACACGTCGGG
>NZ_KV804021.1:0-166062 GCF_001811255.1 Corynebacterium sp. HMSC068H04
TATCAGGTGTCTACCAAACAGGGGTCAGGTCCGCACTGCGTCCACGTAAACAACACCACTCACCGAAAGGAGAATGGCAATGCCAACCCCCAATCTTTTCCTAACCTATGTCTCCGATACAGAGATCTCGACTGCCTTCTACAGCGACTTATTCGATATGCAGCCATCGTTCATCAGTCCTCGATATGTAGCATTCGAAATTTCAAAGGATGTCCTGTTTGCTGTGTGGACCGGCCATAACACCCACATGGAGAAACAAACACCGCGAACGAGCGAAATAGGTTTGATGCTGGATGGACCGGCAAGCCGCATCGATGAGACATACCGTCTATGGAAATCAAAAGGAGTCCAAATTGTGCAGCCACCCTACGATGATGTCTTCGGCCGCACCTTCGTTGTTGCCGACCCTGATGGAAACCTTATCCGCGTCAGCCCAGTCGATTAACTCCTAGATCAGGATTCAACGACTAGGAAATCCTCCAACGCCCCGGGAACCACCTCAGTTGGAGGATTCCAAGTGCCCCTAAGTAGGATCTCAAGTCAAGGATGGTTTAGGCACACCAGCTTTCCCGTACAACGAACCCCTAAAACTGCTTGGCCTATGGGCGCAGCAGAGATCCACCGAAAGTAATGGCCCGGCCCCAAATCGAACTACGAGATCGAGATCATGCAATAAAACTATTATCCTCTCGACCCTGCCAACCAAACCTAAGCAAACATCAAGCCTCGGACTGACTGCCTACACAATAAACCGAAACTCAAAAGAAGGGTGTCAGATCAAGATGACTTGTTGACACCATCGAAAACAAAATTCGAAAGACGTGTCGACCGGCGCGGGCGGGATTTAGGATGTAAATCCCCACACTTGCAATCCTCGACCGCCAAAGTTCAGAAAAAGAAAGAAACCGGAGGTCACGAACCCTTTCGAGTTTGTTACCTCCGGTGTCGCAGTTTGTTCAACTGCTCAGCGTGCCCGGGGCGGGACTTGAACCCGCACGTCCTATAAGGACACTGGCACCTGAAGCCAGCGCGTCTGCCAATTCCGCCACCCGGGCAGGGTATTGATGTCTTGGCGACTAGCTAACTTTAGCACGCAGCCCCAGCGAATCTACAAATCCGCTGGCAAACCTGAACTTTCCAGGGAACTTTGCCGCGCGCGTCTACGTTAAGTCAAGGAAAGCACCCTATACTGATCGCTGCTATATCTCTCCCTGAAAACATCCCGAAAGGAGGACGGCCCTTCCAATGGCATTGCTAGATAAGCTCGCCAAGCTGGATTCTTCCCTGCAACGCGGACTGGACAACGGCATGGCCTTTGTCTTCGGCGGCAAGGTCGTCCCCGCTGAGATTGAGGAGCTTCTCAAGCAGGAGGCGCAGGACAATTTGTCCCGCGGTGATGATGGCAAGCTGTATAGCCCCAACGTCATGACCGTCGGCGTATCCTCCAAAGATATCGAGAACCTCTCCCAAGACCGGGGTGTTCCCAAGGATCTAGCTGATCAGCTCACCCGCTTCATCCGTAACAGTGGCTGGTCCCTCGCCGGGCCGGTCATCGTACGCATCGCGGAGGAGTCGGGACTGCGGACTGGGCAGTTGCGCGTGTCCTCCTTTTTGGATCACGAGCCCACCGAAGAAACCGGATTTGATGCGATTTTCCACCACGACCATGGTCAGGAGGACTCTATGACCCAGCCGCACAACGCCGATGAGGCCGCAACCACCGCCTTTATGGCGCCCACCCCGAACCAGCCGGCGCCGCAGGGCCCAGCGGTAACACTCATGCTGCAGGACGGCTCCTCCCGCGTCTACCACGTGCAGGAGGGCTCCAACATCCTGGGCCGCAGCAATGACGCGGACCTGCGCCTGCCCGATACCGGTGTATCCCGCCAGCACGCGGAGATCACCTGGAACGGCCAGGACGCCGTGCTGGTGGACCTGCAATCCACGAACGGCACCACCGTGAACGACACCCCGATTGAGAACTGGCTGCTTGCCGACGGCGACGTGATCACCCTCGGCCACTCCCACATCGAGGTGCGCATCACCGGCCTTGAGAACCAAGGCTACTAAGCCGCCTCAGCAACTTTTCCAGATTTTTTAGCGTAAGGACTTTCCATGGATTCGATCGTGCTGCTCTCGCTGCGCATCGGCCTGCTGGTGTTGCTGTGGCTGTTCATCTTGGCCGCACTCAACGCCATGCGTCGCGATGCCAATAAGGCCGCCGGCGTCTACCAGGCATCGGCCCCGGTGAAGGGGGCCCAGAGGCGTCGCGAAGCGCCGCGTGAGATCACCATCGTGGACGGGCCGCTGCGCGGTTCCCACATGGAGCTAGGCACTCTTGAGGACTGTACGATGGGCCGCGCACAGGACTGTGACTTTGTCACTGGTGATGATTTCTCCTCCGGTCACCACGCCCGTTTGTTCCGCCGGGGCAGCGAGTGGTTCGTGGAGGACCTCGAATCCCGCAACGGCACCTTCGTTGGTGGCGTTCGCATTGACCAGCCAGAACGAGTCGGAGTCGGCTCCGATATCAAACTTGGCCGAACGACCGTGAGGTTGATGGCATGACTTTAAGCCTGACTTTTACTGCAGTGACGGACCGCGGACTGGTCCGCGAAAACAACGAGGACTCCGCCCACGCGGGCCCGCACCTGCTGATGTTGGCCGACGGCATGGGAGGCCACGCAGCCGGCGAGGTTGCTTCCACCACCATGGTGGAGCACATGGCCTCCCTCGAGCGCGATCCAGGCGATAATGACATGCTGGCGCTCCTTGGGGCCGCAGCAGAGGACGCCAATGCGGCGATCCGCGAGCACGTGGACGAGCACCCGGAGACCGAGGGCATGGGCACCACGCTAACCGCCCTGCTCTTTAACGGATCCGAATTCGGCGTGTGCCACGTGGGTGATTCCCGCGGCTACCGGCTACGCGAGGGCAAGCTGACCCAGATCACCAAGGATGACACCTACGTGCAGTCCCTCGTCGATGAGGGCAAGCTCGATCCGGCAGATGTCTCCTCCCACCCGCAGAAGTCACTGATCCTCAAGGCCTATACCGGCCGGCCCGTGGAGCCGACGCTCTTTACGCTCGATGCTGAACCGGGCGACCGCCTCCTGCTGTGTTCGGACGGCCTGTCGGATCCGGTGACGGCCTCTACCATCGAGCAAGCTCTGAAGCAGGGCACGGTCGAAGAGGCCGCCACCACCCTGCGGGATCTAGCGCTGCGCTCCGGCGGCCCGGACAACGTCACCATCGTGGTGGCGGAGGTCGTGGACGGTGAGGGCGATGACGTAGCCCCAATCACCGTCGGTGCCGTCCAAGGCGTCGTCCCGGAACCAACGCACCCCGATTCTTCCGCGAGCCGCGCCGCGAAGCTAATCTCGCCCCCAAAAGCGCAGGCCGCTGAGGAGAAGCCCCAGGACGAACCACAGCGGCGGCCACAGCGAAGCCGGATTGGGTGGAAGGTCATTGCGTGCCTTGCCATCATCATCGTGCTGGTCATCAGCGGCGGCCTCTGGATGAAAAGTTACCTGGGCAGCAACTACTACGTGACCGCCGATGAAGAAGGCGTCCTCACCATCCAAGAAGGCGCGGACTATGAGATCTTCGGCCGCCCGCTACACCACACGTATCAGAATGCGTGCCTAAACAAGGACAATGCGCTCAAGCTGGGGCACGGCGCCTGCGACGGTGATTTCGCACCGTTCGCGCTGAAGGATTTGCCCGAATCCGAACGCGCTGCCGTGGGCAACCTGCCCTCCGGCTCCTATGACGAGGTGCAAACACAGCTTTCGCAGCTCTCGGACAAGGCGCTCAAGCCCTGCCCGAAGGCGTCGAAGGACGAGAAAAACAAAGATGCCAAGAGCGAATCCAAAGGAAACTGCCGGGAGGTGAAGTAGATGAGTAAGTTCTTTTCCCGCGGCACCGAGTTCGGCCTGCTCGTGCTCGCCACCGTGGTCTTCGCCATCACCCTGGTCAGCCTCGAGTTGTCGCAGGGCAACGTGCTGACCCTCGATGTCCTCTACCTCATCGGTGGATTCATCGGCGTCTTCGCCGTCGCTCACTTGGTGCTCTGCTTCCTCGCGCCCTACGCGGATCAGCTCATGCTTCCCATCGTCGCGGTGCTCAACGGCACCGGGCTCATTCTGTTGAAGCGCCTCGACCTGGCGAATGGCGGCGGGCTGGCGGTGCGACAGGTGATGTGGACCATCGTCGGCCTCATCCTCTTCGCGCTGGTGCTCATTCTCCTACGCGATCACCGCTCACTGACCAGGTACTCCTATATCTTGGGCGCGCTCGGCCTGATCCTTCTCGCCTTGCCCCTCGTGTGGCCGCAACCGCCGGGCGTGGACGCTCGCATCTGGCTGTGGCTGGGGCCATTTTCTATCCAGCCGGGCGAGTTCTCCAAGATCTTGCTGATCCTGTTCTTCGCCATGCTGCTTACCCAGAAGCGCTCGCTGTTCACGGTGGCCGGCTACAAGTTCCTCGGCATTTCTCTGCCACGCCTGCGAGATCTGGCTCCCATCCTGGTGATCTGGGGCATCGCGATTATCATCATGGGCATTTCCAATGACTTCGGTCCCGCCCTGCTGCTGTTTAGCACCGTGCTCGGCATGCTCTTTATGGCTACCAACCGCGTGAGCTGGTTGCTCATCGGCGTCATCCTCGTGGGGGTCGGTGGCTTCAGCATCTACCAGGTTTCGGACAAGATCCAGCAGCGCTTCTCCAACTTCTTGGATCCGTTGGGCAATTATGACTCCACCGGCTACCAGCTTTCCCAAGCTCTGTTCGGTATGTCCTCCGGCGGCATTACCGGATCCGGCTTGGGCCAGGGCCACCCGGACATGGTTCCGGTAGCGCACTCGGACTTCATCCTGGCCGGGATTGGTGAGGAATTCGGCCTCATCGGCCTCGCCGCCGTGCTCATTCTCTTTGCCATGCTGGTCTCGCGCGGATTCCGTACCGCGCTGACCTGCCGCGATACCTATGGCAAACTGGTCGCCTCTGGCCTCGCGCTCACCTTGGCCGTGCAAGTCTTCGTCGTCACCGGCGGCATCTCCGCGCTGCTGCCCATGACTGGTCTGACCACGCCTTTCATGTCCGCGGGTGGTTCTTCGCTCATGGCCAATTACATGCTGCTGGCCATCCTTCTGAGAATCTCCAATGCGGCGCGCCGCCCGGCGCGCGAGCAGACCTCGAACGCGCCCACTGACACGTCCCTATTCCCAGCCGTCCAGGAGGCAAGCCGATGAACAGATCGATCCGCCTCGTTTCCCTCTTTGCCCTCATCCTTACCGCCGTGCTCCTGGTGAACCTCACCGTGATCCAGGCGTTCTCCGACGACAAATACGCCCATAACCCCAAGAACGTTCGCGGTTTCTTGGAGATGCGCACGACCCCGCGCGGCCAGATTTTCGCTGGCGACACGGTTTTAGCGCAGTCCACTGCCGACGCCGAGGGAAACTACTCCCGCTCCTACCCTGCCGATTCCCCCGCCTTCGCCAACATCACCGGCTACCTTTCGGAGCGCTTCGGCGCCTCCCAGCTGGAGGCATCCCAGAATGACATCCTCAACGGCAAGGATGATTCGCTGCTGGCGCGCAATTGGCTCGACACGCTCTCCGGAAAACCCCAGATGGGAGCGAACGTCGAGGTCACCATCGATCCCGCACTGCAGCAAGCCGCCTACGACCAGCTAGCCGGGCCCGGCTATAACGGCGCAGCCGTGGCCATCCAGCCCTCGACGGGCAAGATTCTGGCCATGGCCTCCACCCCTAGTTTCAACGTCTCCGACCTGCTCGGTGACAACGCCAGCGAACGGTGGGAACAGTTGCAGAATCAAGAAGGCACGCCGCTGGTTAACCACGCTGCGCAGGACACCCTGCCCCCGGGCTCGATTTTTAAGATCATCACCACCGCCGCCGGCCTCAATAACGGTTTCAACCCGAACTCCACGTTGACCGGCGCCGCCTCCATCACGCTGCCCGATTCCGTCACGGAGCTGACCAACGACGGCAACCGAGCCTGCGGCGGCGCAGAGAGCGTCACCCTACATACGGCCTTCGCGCTGTCCTGCAACACGGCTTTTGCGCAGATGTCAGAGAGCATCGGCGCCGATGAGTTGCGCAAGTATGCGGAGGGCTTCGGCGTGGGTGAGAAGTACTCGCTCGGTGTGGAGACTTCCGCTGGTGCGCTGGGCGAGCTTGGCGACGGCGCCCAAGTCGCCCAATCCTCCATCGGCCAGCGCGACGTGACCATGTCCGCCCTGCAGGCGGCTATCATGGCCGGGACCATCGCTAACCAGGGCAAGCGCATGGAGCCTTACCTGATCAACCGCATCACCGATGCCCAGATGAATGAGCTGCGCTCCACCCAGCCACGCCAGGCTGCCGAAGCCGTCAGCGAAGAGACGGCCAACACCATCAAGGACCTCATGTTTGCCTCCGAGCACAGCACCTATGGCTATGACGGGAACGGTTTCGCCTCGAAAACCGGTACCGCCGAGCACGGCGAGGGCCTTGCCCCGCACGCGTGGTACGTGGCTTTCGATCCGGACAAGGACATCGCGGTAGGCGTCGTGGTCAAGGACGGCGGGCACCTAGGCCAGAATGCCTACGGCGGCCAAGTCTCCGCGCCCATCGGCCGCGCCATCCTGCGCGCATACGGAGGTGAGCAGTAGTGAACAGCGCTGATAATAAGGAACACCTACAAGCACTCATCGGCGAGGACTACCAGCTGCAGTGGATAGTCGGCCACGGCGGCATGTCCACGGTGTGGCTGGCGGACGACGTCCGCAATGACCGCGAGGTCGCCCTCAAGGTCCTGCGCCCAGAGTTCTCCGATAACAACGAGTTCCTCTCGCGCTTCCGCAACGAGGCCAAGGCCGCAGAATCCATCGATTCCGAAAACGTCGTAGCTACGTACGACTACCGGGAGCTCGAGGATAACGGCCGCATCTTCTGCTACATGGCCTTGGAGTACATTCGCGGAGAATCCCTGGCGGATCTCTTAGCCCGCGAAGGCGCACTGCCGGAAACGCTGGCCCTCGACGTCATGGAGCAGGCCTCCCACGGCCTCTCCGTGATCCACCACATGGGCCTCGTGCACCGCGATATCAAGCCCGGCAACCTCATGATTACCCAAAATGGGCAAGTCAAGATCACCGATTTTGGTATCGCCAAGGCCGCCGCCGCGGTGCCGCTGACCCGCACGGGAATGGTCGTCGGCACCGCCCAATACGTCTCCCCCGAGCAAGCCCAGGGATATGAAGTCGGCCCGACCTCTGACGTCTATTCGCTCGGCGTCGTGGGCTATGAAATGCTGGCTGGTAAGCGCCCCTTCAGCGGCGATTCCTCGGTATCGGTGGCGCTGGCGCACATCAGTCAGGCGCCGGAGCCCTTGTCGACGTCGATTAGCGCGCCCACCCGTGAACTGATCGGCATGGCCCTGCGCAAGGACCCGGGCACCCGCTTCGCCGACGGCAACGAGTTCACCAACGCGATTGCTGCCGTGCGCCAAGGCCAGCGCCCGCCTCAGCCGAAGTCCGCGGCGCTCGCGCCTATCGCAGCCGAACCCTCGCCTTCCGCCTCCACGGAGATGCTGGCCAACATGGCGCACCCCACCACGGTGCGTCCGGCCGTTTCCACACCGCAGTCTGAAGAGCGCCCTGCCAAGCAGGGGGGCTTCGGCACTGGGCTGCTCATCGCCGTGGCCATCGCCGCCCTCGTGGCTATTGGCTTCATGGCCTATAGGCTGTGGGGTAACACCTCTCCAACTCCGCCGCCTCCGCCCACCGAGGTCATCGTGACCGAAACGGTAGAGCCAGAGACGACGGTGGAAGAGGAACCGGAAAGCCCCGAGACCGTCGAGATCACCACCGTGGAAGAGGAACCTACTCAAGTCACCGTCACAACGACGCACTCTGTCATCCCTTCCCCTTCCGTGACCACACACCACACGACCCATGAGGAACTGCCCACCCTCCCCGTGGAGGAGACGCAGCCACAGGTCAATGACAGCCCAACGCTCGAGCCCGAACTAGACTCACAGAACAACCCCACCGAAGAATCCGCACTACAGGGAGGCCAGTAACCCACCATGGTCAGTGATCGGTACCACCTCCGCCAGTCCATCGGCACCGGCGGTATGTCCGAGGTCTACGAGGCCGAGGACACCGTCTTGGGGCGCACCGTTGCCATCAAGATGCTGCGCCCCGACATGGCGCGCGATGTTAATTTCCGTGAGCGCTTCCGCCGCGAGGCCCAGAACTCCGGCAAGCTCAACCACCCGAACATCGTCGCTGTCTTCGACACGGGTGAAAAAGACATCGACGGCCTGATGGTGCCCTACATCGTCATGGAATACGTGCAGGGGCGCACCCTGCGCGACATTGTCCGTGAGGATGGCCCCATGCCGGTGGAAGAAGCCGCGCGCGTGCTGAAGCCGGTAGCGGATGCCCTTCAGTCTTCCCACGAGGCAGGCATCATCCACCGCGACATCAAGCCGGCCAACATCATGCTCACCAACACCGGCCAGGTGAAGGTCATGGACTTCGGCATCGCCCGCGCGCTGGATGATTCCACGTCCGCGATGACGCAGACCTCCGCCGTCATCGGCACCGCGCAGTATCTTTCCCCGGAACAAGCGCGGGGCAAGCCTGCCGACGCCCGCTCCGACGTCTACGCCCTGGGCTGCGTCATGTATGAAACGGTCACCGGGCGCACTCCCTTTGAAGGTGAGACACCGTTTGCGGTGGCCTATCAGCACGTGCAAGAGGAACCAACACCGCCGTCGGACTTCATCACTGCGGACCTCACGGAACGGCAGCGACTCGGCGTTGACGCCGTTGTGCTCACGGCGATGGCCAAGCACCCAGCGGACCGCTACCAGTCCGCGTGGGAGATGGGCGATGACCTCGAACGCTTATCCCAGGGCCAGCTGCCCGAAGCGGCGCGCTCTCACGTCAACGACGAGGATCACCCCACCACGATGGTGGCACCCGTGTCCGCGCAACACCGCGCGCCGGTGGCCTCCACCCGCCCCTCCGACGATGAGGAATCTGGATCCGGTCTCAAGTGGCTGGCGGCGTTGCTCGCCGCCTCCCTCGTGGCCATCATTGGCTATTTTGCCTGGGATTTCTGGGACAGCTCCCGCCAGGAGGCCCGCGAGCGCGAACAGGCGCAGCACGAGGCGGCCAAACGCTCTGGCATGGTCACGATCCCGAAGGTGGCCAACCGCCCACGCAATGAAGTGGTGGCGGAGCTGGAGAAGCTTGGCTTGTTGGTAACCGTCAACGAAGAGCCCAGCCCCGATGTGCCGCGTGGCAAGGTTATCCGGGTCAACCCGGCGGAAGGTTCGGAGCTGCAGAAGAATTCGTCAGTCACGTTGACTGTGTCTTCCGGCAAGGAAGTCACCGAGGTCCCAGACCTCACCGGCATGAAGCTGGATGAAGCCACCACTGCGCTGGAGGAAGCCGGCCTGGAGCTGAATAGCGACGTGGAGCAGGTGAATGATGAAGCCCCCGCGGGCGAGATCATTTCCCAGAACCCAGCGGGCGGCGCGCAGCTGTCCAAGGGTTCGAAGGTCCGCATAACGGTGTCCAAGGGCCAGAAGGAAGTCAGCGTTCCGGACGTCAGCGGCATGGACCGCGATCGCGCGGTTGAGATGCTGTCCTCCATGGACTTTGATGTCACCGTGAATTCGGTGGATTCTGAGCTGCCGGAAAACCAGGTGCTCAAGGTCGTCGAGAAGGGCCAAAAGCTTCCGAAGGGCAGCCCTGTTACGCTGGAGGTCTCTAACGCGATGCTCATCCAGGCACCGGAGCTTGTGCACTCCACGCAGCAGGAAGCTGAATCCGCGCTGCGCGCCAAGGGCTGGTCCGGCTCCTTGGAGGTAGGCGAGCGCATCCCGACGTCGAACCCGATCGACAGCAACAAGATTGGGTGGGCGTCGGCAAGCCGCGGCGATGTCATCCGCAAGGATCAGACCATCCAGGTCCGTTTCTGGGAGTTTGACCCGGCAGCGTTGCTGCCGCAGTAGCTCTCAGTACCGCAGCTGCTAAGGTATCCCACAGATTAACCACCCCTATTCTTCGTGAAGGTGTAATAATGCCAAAGTCCAAGATCACGACGGAGGGCTCCGCACTCCCGCAGTCCTCCAGCTCTGCTACTAACCGCACCCCGGTCAAGATCAACTCTGAGGGCACCCCGAAGTGGTACATCGCCATCATGCTGGGCCTCATGCTCATCGGCCTGCTCTGGCTCGTGGTGAACTACCTGGCGGGCGAGTCCATTCCGTTCATGCAGGCACTGGGGCCGTGGAACTACGGCATCGGCTTCGGCTTGGCCATCATCGGTCTCCTGATGACGATGGGTTGGCGTTAGCTTTCAGCGCCGCCGATGAACTCCTCGAAGTTCTATAGCATCGCCGGCGTCGGCTGCATCATTTTGGTGATGCTCACCGTCACGGTGGATAAAAACTTCCTCACCCCCGGCGCACTCGTCCTCGCTGGCCTCGGCGTCACCCTGACGCCGCTGGCCGTCCGCTACCCACGCGTGGCGGCCTGCGGGTACGGTGCGCTTTTTGCGCTGGCGATGTGGTTTTCCGATTGGCGGTCATTCCTGCTCCTGGCGTGGAGCCCCGTCATCGTCGGCATCGTGGCGTTTCGCACGCGCTGGCTGTGGGCGGTTCCCCCAGCGGTGGCGTACACCTACATCGTCACGACGGATCCTTCGATAAACTATCTGCCTGTTTTCGATCCGTTAAGCCTGTCGATACCGCTCGTCTTGTATGCGGTGGCCATCGTCATTGGGGCCGTACTGCGCAGGACCTGGGACCAGCGTCTTGCCGCTGAGCAACGCGCCGCAGAAGAGCGCGAGGCGCTTATGACAGCCCTCCATGATTCGGTAGCCGCGACCTTAACCTCCGTGGTTATGCGTTCTGAGACCCTAGCGCTGACCCAAACGGATCCCTCAGCGGCCGACTCCGCAGAGGCAATTGCTGACGACGCCCGCCGCGCCATGGGCGAGGTGCGCGATCTATTGCGCGTGATGAAGAACGAAAGCGTGACGAAGGGGGTCAAGTCCTTGGAGGAAGACCTCGACACTATGGTCAGCTTCCTGAGCAGTCATGGTTTTCAGTGCGAACCGCAGATAACAGTGGGCAAGAATGGCCAGCTTGCACTGCCGGAAAAGCTATCGCTCGTGTTCTCTGAGCTCGCCATCAACATCCTCAAGTACGCTCGCCCTGAATCCCGTGTAAGCATCGAGGCAACAAGCACCTCCAAGACCATCGACGTGGTGATCACTTCCGTGATTGCGGCTCAGCAATCACGCCAATACATGACGACGAATCTGGGCTTGGGTGAAATCGCCCGCCGCGTTCGTCGAATGCACGGCAGCTTCGGCAGCGGCAAAGAAGGCGAGCACTGGGTCACACGCCTTTCTCTTCCCACCGCCAGCCTCAGAAAAATATAGTAAGCTTTCCCGGTAGTCCGCCGTTTCTTAAATTCCAAAAGGTTTGACATGCGTACTTCCCTCGCCGTTGCCGCCGCAGCACTCGCGCTGTTTTCCGCACCAATCGCCAGCGCCGCTGAGGCTCCTGCTGACACCACCGTTGACACCGCTACTGAGAACACTGAGTCCACCGGATTCACCTTCTACAAGTCTTTCGCGGGCGAATTCGCTGACCACTTCCGTTGCTCCAACAGCCCCCAGCTCTGGTGGTGCGGCTAAACTGTTCCCATGAGCATTCGGGTTTTCCTCGTTGACGATGATGAGCTCGTTCGCTCGACGCTCCGCGTCTACTTCCAGACCACCGAGGACATCACGGTGGTCGGTGAGGCAACTAACGGTGCCGATTGCTTAGACCAGCTTGAAGAAGCCAAGCCGGACCTCGTCCTCGCCGATATTCACATGCCGCACATGGACGGCATTACGCTGCTCAAGCACCTTAACTCCGCGCCGAATCCCCCGACGTTTTTGGCCGTCACCGCCTTCGACTCGGATGACACGATGCTGAAGATCCTGCGGGCGGGCGGCGCGGGCTATATCTTGAAGAACCAGCGCCCGCGCTCCATCATCGAGGCGGTCCGCGCCGCCGTGGAGGGCGGCACCGTCGTGGCACCCGCCGCCATGCACCGTTTGGTGGACTACATTGGGGAACCCGCCACCCCACGCGATCCCGTCGCCGCCGCCATTGAGAGCCACGAGCTTCACGACGCCGAAATTGCCGTCCTCAAACTCCTCCTCGCCGGCAACTCCAATTCTGAGATCGCTGCCGCCACCCACTATTCCGAATCCGCCGTGAAGAAGCATGTCTCACGCCTCATCACCATCTTCGGCGCCAGCACGCGCCTGAACCTGGTGGCCAAGATTCTGGGCGGCGCTGGCTCTTAAGCCCGACTCAACTCTGCTCGGTTAACGGGCTTCTCCCCCAAATGGAGGAGGCAAAAGATTGCCTGCTTAGGCGATGTTTCTCATGCCCCTGATCAATATCGTCAGAGGTATGAACACCGTATTCACTGCTCGAGACATCACCGTCTCCTTCGCCGGACATGAGGTTGTCCACGGCGCGAACCTCACGGCATCGCCCGGACGGATCATCGCTTTGCTTGGTCCAAACGGCGCCGGCAAATCCACCACGCTCCGGGCTGCCCTCGGCTTGGTGAAAGCCACCGGAACGAAGCACATCAATGGCACCATCGGGCTGCTCCTCGACGATGGCGGCCTCGTTACCAGTCTCACTGGGCGTCAGCATCTTCAAGCAATGGCGAGGCTATATGGCGTCGATAAGTATCGAGTGCAAGAGGTTTTAGAGCTTGTCGATATGTCGCACCGCTGCGACCGGCAGCTCAAAACTTACTCGTTAGGCATGAAACGGCGTATAGCGCTAGCGGGAGCTCTGTTACAAGATCCCGACATCATCATCTTGGACGAACCGTCCTCTGGTCTTGATCCTGACGGCATTCGTTGGCTGGGCGAAGTCTTGTGTGCGGAAGCTTCCCGTGGGAAGGCAATTATCATGGCAACCCATCATCTGGCTGAAGCGGCCGCAATCGCCCACGACGTAGTCATCATTTCTCGTGGTCACACCACATTCACAGGCGTTCTCAGTGAAATCCCTGACCTTGAAGCCACCTACTTCGCCCACGCTACGAAAGGCTAGACATGAAATCCGAGTTTTATACCCTTCGCCACCTCCCGAACGTGCTGATCGTCGCCATACTCGCAGTTATGATGGCGGGCATCAGCGCTGTCCTGCAGTGGGCACTTCCGTTCCTTTTGAAAATTGACCCGCCACAAGTCGGTGACAGTCCAACAGGCCAACAAGTACAGGCGCTTATCGACGGCTCCGACCCCACGACGTCCAGTTTCCAATTGGCCGCCCTCGATATCACAGGTTCTGGCCAGTCCACAGGCATTTCAATCTTCCTCATCGCCATTGTTGCACTCACAATCACTGCAGCTAGCTACCCATTTTCCAGTGGTGCAGTGGTGTGGAAGGTGGTTGGCGCTGGTTCGCGTATGAAATGGGTGCGTTCTTTGATCGCGGCTGTACTTATTACCGTCCTCCTAGTATGCGTGGCAGCGTGCGTTCTTAACTCACTGATCGCACTAGTTGCGGCTCCGATGAATGATGTTTCTCTGGTTGCTTCTGCTTCTAATGTCGCTGTCGTGTGGCTGCGAGGCAGCTTGGCCGTGCTACTACTGACCCTCGCGATCATCGGTGTCGTATTAGCCATACGGAGGATCGGTCCAGCCATCGGCGTTATTGTCGCAGTGTTGATGGCAGGAGTGATCTTAGGAACTATCGGCGTCATGGCCGGGTGGGAACCGTATCTTTACAGTTGGCTTCCTTCTTCTGCTGTGTCAATTGCTGGTGGACAGGGGGCAACGCAGACTATGAATCCATGGGTAGGTATTGCTGTACTTGCCGGCTGGTCGGTTGTGAGCATGGGACTTGGGCTCACCCGCTTTTACAGGGCAAATCTTTAACATGGACTTCATGAATCGCCTTTCAGCCAGAGACATCGCTCTCGCTGTCATCGTTCTATCCCTTGACCTCGTTGGGTTCCTAGTGGCTAGCTCGATGGAACCAACCCCCTTCAATACCGCATTGTCTCCAGCGCAGTTCTGGCTGATTCTTGTTGCCATCATTACCAAAGGCATCCTCCTGCTTTGGCGCCGTAAATTTCCCTTAAGCGTTCTACTCGGGATTTCTGCTACTGAGCTTCTGTGGTCCCTCTACTGTCTCGTCACCGCAGACCACAGCCTCGGCTACAACGGTATCGCTGCCTCGGTGGCTGCGTTTTCGCTAGCGCTGCACACGAAGTCAAAAACTCGCGACTCTATTTCCCTCATTATCTCGGGTCTCATTGTCGGCACCCTCCGCGCCATTGCCATGCCACCGCTGGGAGGAATCGAGCCTCCGCTTTTTACTCTGCTCACAGCCTTGGGCTGGCTGCTCCCCCTCATAGTGTTCTTTGCTATTGGACTCGCTGTCCGCAATAACCGTGAGCTCACCGCATCCCTCGCCCGCCAAGCAGAACTCGCTGAGGAAAACGCCATTGTCGAAGAGCGCGCCCGCATTGCGCGGGAGCTTCACGACACCACCGCCCATCACCTCTCAGCCATCGCCATCCAAGCTCAAGCCGCACAGGCATGCATCGATGTCAACCCCACCGCTGCCAAAGAGCATCTCCAACACGTGACCTCGTCGACGACGAAGGCACTCCAGGATATCCGCGCGACCGTTAGCAAGCTTTCGGTTTCCGATGCCGAAATACACCGCATCCCTCAGCCGACAAATCTGTCTGCGCTAATTTCGGAGGTTCGCGCTCTAGGGCAGGCAGTAACGTTTTCGGACACCTCCCACTTGTCGGAGGGCGAGTTGATCGCGGCTTATCGAATCACCCAAGAAGCTCTGACAAATGCCCGCAAGCATGCAACAGGCGCGCCTGTTGATGTCATGCTGAGCGATGATGAACTGCGGATAATCACCCGCGGCACTTTCACACATAGCCCCACGGGCCGTGGCACCATCAGCATCCAAGAGCGCGCCCGAGCTGTCGGTGCAACCGCTTTCAATGAACCTACCGAAGATGGTTGGCTGGTGCTCATTACCTGGAGGAAGCCATGATTCGAGTCTTGTTAGTTGATGACCAACCTCTGATCAGACAGGGATTAAAGGCAATCTTCGAGGCCACCGGTGAGATCAAAGTTGTGGCTGAGGCAGCTTCCGGGAATGAGGCGATAGCAGCTGCAAAGGCTCGCGACATTGATGTGGTGTGCCTCGATATCCGCATGCCTGACGGGGACGGGATCTATGCAACCACGGAGATTAACAAGCAAGACAATCCCCCAGCAGTCATCGTGATCACCACCTTTGACCTAGACGAATACGTCTTTGGTGCCCTCGAAGCCGGTGCCTGTGGCGTCATGCTGAAAGACTCCCCAATGACCGACCTCATCCAAGGCGTCAAACACGCGGCCTCAGGTGAAGGCATGGTCGACGCTGCGGTTACTAAAAGGGTGATTGCGGAATTTGGTCGGCGGAAAGCGCGGGCCACGGTAGATTCAGCCCTACTCACGCCGCGCGAACTCGATTGCGTACGGGCCCTGGGCAAAGGATTGACCAACATCGAAATCGGGCGCGAGCTGTATTTGGAGCCCTCTACGGTCAAGACTCATTTGTCATCTGCGATGGCCAAAGTTGGAGCTAGTTCGCGAGTACAGCTCGTGATCTGGGCCTTTCGCGCAGGAGTGGTGAGCTA
This sequence comes from Corynebacterium sp. HMSC068H04, assembly GCF_001811255.1. Lineage (NCBI taxonomy): Bacteria > Bacillati > Actinomycetota > Actinomycetes > Mycobacteriales > Corynebacteriaceae > Corynebacterium > Corynebacterium sp. HMSC068H04. The sequence continues at coordinate 15,773 of NZ_KV804021.1, forward strand.
ACGAGGGGGCGCAGTTCCCAACACCACCTCGCAGCCGGAGCACTGTTAACACCTTGGGTACAAAGTTATCCACAGGGTGGGGATAACTCTGTGGAGAACGAATTCCACAGTCTTTCTCCACACCCTGTGGATAAGTGTTTTCACGCCTCCCACAGCTCGCACAAAAACTTCGAACACAATCTAATACGCTGCTGATCTGCGGTTATCTTGGCCCACACGTTCGGTAAATTACAAAAATGTAGTTATCCACAATGTGGATAACTTATGTGGAATTCTTTCGCACAAAGGTTTTGGTGGATAACACGCCCAAGTTATCCCCAAAGCCCAGCTCGCAGCGCCGCTGCAACAGCAGCTATCACCCCGATAAGCCATATCCCCAGCCAACGCAGCCACGCACGTTGGCGAAAGAGGAATGGCGCCAACAGCAGTCCTGTGAGCAAACCGCCCAAGTGCCCCCACACGGAGACGTTCTCCGCCACAAAGCTGTAGATAACGTTTGCTACGACCAAGACGATGGGCGCGCGCAGGTCTAAACCGCGGCTGCGGTACACACCAATGAGTAGACCCATGAGCGCAAAGAGAGCACCGGAGGCGCCCACCGTGGGTGTCCCGAAATCCATCCACAGCACCGCGGCGGAAGAGCCCACAATGGAGATGAGATAGGCCGCCACGTACAGCGCGCTGCCCAGGGCGCGTTCTACTTCCCTACCCACAAAGAACAGCATCACCATGTTGACCAAGAGGTGCCCGGCGTCGAGATGCATAAAGCCCGCGGTAATGACAGTTGTGGGGTGCTCGGACACTTCAGGGCCCCACAGCGTCCAGTCTTGGGCCAGCAAGCTGCGATAGTAGGGCGTCGAGAGGGTCTTGGCCTGGATGGCCGTGACCAACCATGCCCCAATGCACAGCACCATGAGCACCATGGTGACTGGCGCTGATTTCAGATAGTTCTTCACACGGACTCCTAAAACAACGAGCCCGCCACCACATCACGTGGCAGCGGGCTCAGATGAAAAGCTAAGAACGCTTAGGCGATCTCGATGGACTCGATGACAACGTCCTCAGCCGGACGGTCCATGCGGTCGGTGGAGACCTTCGCAATCTTGGACACGACTTCCTGGGAAGCCGCGTCGGTGACCTCACCGAAGATGGTGTGGTGGTTGTTCAGGTGCGGGGTCGGCGCCACGGTGATGAAGAATTGGGAGCCGTTGGTGCCCGGGCCGGCATTCGCCATGGCCAGCAGGAACGGGCGGTCAAACTGCAGCTCCGGGTGGAACTCATCCTGGAACTGGTAGCCGGGGCCGCCACGGCCGGTGCCGGTCGGGTCGCCGCCCTGGATCATGAACTGGTCGATGACGCGGTGGAAAATAGCGCCATCGTAGAACGGGCCGGACTGCTCGCCCTTGGCGTTCTGGGTGGTGTAGTCCTTCTCGCCCTTAGCCAGGCCGATGAAGTTCTCAACGGTTACCGGTGCGTGGTTACCGAACAGGTCGATAACAATGTCACCGTAGTTGGTGTGCATCGTTGCAGTTGCGGTCTTCTGAGTCATGCCAGCCATTGTATGGAAATTTCCACCATTTCGTTGTTCCGCCGCGACGCTGTCAGCGATCTGCGTAGGGTTGCAAGCATGATTCGCGCCGTTCTCTTCGATCTCGATGACACCCTCATGGACCACACCGCCGCGATGCATGCGGCCGTCGAGGAGTGGCTGCCGGGCGGGCACCATGAGCGCTTCGCGGAGATCGAGCGCAAGTGGTTCGCCGCCTACGAGCGCGGCGAGGTCACCCACCAGGGCCAGCGCGTGGAGCGCTGCCGCGAATTCTTGGGCCGTCCAGAGATGACGGAGCAGGAGGCGCTGGCGGAATATGCCAAGTATTTGGCCGCGTATGAAAAGCACTGGCAGGCGCTTGGCGACGCCCTCCCCGCCCTCCAGCACGTCCTATCCCTGGGCCTCAAGGTCGGCATTCTGACGAACGGTGCGCGGGACATGCAGGAGGCAAAACTACGGGCGGGCGGGCTCGACCTGCCAGACGTCGAGCTCTTTCCCACCGTGGAAATGGCTAAGCCAAAACCGCACCGAGAGGCCTACCTCGAGGCTTGTCGGCGCCTAGAGGTAGAGCCTGGCTCCACGCTCATGATTGGTGATTCGGTGGCTAATGACGTCGAGGGTGCACGTGCAGCGGGGCTCAAGGCACTGCACTTCGATAGGGCCGGAAACGGAGACATCGCCGCGCTCAGTGAGCTGACGGCGATGAACGGTTTAAATCTTTGGATTTAAACCTAGAGGCTAGAGCGGACCTCGTCACGGGCGAGGACCAGGTTGCGCAGGGAGGCCTCGGTCTCCTCGTAGCCGCGGGTCTTCAGGCCGCAGTCCGGGTTAACCCACAGACGTTCGACCGGCACGTTCTTGAGTGCCGCGCGGATGAGCTCGGCCATCTCCGCCACGGACGGGATGCGCGGCGAGTGGATGTCATAGATGCCGGGGCCGATCTCGGAGTGGAACTTCTCATCGATGTCCTCGAGCAGCTCCATGCGGGAGCGGGCGGCCTCGATGGAGGTGACATCGGCGTCGAGGCCGGCGACAGCGTCGATGATCTGGCCAAACTCCGAATAGCAGAGGTGCGTGTGGATCTGGGTTTCAGGCTTCGCCTGCAAGGAAACCACTCGGAAGGAGCGCACGGCCCAGTCGAGGTAAGCCTTGCGGTCCTGCTCGCGCAGCGGCAACAGCTCACGCAGGGCGGGCTCGTCGATCTGGATGATGTCGATGCCGGCCTCTTCGAGGTCACGGACTTCGTCGGCCAGCGCCACGCCGAGCTGGTCGGCGGAGACGGACTGGTGGACGTCATCGCGCACGAAGGACCAGGCCAGGATGGTCACCGGGCCGGTGAGCATGCCCTTGACGTGCTTCTCGGACAGGGACTGCGCGAACTTCGCCCACTCGGTGGTCATGGCCTTCGGGCGGGAGATGTCGCCGACGACGATTGGCGGACGGGTGCAGCGGGAACCGTAGGACTGGACCCAACCGTTCTCGGTGACGACGAAGCCGTCGAGAAGCTCGGCGAAGTACTGCACCATGTCGTTGCGCTCCGGCTCGCCGTGGACCAGGACGTCGAGGCCCAAGCGCTCCTGGAGCTCGATGACGGACTTCACCTCGTTGCGCAGGGCCTCGGTGTAGTCGGCATCGGAGAGCTCGCCCTTGCGGTGCGCGGCGCGGGCAGCGCGGATCTCAGAGGTCTGCGGGAAGGAACCGATGGTGGTGGTCGGCAGCTGCGGCAGGCCGAGGGCCTCCTGTGCCTTGTTGCGCTCCGCGAACTCCGGCTGGCGCTGGACCTGGCCCTCCGGCAGCTGCGCGGTGCGCTCCTGCACGGCCTGGTTGTGGATACGTGAGGACTCGGCGCGGGTGCGCACGGCGCGGTCGGCCTGCGCGTATGCCTCCGGGGCGTCGAGCGGGCCGGCGGCGAGTGCTACGACCTCGCGGATCTTCTCGTCGGCGAAGGCGAACCAGGTGGCAACGTCGACCGGCAGGGAGGTCTCCGCCTCGACGGTGTGCGGGACGTGCTGCAGGGACACGGAGGTGGTTACAGAAACGCCTTCGCCGAGGGTCTCGAGCTTCTCGCGCAGGTCGCGGAGGTTGGCGGCCCAGACATTGCGGCCGTCGACCAGGCCGGCGGAGAGGTGGGTGGCTTCGGCAAGCTTGGCGACGCGCTCGAGGTAGGAGTTGTCCAGCGCCAAGGTGCCCACTGAGAGATCCACCTGGACAGCTTCCGGCTTGAGCTCAGCGATGACGTCAAGGCCAGCATTGAGGGAACCATAGGGCGTGGTCAGGTAGACCTGCGGGCGCTTCTTCGTGCCAAGGATGCGGCCATAGGCGGACTTGAGTGCGGCAGCCAAGGTGGCGTCGTCAGCCGCGGCGAGGTCGGCTACGAGGGCCGGCTCGGCGAGCTGGATCCATTCGACGCCGGCGTCGTGAAGCTCAGCCAATACGGTGAGGTAGGAGTCCACGAGCTCATCAAGGCGGTCGAGGGGCTGCTTGGTGGCGCCCTCGGCCAGCTTGGACAGGGCCAGCAGGGTCACCGGGCCAACGAGGACCGGGCGGACGGTGTGGCCGGCGGCGCGGGCCTCCTCCACGATCTTGAGCACGCGCTGCGGGCGGGCGGTAAAGGCCTGGTCATCGGCGATCTCCGGGACGATGTAGTGGTAGTTGGTGTCGAACCACTTGGTCATCTCCAGCGGCGCGGTGTCCTTGTTACCGCGAGCCAGGGTGAATTCGTCATCGAGGCTCTCGCCCTGGACAGCGCCTACAGTCAGGGCGGTTTCCAGGACGTGGTCGTAGTAGGCAACGTCGGCCGGGATGGCGTAATCCTCCGTGAGACCCAGCTCCTTGAGGCGGGCGTAGGTATCGAGGCGCAGGGAGTGCGCGGCGGATTCGAAGGTCTCGGCATCAATCTTGCCGGACCAGTAGGACTCCAGCGCACGCTTGAGTTCGCGGTGGGCGCCGACGCGCGGGTAGCCCTCAATAGTGGCCTTGGGGAATGGTGCGGTCATGGGGTGACTCCAATTCGATTAAGCAGGTCAGTCGTAATGTCTGGATTGTTGTGCGTGTAGATGTGCAGCCCGTCGGCGCCGGCGTTCATCACCGATTTCGCCAGGGAGGCCGTAATCTGCATGCCGATTTCTTTCTCTTCCTCGGGGGAGTTCGCTGCCGCGAGCTGGTCGAGGACCTTGGTCGGCCCGTCCAGCCCGGACAGCTGGCACATTCGCTCCACCCGAGCGCGGCTAGTCATCGGCATGATCCCGGGAATGAGCGGAATGCGCACGCCCGCCAGCCGGGCGCGCTGGGCGAAGCGGACGTAATCCTCCGCGTCGAAGAAGAGCTGGGTGATGGCGAAGTCGGCGCCGAGGCGTTGCTTGGCCAGGAGAACGTCGATGTCCTCGTCCGCCGTGGCGGACTCGGCGTGGCCGTTGGGGTAGCAAGCCACGCCCACGGCCAAGCGCCCAGCGGCCAAGCGCGCCACGCGGGCAGATTCCCAGCGGCGAATGAGCCGGACGAGGGAGTCGGCGTGCGGCAGGTGGCCTTCGGGCATGCCGCCCTCTGGCAGGTCGCCGCGGAGCGCGAGAAGGCCGCGCACGCCGGCGTCGACGAGCGTGTCGATCCAGCCAACGAGCTCTTCCTCCGTGCCGGCAGTGCAGGCCAGGTGCGCCAGGGGACGCATCGCGGTATCTCGCGAAATCTTCTCAATGAAGGCCGCGGTTCCCTCCAGCCACCCGGAGCGCTGGGAGCTGGTGACGGCGATGTAATCGGGGTTATATGCGGCAAGCGTGTCGAGCAAGCGGTCAATCTTTTTGGCGTCCGCATCGTGGCGCGGCGGGATCACCTCGAAGGAGAGAGCGGTGCGCTGTGGGCGCTTAGGCGTATCTTCGCTGATTTGGTCTAGTGGCGCGGATGCGGAGAGTCGCGGGGACATGCTCACCTCCTCTGCAGGTTATCGTGGTCGGTCATCTTTGCGTTGGGGAAAAACGTACCAAGCTGTCCATTTTGATCGAAAGCATTTATGCAATGGTCATACCTTTCTAACCCAGCCAGCTGCACCGTTGCCGAAACCTACGGTGAATAAAAAGGCGACTGTTCCGTACAAAGCTGTCTATTTTCTTTGAACCGCTCCCTCCTTGCGGCCCGTGGTGGCAGGACGTGGCTGCCGCCACTACGCTGAAAGGGAGTAACCAGCACCAACGCGGACACTCATGTACAGTGTCCCGTCCGGTGCCGACAATCACTCCATAAACTATTACCCACAGAGCAACTACCTCAGCATCGACGTAAAGGAGCATCTCTCCCGATGAACCCCACCGCACTGTCCACAGCTATTAGCGCCACCTCCGCCCTGGTGGAGCGCCTCAAGGAACGCCGCGATGAGAAGGCTCGTGAGGCCTACTCCGTGTTGGAAACTGCGGCTGCCCGCATGGAAGAGCGCGATGGCGAGTGGTTCCCGGAGGCCCGCCGCGAAGCCGGTGCCGTGACCAAGGCCGCGCACGCCCGCCTCGAGCGCACCCTCGAACAGCTCAAGGAGCGCAGCGAGGAAGCCACCGAGAAGCTCTCTGAGGCTGCATCAGAGGCCCAGGACAAGGCCTCCAAGCAGTGGAAAAAGACCCAGAAGCAGGCAGAAAAGAAGACCTCCAAGGCCCGCAAGCAGGCTAAGAAGAAGGCTTCTAAGGCTGAGAAGAAGGCGCAGAAGCAGAGCGCCCAGCTGCAGAAGAAGGCCCGCCGCCTCAGCGGCAAGGACAAGAAGAAGGGCTCGAAGATCTGGCTGATCTCCGCGCTCGTTGCCGCCATTGCTGCCATCGGCGGTGGCATCTACTACTTCTTCGCCCAGAAGAAGGAGAAGGAATCCGCCGTTCCGCCGCGCGTTGAGGACTTCTCCTCCCCGTCCGCGCCGCAGGGCTCCACCTTGGTCTACACCTCCACCACTGAGGATGATGCCAAGAAGGAGTCCGACTTGGCTGAGGAGGGCGTCGTCGAGCGCGACGAAGAGCTGCTGGGCTCGCTGGATGAGCAGCTGGCCAAGCACCGCGAGGAAGAAACCGCTATTCAGGACGCCGTCGAGACCGAAATCGAGGTCAGCAACGCCGACAAGAAGGATGCCGACACCTCCCGCATCACCGATGACCATGAGTCCGAAGGCAAGCACCGCCTCCAGACCGAGGACGAGAACTAACCCCCCCCCATCCTTGGGGGTGCGCATTTCGTTGCCTTGATCTCACTGCGTTGCCCCCGCGCGCCCGACCTGCTTGAATTGAAGGCTAATCGGCATCGATCCTCAAAGATCGGTGCCCGCGCGCTGTTTTGCGCGGGAAGCCCTATCAACAGCAGGCAAGGAGATCAGGCATGAGCTTTGAGTCGCTCGTAGTCAAGCTCAAGAGCGGGGAGACCTTTTATTTCCCCGCAGGTGCCGTGAGCGGCGATCCGTCCACCCGCGTGGATAACCTGCGCTTTGCCATTGAAAACGGCACGCAGTTTAGCTCCGTCGATGATTATGGAGTCGACCGCGAGTTCAACGGCTATGACGTGGAGAACTACCACTTGGCTTAATTCCCCACAGTGAGTCACCGATAGTAATCTGAATCACTCCCTTATGCGTCCTGCGCTATAGGATGAGTGTTTATGACTCACTATCCACGCATGCGGACGTGGTCGTGGTATCTCCCCGATGAGCCACCTACCGGCGAGGTTTCCCTCACCGAGACCACCGATTTCTCCCGGCTCGGCGCCGCCACGTGGCGGCTGCTTGGTGCCCAGCGCACCGGCGTTATCGGCATCTTCGTTGCCACCCTCATCAACGCGCCGCTGGGCGCGTTGGTCTCCGTCATCATCGGCCAGACCACGCAGTATGCCTTCTCCGAGCCTTCCTGGCGCACCGTAGCGCTGCCGCTTGCGGCCACGGCGATCCTCCTCTTCATCGCCTATATCTGCGAGGCCACGGCGGATGCCTTCACGGATCTGAGCCAAGCCCGCACCACCCATACGCTGCGGTTGAACCTGCTGGATAAGCTGCTGGGTGCCTCCACCGCAGGCATTAGCCCCGGCCGGCTGCTCAACACGATGGATGAGGATTCGCACTACATCGGCCAACTCAAGCAGATCCTCAACTTCCCACTGGTCATGGTGGGCTACCTCTTGGGCGCGGTGGTCAGCCTGGCCCCGATTTCCTGGCAGGTCTCAGCTGTGCTGCTGGTTGGCGCACTCGCCACCGCGCTGGCCTCCTGGGCCACCACGAAGCCGCTGACGAGGATCGCCGCGCGCCGCCGCCAGTTGGAGAACACCGCGCTTTCACTCGCCACGGACTTCGCTCAAGGCTCCCGGGTCATCAAAGGCCTCGGCGCCAAGGACATCGCGCGCCAACGTTTTTCCGACGCCGCCCAGAACTCCTTGGGCGCCATGCTCCGCGAGGCCAAGCTATCCTCCCTCATGGCCTGGCTGCGCCAGATGGTTCCCGCCTCCTTTGCCGTGGGCATTCTTGCCTGGACCTCCTGGGAAACCTTCGAGGGCCGCATCGCCCCCGGCGGGATGATGGCGATCACCATGCTCGTCCCGCCCGCGCTCACAGCATTAGGTGTGTCTCTCGGCCTGCTCACGGAGAACTGGGCGCGGGCACGTGCCTCCGTGGAGCGCGTCGGCGAGCTGCTCGGCCAGCTTTCTTCCAACACCACTGAGGCCGCCGGCACGCCGATTAACCTCTCCCCCGGCTTGCACGTGTGGATGCCTATCAGCACAAAGGGGCGCAGCACCGTGGACTCTTGGGTGCGCTACCTCCATGAGCACGGTGCCTTGTGCCCGCCCCACCGCATCTCCGTGTTGGAGGGCACCCTGCAGGACAACGTCGATCCGCTGCGAAGTGCTAGCGCTACGCAGCTTCACGCCGCCCTTTACGCCTCCGCCTGCGAGGATATTGTTATCCGCCTCGGTGGGCTTGGTCCCAACGGTGAGCTGCCCACCGCGCCCATCGGTGAGGCGGGCCTCAACCTCTCCGGCGGCCAGCGCCAGCGCGTCGCGCTTGCCCGCGCGCTCGCCCTCGACCCCGATGTCCTCGTGCTGGACAACCCCACGACGGGGCTGGATTCGTTGACCCTGGCGGACGTCGCCAAGCGCGTGCGTGAACTGCGCGCCGGCAAGACCACCATGATCATTACATCCGCCTCCACGTGGGCCGCCAACGCCGATGAGGTGGTGGAGCTATGAGCCAGCAGGATCGCGCGGATGCCCTTGCACCTGCCTCCCCGCGGGAGTGTCTCCGTTTTCTGAAGACCCTGCCCAGTGCGCCCAGTCGGCTTGGCATCGCCCTTTTCTTCGGCCTGTTTACCGTTACGGTCATCATGATGAACCTGGTCTCCCAGGTGCTTGGCCGCGTCGTGGACATCATCCAGGGCGTGGAGATCCCCATCCTTGGCACGGGGCGCGCAGCCATGGTGGGCGCGCTCGTTGTTATCGCGGTGGGCTTCCTCGTGGAGGTCACCGGCCGCACCGTGGGCCGCTTATTGGTTACCTCCACCACCCGCCGGCTCTCGGTGGATCTGCGCACCTCAGCGCTGGATTCCACCCTCGGCGCCCCCGTGCCCGCCGTCATGGAATTGGGCACCGGTAACATCATCACGCGCCTATCCAAGGACATCGACACCGTCGTCATGACCATCTCCATGATGGGTGACCGCCTCGTGCTCACGCTCTTCATGCTGCCGCTGACCGCGCTCATGATGATCTTCATTCACCCCGCTTATGCGCTGCTTTTCATCGCGGTAAGTTGTCTGCTCTACCCCTTCATCCGCGGCACCATGCGGGATATCCCCGCCGTGGCCAACGAGGTGTCCTCGGTGGAGGCCTACCGCAACAACGTGCTGCTGGACACGATTCGCGCCCTGGAGACCCTCCGCCAGTTCTCCCTGAAGGATTGGGCGCATGCACGCATGGAGCGCTATTCCTGGGACACGGTACAGGCCTGGGGCGACAAGGTGCCGCTCATCAACCGCATCCTGGGCCAAGGCGCCCTGGCCTTCGCGGTGTTGCTGCTGGGCTCCGTCCTCATGTCCGTGCCGATGGTGATGTGGGAATGGTTGACACCTGGCGAGGCCACCGCCGCCGTGCTGCTGGTCATGCGGTTGGAGATCCACGTGTTCAACATCCTCTTCTTCGCCGGCGAGATCCAGCATTCCGTGACGTCCCTCGGCCGCGCGGTGGCCCTGGCCACCTTGGACAACAGCGCTGGTACGAAGGAGCTCAAGGACACTCCCCGGCTGAACGACGCCCCCACCATCTCCATCGAGCACCTTTCCTACGCCTACCCCGGCGGGGCACGCGTGCTTGACGACGTCTCCCTGACCCTCACCGCCGGCACCACCACCGCCCTGGTGGGTACCTCCGGTGCGGGTAAATCCACGCTCGCCGCCCTCGTGGCGGGCCTGCAGTACCCATCGGCGGGGAACATCAGCCTCGATGGCATCGATACCGCCTCAGTGCCCAATACGTGGATTACAGAGCACGTCGCGCTCATTACCCAAGAAGTCCATCTCTTCTCCGGCACCTTGCGCGAGGACCTGCTCCTGGCCAAACCTGACGCCAGCGATGAGGATCTATGGCAGGCGCTTAACACCGTGGGCTTGGATAAACATTCGCGGTGGCTGCCCCAGGGCCTCGATACGCTCATTGGTGCGGGCAACGAAGAGATCGGTGCGGAGGCCGAGCAACAGCTTTCCCTGGCTCGCATGATCCTGCGCCAGCCGCCGGTGCTCATTATGGATGAGGCCACCTCCGAAGCCGGCTCCGAGCACGCCAAGGTACTCGAAAGCGCCGCCAAGGCAGTCACCAAGGGGCGCACCGCGCTCGTCGTTGCCCACCGCCTGGACCAGGCCCGCGAGGCCGACCGCATCATCGTCATGGAACAGGGTCAGATCGTTGAGGATGGCACCCACGCCGAGCTGATGGACCTGGGCGGGCGCTATGCCTCGGCCTATTCCCAATGGGAGCACGGCTCATAGGTGGTGCACGCCGCGTCCTACCATGGAAGCTATGCATCTTCTTTCCCTCACCGAAGCTGACCGCACCTACCTCGCCCGTATTAACTTTCTTGCCGATACCTTCGGCGATGAGCACAAGGAACTCCCTGAAGGTTTCGAGGAAGGCTTTGACTACTACCTCGGCGGTTGGGAACCTTCCCGCGGAGGTTTCATCGCCTGGGAGGGCCACGTCCCTGCTGGTGGCGTGTGGCTGAATTGGGGCACAGCTGAGCGCCATGGTTTCGGCCACGTTGCCGAGGGCATTCCGGAGCTCGCGCTAGCTGTGGAACCTCGCTTCCGCAGCCAAGGAGTGGGCACCATGCTTATCGACGCCGCCACTAACCTCGCCCGCGAGATGGGTGCTCCGGGCATCTCGCTGTCGGTGGCTAAAGACAACGACCGCGCCCACCGTCTCTACCTGCACCTCGGCTTTGAGCCGGTGGGCGAAAGCGATGGTCACATCGTCCTGGTCAAGCGCTTTAAGGCTGCTGAATAACCCAACCGGAAAAGAAAGGGCGCTCACTGTGTGAGCGCCCTGTGGAGCATAGGGGAATCGAACCCCTGACCTTTGCATTGCGAACGCAACGCTCTACCAACTGAGCTAATGCCCCAATGCCTTTAGAGCGTACTCCTCTCGGTGAAAGCAACGAAATCACCCCCAGGACGGGCCTAATAAAACCTCAGGAGTTAACTTTTTTCACTCTAGTTGCGTGTCACTAGGGATAATGCACCTTCACCGGGCAGACAATGAGGGGTCTGAAAAAGTCTGTGGAAGGTTGTCATGCGCCGAAAAAGTGTTCTTGTCCGCTCCCTCATCGCCCTTGCAGCAGCCACGGCCCTGCCCAGCACGGCTACCGCTGCGGAGCTTCCTCATCCGGTGATTCAGCAGCCGACGTTGCCACAACTCCCCGACGTCCAGAAGGACCTTAAACAGCTGGAACAGGACGCCTACGACGCTCTTCCCAAGGAGCTGCAGAACAATCCCGTGTTTGCCGGCTCCTCGCGGCCCGCTCAGAAGCCCGCGCCGACCGGCAAACGGCAGTCGCAGTCGGTTGCTGATTCCACCTGCTCCAACTGCGTGGCTATCACCTATGACGATGGCCCCGGCGAGTTGACCGCTCAGCTCCTCGACACCCTGAAGGCCAAGGACGCCCACGCCAGCTTCATGGTCTTAGCTCCCAGTGCCACCGCGCACCCGGAGCTGCTGCGCCGCATGAAGGCTGAGGGCCACACCGTGGGAAACCACACCGCATCCCACCGCGAGCTCAACAAGCTCTCCCCCAGCGACGTGGACGGCGAGATCAAGGCCGGGGCCGCCGCAATCAAGGCAGCAACGGGTGAGAACCCTCGGTGGATGCGTCCCCCGTACGGTGCCACCAACGGCACTGTGGAGGCCGCTGCGAAGGCTAATGGCCAGGCGCAAGCCCTGTGGTCCGTCGACACCGTGGATTGGAAGGACCGCAATTCTGAGCACGTCTGCGAGGCCGCAGTCAACGGCGCGCAGCCCGGCTCCATCGTCCTCATGCACGACATTCACGCCACAACCGTAGGCGCCGCAGACTGCGTCATCGACGGACTGCGCGCGAAGGGCCTGGAGCCAGTCAGCCTCGACCGCCTCATCCCCAATCCGCAGGCGGGAAAGCAATACCTCACCCGCTAGCGCACAGCAGCCTGTTCTGGGACCAAACTAAAGGCACCTTATGCAGATTTCCGTATCCATCTACCTGGTGTTTTCGGGTCGGAGGTCTCCATATGGTGCCTTTAGTTTGGTCCTTTAACCCGCCCCCGTGTGACCAGTTTGGCCGAACGCGAAAAGCGCCCAACGTTTCCGCCGGGCGCCTTCCACTTATGCTGTGGAGCATAGGAGAATCGAACTCCTGACCTTCTGCTTGCAAAGCAGATGCTCTACCAATTGAGCTAATGCCCCATTGTTCCGTGGTGGGCCTAGCTGGAATCGAACCAGCGACCTCATCGTTATCAGCGATGCGCTCTAACCGACTGAGCTATAGGCCCTTGACCGGAACGAGTAGTTACTCTACATAGGACCGGCGATCTATTACAAATCGCCTGGTCATATGTAGTTTTTCTCGGTGATATTCGCTAGTTATGCGGTTCGTCTTGGAGGCGAATCTTGAATCCACCGAAGACGTCCACGATGGCGTTGTAAATCACCGCCAGAAGCGGCGCCAGGATGGTCATCAGCACAGCGATGATGGCACCAAACAGTGCGGCCGCGGAGACGACCAGTCCAAAGGAAACCTCGAAGCCGCCGCCAACACCGCCGACAAGACTATTGAAGGAATCCCAGATGCCCGCCTGGTCAAGGCCGAGATACAACAGGCACACGGCGATGATCCAGGCGACGAGGCCGACGAGGGACATGGCCAAGCCAACGCGGAACGCCGACATGGGCGAAATCCGGGCTAGGTGAAGCTCTCGTCCAATCATGGGTTACTCCTCGTCCTTATCGGCATCCTTGCTTCCAGCTTCGTCCTGCTTGGAGTCTTCCCCAAGCTTGAGGTGCTCAGGCTTGACGTCCTCCACGGACTTCTCACCCTTGGCCACTGCCTGGGCATTCTCCTCACCGTCGTCCTCCACATTGCGGTCGATGGCCAGCAGTTCGACGTCGTCAGCCAGGTTAACCAAACGCACGCCCATGGTGGCGCGGGAGCTCGGGCGAATCTGGTTGACCTCAGTGCGCACCACGCCGCCGGCGGAGGTGATGGCGAAGATCTCGTCATCCTCGTCCACGGCGATAGCCGCAATGAGCTTGCCGCGCTTCGGGGTGTACTTGAAGGTCATCACGCCCAGGCCGCCGCGGCCCTGCGGGGTGTACTCTTCGATGGCCGTGCGCTTGCCGTAGCCGCCGGAGGTGGCAACCAGGAGGAACTGACCGTCGTTGACCACAGACATGGACAGCAGCTGGTCATCGCCGCGGAAGCGCATACCCTTCACACCAGCGGTAGCGCGGCCCATTGGGCGGAGCTGGTCGTCGTCGGCAGTAAAGCGGATGGCCTGGCCCTGCTCAGAGGTGAGCAGGATGTCATCGCCCTCGTTGACCAGCTGGGCACCGATCAGCGCATCGCCCTCGTTGAGGTTGATGGCGATGAGGCCAGCGGAGCGTGCGGATTCGTAGTCGGTGAGGCGGGACTTCTTCACGCGGCCCTGCTGGGTAGCAAGGACGAGGTAAGGAGCGTCCTCGTAGGACTGAATCTGGATGACCTGGGCGATCTTCTCCTCCGGCTGGAACTCCAGCAGGTTGGCCACGTGCTGGCCGCGGGCGGTGCGGCCGGCCTCCGGAAGCTCGTAGGCCTTGAGGCGGTAGACGCGGCCGAAGTTGGTGAAGAACAGGATCCAGTCGTGCGTGGAGCAGACGAAGAAGTTCTTGACAATATCGTCCTGCTTGAGCTCCGCGCCGCGCACACCCTTGCCACCGCGCTTCTGCGCCTTGTAGGCATCCACCTTGGTGCGCTTGGCGTAACCGGTAGCGGTGATGGTGACAACGACGTTCTCGCGGGCAATGAGGTCCTCATCGGACACGTCACCGGAAGCGGCGACGATCTGGGTACGGCGCTCATCGCCGTACTTTTCGACGATCTCCTCCAGCTCATCGTGGACGATCTGACGCTGGCGCTCCTCGCGGGCCAGGATGTCCTTGAGGTCCGCGATGATCTCCTCGATCTCCGCCAACTCATCAATGATCTTTTGACGTTCCAGGGCGGCCAGGCGGCGCAGACGCATCGCCAGGATGGCGTCTGCCTGGATCTCGTCGACGCCGAGAAGCTGCATCAGGCCGTCACGGGCCTCTTCCACCGTCGGGGAACGGCGGATGAGCGCGATGACCTCATCGAGCATGTCGAGCGCCTTGACCAAGCCGCGCAAGATGTGGGCGCGCTTCTCGGCCTCATCCAGGCGGAACTGGGTACGGCGGACGATGACCTCAATCTGGTGTGCAACGTAGTAGCCCAGCATCTGATCGAGGCGCAGGGTGCGCGGCACGCCATCGACGATGGAGAGCATGTTGGCACCGAAGGAGGTCTGCAGCTGGGAGTGCTTGTACAGGTTATTGAGGACAACGCGGGCCACAGCATCACGCTTCAGGGTGACCACGATGCGCATACCCACGCGGTCAGAGGACTCGTCCTCGATCTTGGCAATTCCGGCGATCTTGCCGTTGACCACGGACTCCGCGATGTTGGAGATCATGTTGTCCGGGTTGACCTGGTAGGGCAGCTCAGTGATCACGATGGTCTGGCGGTTGCCCACCTCCTCAATGGAGGTCACGCCACGCATGCGGATGGAGCCGCGGCCGGTAGTGTAGGCATCCTTGATGCCTTGATCGCCCACAATGAGACCCGCAGTCGGGAAATCTGGGCCCTTGACGCGCTCCATGCACGCAGCCAAGGCTTCTTCCTCAGAAGCATTCGGGTTATCCAGCAGCCAGTAAATAGCCTCCGCCAACTCGTTGAGGTTGTGTGGCGGAATGTTGGTGGCCATACCGACGGCGATACCGCCGGAGCCATTCATCAACAGGTTCGGAACGCGGGAAGGCAGGATAGTCGGTTCCTGGGTCTTGCCGTCATAGTTCGGCGCGAAGTCGACGGTATTCTCGCGAATATCGCGCACCATCTCCATGGCCAGCGGCGTCATACGGCACTCGGTATAACGCATAGCTGCCGGGCCGTCATTACCGCGGGAGCCGAAGTTACCTTGGCCGTCGACCAGCGGATAGCGCATGTTCCACGGCTGGGCTAGGCGCACGAGGGTGTCGTAGATAGCGGCGTCACCGTGCGGGTGGAACTGGCCCATCGTGTCCGAGACTGGGCGGGCGGACTTTACGTAGCCGCGATCCGGGCGGTAACCGGAGTCATACATGGCGTAGAGGATGCGGCGGTGAACCGGCTTGAGGCCGTCGCGCACCTCCGGCAGGGCGCGGCCGACGATGACGGACATGGCGTAGTCGATGTAGCTCGACTCCATCTCCTCATTGATGTCAATTGGTTGGATGCGATCGAAAAGATCACCGTTATTGTCGCTCATAACGCCCTATCCTACCTTCTAGGGCCGTATAAGGCCGTTTGTGGCACAGCTGTGGTATCACGATGATACCATGTCCTCTATGGCTATGACGCTGCGCCTGACCCCGGACCAAGACCATGCGCTGACCTTGTTGGCTTCCGCGCAAGGAACCTCCAAGCACGAGGCGGTGGTCCGCGCCGTTGTTGCGGCGGCTGCGCGAACCCTCACCGATGCCGCCGTACAGGATACCGCGCGCCGGCTGCTGCCTGGGCGTTCAGAATTAGAAGCGGAGATCCGCCAGGCCCGAGGCGCACGCCAGTGAACGTGGAACAACTGCTCCTCGTCGCCCGTGAGTTTTGCCGGGCCCATCGGGTACGGATTAGTAATTTCGCCGCACTAGCCGCCGCGGCCGCCGCGAGCACGGCCACCATTGAGGGAATTGCCGTTCATGGCAACCGCGATGCGGCGGCGGAATCACTGGAGACAGTCTTGCGTTCTGTCCCCGCGCTCAGCGGAAAGAATGAAGAATTCGCGCGATTTTGCGCCGAGGTCTATCTTTCTGTTGCAGAAGTTATGTAAGTTAAACATGATATAGAAGTCTCTATTCCCTTGTAGGAAGGAATCCCCCTATGCCCTCGAAGTCTTTGAAGAAGTTCCTCGCCGCCGGTGTCGTGGCTACCACCCTCGCCACCGCCGCAACGCCGGCTGCGAGCGCTAAGACCGCCGACAATGACTGGCAGAACAACCTCAACCCCGACTTCGAGCAGGGCGAAGCCGGCTCCTCCCTCACCGGCTCCACCCCGATCGACATGACGCTCATCATCGGCGGTAGCATCGCCGCCGCAGCGGCACTGCTCAAGCTAGTAGTGGATAACGTCCCGGCACTGCGCGCCCAGGTAGACGAGTTTGCCGCCCAGATCGGGATGGCCGGCTCCTCCGGTTCTTCTGAGAACAGCCGCCTCTACGAAGGTGGCCTCGACTTCGACCTCGAGCGCCTGGCCCGCACCAATGGCTTCCCGGAGATTGCTGACCAGCTCGCCGCGCTCAAGGCGGGATCCACCGCACCGGCACAGTAAGCTCGCCTGTATGACAAACCTCACCCAGCTTCTCCAATCCCCTACCCGCAACGCCGTAGTGGCGGACTTGGCCACGGCCGCCGATGACACCGTCTCTTCGCTCTCCGGCATTTCCGGAATGGCCTTCAAAGGCGCTTTAGGCGCTGCCAAGAAGGCAGATTCTAAGGTCTTGTCCAAGGGAATCAACCACATGCTTCCGGAGTTGCTCAATAGCCTGGATTCCTACTGGAAGGAATTCGAAGGCTCTGAGCAGTCCGACTTCGGCACCTACCTGGAAGGGCGCAGCGCTGAGATTACCGCCGCCATCATGGCAACCGCGGACAAGGCCGCGGAGAATGTGAACGCGCCTGGCATCGCCCGCACCTACAAGTCCCTGCGTGGCAAGGCCTCCTCGATTCTGGAGCCCAACGTCGCGACCATCGGCAGCGTTCTGCAGCGCCATATGACTACTGTTTAAGCGCCTGCTTAACGACGAAATAAGACCAGCACCTCATATGAGGTGCTGGTCTTTGCGGGTTTTGACCTAGCGTTTAGACGTCGAGGAAGCGTACGTCCTTCGCGCGGCGGGTAATGAAGGAGCGGCGAGCAGACACGTCATCACCCATGAGGATGGAGAAGAGCTCGTCGGCGCGCTGGGCGTCCTCCAAATCCACACGGCGAAGCACGCGGGTGGTCGGATCCAGGGTGGTCTCCCACAACTCGGAGGCGTTCATCTCACCCAGACCCTTGTAGCGCTGGATGCCGTCATCCTTGTTGATCTTGCGTCCCTGCTCCAGGCCCTCAGCAAGCAGCTTGTCACGCTCGGCGTCGGAGAAGGCGTAGCCCGGCTGGCCCTTGCCCCACTTCAGCTTGTACAGCGGCGGGTTAGCCAGGAAGACGTGGCCATCCTCAACCAGCTGCGGCATGAAACGGAAGAGCAGGGTCAGCAGCAGCGTAGCGATGTGTTGGCCGTCCACGTCAGCATCGGCCATGAGCACGATCTTGTCATAGCGCAGCTTGGAAATGTCGAATTCTTCGTGGATGCCGGTGCCCAGGGCCGTGATGATGGCCTGAACCTCAGCGTTCTTGAGCACCTTGTCCATGCGGGCCTTTTCCACGTTGAGGATCTTGCCGCGCAGCGGCAGGATGGCCTGGAACATGGAATCGCGGCCGCCCTTGGCGGAACCACCTGCGGAGTCACCCTCCACGATGTAGAGCTCAGAAAGCTTCGAGTCCTTGGAACGGCAATCCGCCAACTTACCCGGAAGGCCACCGAGGTCACCGGCGGACTTGCGGCGTACCAATTCGCGCGCCTTTCGTGCCGCCACGCGGGCGTGCGCAGAGGACACGGCCTTGTTGATGATGACCTTGGCCTCAGCCGGGTTGGCATCGAACCAATCGTTGAGGTGCTCGTTAACGGAGCGCTGGACAAATCCTCGAATCTCCGAGTTACCCAGCTTCGTCTTGGTCTGGCCTTCGAACTGCGGATCACCAACCTTGACGGAAATGACGGCAGCAAGGCCTTCGCGGCAATCTTCGCCGGAAAGGTTGCCATCCTTTTCCTTGAGGAGCTTGTGCTCCTTGGCATAGCGGTTCATCAGAGAGGTCAGCGCCGCGCGGAAGCCTTCCTCGTGCGTGCCGCCTTCGTGAGTATTAATGGTGTTGGCGAAGGTGTGGACGGACTGCTTGTAGCCCTGGTTCCACTGCAGCGCGATTTCCACCTCATGGTCCTCACCCTTAACGTCGAAGGCAACGATGGTGGGGTGGATGGCGGTCTTGTTCTTGTTGAGGTGCTCAACATAGTCCTGCAGACCGTTTGGGTAGTGGTAGGTGACTTCCTTCTTCTTTTTCTTGGAGGCCTGGTCTTCGTCACCGTCGGCAGCCTCAGTGGACTCCCCCTTCTCATCCAAGCTGCTCAGGCTCACTGGGGCATCGCCAGCCTCGGCGATCTCCTCCAGTTCGGCCTGTTCCTTAGAGATGGCGCGCTCATCGCGCAGCACGATGGTCAGGCCCTTGTTCAGGAAGGCCATCTCCTGCAGGCGGCGAGCGATCGTGTCGTAATTAAACTCGACGGTCTCAAAGATCTCCGGGTCCGGCCAGAAGCGGATGGTGGTTCCGGTACCGCGAGCATTATCGCCTTCCACGAGTTCATCCGGGATGGCATTGTTGAAGTTCTGGTACCAGTGCTTGCCGTCGCGCTTGATATCTGCCTCGACGCGGGTGGACAAAGCATTGACCACGGAGATACCCACGCCGTGGAGGCCGCCGGAAACGGCATAGGATTCGGAGTCGAACTTACCGCCGGCATGCAGCTGGGTCATGACCACCTGGACGGTGGGAACGCCAGAGGCGTGCATCTCCACCGGGATACCACGGCCGTTATCGATAACTTCGATGCCGCCGTCTTCGCGGAGGGTGACGATGACCTTGTCGGCAAAGCCCGCCATCGCCTCATCGACGGAGTTGTCAACGATCTCCCAGATCAGGTGGTGCAGGCCACGGGCACCGGTGGAACCGATGTACATGCCGGGGCGCTTACGGACGGCTTCGAGGCCCTCCAGAATTGTGATTGACCCCGCATCATATGCGTGTTGTTCAGCCACGGATTCGTGTTCTCCTTTTGGCTAGAGCTAAATCTAAGACTCTAGCCATTCTACACTGTGTCCCCCCACGCAAGGGCACTGCACGCCCGTGAGAGCCCCAAATTTGCGTGAATTTCGCGGTCACCCAAAATCAGCCGTACGTATCTTGCGAACCTTGCGGCTTGACCCATTGGCGGCCCTCATAGTTGCGGTGCTGCTTGGGGCCCTGAATGTGCAGCTTAACCACCACGTCCGGGCCGAGGCGATCTGCAATCTTCTGCAAAATGGGGCGCTGCAGGTAGCGCAACTCGGTGGCCCAGCTGGAAGAATCACACGCCACGTAGACAACCTGCTCTTTGATGGTGAGCGGTTGCGTGTGCGCGGCGATGCGCTCGCCGACGAGGTTTTCCCAATTACCCATGACCCAACCATGAGCCAATTCGTGTTCCCAGCCGCGTTTGCCAATCTCTCGTTGAATCTGTGCGCCGAGGCTAGGGATCTCGAGGCTGCGGCGCCGGCGGCGGCCATCGGGTCCGCTCGGCCGGCCACGCCGATACGGCGTTGGCTGTTGCTCCGAAGGAGTCGGCGTCAGGTTCATCTTGGGAGCCGGCTTGTTTAGCTTCGGCGGATTCTTGGAATTACTTCGCGTGCGCTCGAAGAGCGCCTTGACCGGATCGAAGTCCTGCTCAGTCATCCTCGTCACCGCCCGCCGTATACGGAGTGATCTCGGAGATTCGGCCCTCGTCGGTGTCGCGCACTGTGACCGTAAAGCGTTCAATGGGCTGCAAATTTCCAGGCAAATCCTCATCCACCGCCGCAGTAATGAGCACCTGCTCCGCACCCGCGGCGAGGTGAACGAGCTTTTCGCGCCTTTTCGCATCGAGCTCGGCGAAGACATCATCAAGGATGAGAATCGGATCAGTGCCGTCTTGGCGCAGCAGGTTGAACTCCGCCAGCCGCAAGGAGATGGCATAGGACCAGGTCTCGCCGTGGCTGGCAAAGCCCTTGGCGGGGCTCGTGCCAAGGTTGAGCACCAGATCGTCGCGGTGCGGGCCAACGAGCGAGATGCCGCGTTCGATCTCTCGTTGACGCTTCGTGGCAAGCTCGGTGAGCATCATGGCCTCGATAACCTCGCGGTCTGAGATGTCCACGGTGGATTTGTAGTCAATGGCGGCCGGTCGCGACTCCGGGGCGAGCCCGGCATAAGCGGCGGGAATGTGCTCGCGGAGTTCGTCGACAAGCGCTAGGCGTGCCTGAATCACCTGCGCGCCGAGGGAAGACAGCTGCGTATCCCACACGTCGAGAGTGGCCAGCGCCGAGGCACCGTCACTGTCGCTGTAGCCCCGGCGCAAGCTTGGCGACGCCGACTTCAACAAGGCATTGCGCTGCTTCAGGACCTTGTCATAATCAGCTTTCACTCCCGCCAGGCGTGGCGTGCGGGAGGCAATGATGTCATCCAAATACTGGCGGCGTGCTGCAGGTTCGCCGCGCACGAGGGACAAATCCTCCGGGGAAAACAACACGGTTTTCACCACGCCAAGTAACTCGCGCGGGGACTTCAGGCGCGTGCGGTTGATCTGCGCCTGGTTGGCCGCGTGGGGTTTGATGAGCAAGTGCGCGGTGAGCTCTCTGCCCTGGTTCACCGCGGTGGCGGAGATGCGGGCATTGTGCGCGCCGTGGCGCACGAGGGGGGCATCGTGGGCCACACGGTGCGAAGAAAGATGCGCGGTATACCCGATGGCCTCGACGATATTGGTCTTGCCGAAACCGTTGCGGCCGACAAACAGGGTGATCCCCGGTTTCAGCCTGAGGGTGAGCTCGGGCCAGGAGCGGAAGTCCCTGACATCGAGATCGCGAATGTACATACGGCCTAGCCTGGCAAGCGCACTGGCATCAGCAGGTAGGTGAAATGAGTCTCCGGAGTCGGGAACGAGCCGTCCTCGTTGGCCGCTGGTAGCTCCTCCGGCTCCGGAATCATGATCGCAGGCCGCGAAGGCTCGGTAAAGCCAAAGACCACGCGGTCCGTGTGGACCACGGCCAATCCATCCTTGAGGTAGGATGGGTTGAAGGCGATGACGAAGTCCTCACGGCCGTTGAAAGCACAAGGCAAGGACTCGCTGGCGCGGCCGGAATCAGCACCGGCTGCCAAGGTCACCTCGCCCTCGCGGAATTCCATGCGGATCTGCGCATTGCGATCCGTCAACAACGAGACGCGGCGAATGGCTTCCTGGAGCGGAGCAACCTCAATGCTGGCCATAGCGCTGTGGGTCTTGGGCAGCAAGGGTGCAACGTTGGGGAAATCCGCGTCCAGCATGCGGGTGGTGGTCTCGCGGTTATCCGCATGCAGGCCGAACAGGCCTTCCGCAGCGATGTTCTCACCAGTGCCCACGGCGATTTCAACCGGGATGTTGAGGTGCGTGTCCAAGGAACGGCCGGTCTCCTGCAACGTCTTAGCCGGGACGAGGAGCTTGGCCTGGACGTCAGGAGATACCGGCTCCCACTCGAAGGTGCGCATGGCCAGGCGGAAGCGGTCCGTTGCCGTCATTTCCACGTGAGAACCATTGATGTCAATGTGCACGCCGGTGAGCATCGGCAGCGTGTCATCCTTGCCGGCCGCGGCAACGACCTGGCTGATGGCTTCGACGAAGAGCTGCGGGTTAATGGTGCCGGTGACCTCCGGCAGGACAGGGAGTTGGGGGTAATCATCCAGCGGGATGAGCGGCAGCTCGAAGCGCGAAGAACCACAGGTCAACAGAACCTTGTTATCCTCCTGCGTCATCTCGATTTCCTTGTTGGGCAAGGAAGCAACGATGTCAGAGAGCAACTTACCGGCCACTGCGATGCGTCCCGGCTCATCCACCATGCCGGCGATGCGCACGCGGGTGGAAACCTCGTAGTCGAAGCCGGTGAATTCCAAACCATTGTCATCCGCGGTGATCAGCATGGCGCGCAGTACTGGTTGGGTGACCTTCGAAGGAAGGCTGCGCGCGACCCACGCTACGGCGTTAGCGAGATCATCTTTGGCAACGCGAAATGACACGGACTGCTCCATGATGGTGAGACGCTCCTCTAGTTGCGGATGGAAGATTCTTGCAAGCTCACTCCAACTTACAGGATCGGTGCCGAAGCACAGGATTTTGTCATTCACCTTCCGTGCTTTGCGATTCAAGCGCGCGACCGTGCAGGGCGCCGACGAATCACACACATCCTTTTTCTTCTTGGTTAGGGAGAAAACAAAATAGGAGTAGTAATAAGCGCTGTGGGATCTGTGGACAACCCGCTAAAAGCCAAGCTCTTCACGGTGAAACGATCTGTGAGTCAGGGTGTGGGATCACTGTGATCAAATGACAAGAAATGTGAGTAACTGGGTCGGGGTCAAAGTTATCCACAATTCATCCCCAGATCTGTCTGCGCTGATCACAGAGTTAATCACAAGGGCGATGACCCTTCTGATCTGCTGTGGAAGAAGAAAACGTGATAAGGATCTACAAATTACAACAATGAAATTACACAGCTGTGAATAACGGTGTGGATAACTTTTGGGTGGATAGCAAAGACGCCCCTACCCACGCCCGCGGGGAGGAAATTGCGGGAGGTGGGCAGGGGCGTCGCCAAGCGCTGCGTGGTGCTAGCGCTGGTTGTGGTTCTTCACGCGTTGGGTTAGGGCCTGGATCTCGTCGTACGTGTTGCGGTTCTCAGTCATCTCCTTACGGATCTTGCGGTCCGCATAGATGACGGTGGTGTGGTCCTTGCCGCCGAATTGATCACCAATCTTCGGCAGGGAAAGCTCTGTGAGCTCGCGGCACAGATACATGGCCAGCTGGCGGGCGTGGGCGACGGCGCGCTTCTTACCAGAACCGCGCAGGGTATCCACGTCGATGTCGAAGTAATCCGCTGTGACCTCGATGATGGCCGCCGCGGTGATCTGGCGATCCGCAGAATCCGGGGCTAGATCATGCAGGGCAATCTCCGCCATCTCCAAACTGATCGGTTCATTGACCAGGGAAGAATACGCAGAAACACGGATGAGCGCGCCCTCCAGCTCGCGGATCGAGGATTCGAAGCGAGAGGCGATGAGCTCGAGGACCGAGCGATCGACGTCGGTCCCGTCCGCGGAGGCCTTCTTCATGAGGATGGCGATGCGCGTTTCCAGGTCTGGCGGCTGAATATCCGTAATCAGACCTCCCTCGAAGCGCGTGCGGAGGCGATCCTCCAGCGTGGTCAGCTGTTTCGGAGGGCGGTCGGAGGACAAAATGATCTGTTTATTGGCCTGGTGCAGCGCATTGAAGGTGTGGAAGAACTCCTCCTGCGTGGACTCCTTACCTTCGAGGAACTGGATGTCATCGACCATGAGGATGTCCAGGTTGCGGTAGCGGCGCTTGAAGGATTCCTGGCGGTCATCACGCAGGGAATTGATGTAGTCGTTGGTGAATTCCTCCGAGGAAACGTACTTCACGCGCAGACCCGGATGCAGGACCTGGGCGTAATTACCGGCCGCGTGCAAAAGGTGGGTTTTGCCCAAGCCGGAGCCGCCCCAAATGAAGAGAGGGTTATAGGCGCGGGCGGGGTTTTCGGCCACGGCCACGGCGGCGCCGTTGGCAAAACGGTTGGAGGACCCGATGACGAAGTTTTCAAAAGTGTGCTTCGGGTTGAGGGACTTTTCGCGGTTCGGGTTGTGCGCCGGTTCCTCGCGCGGGATGCGCGGCCCGGTTGCCTCGGGGTAGCCACTCGGAACGCTGCTTTGCTGATCGCTGTAGTGCTGTGCCAACTCATCCAAGCTGGCCGGAGAATGCGCAGTGTCCCAGGAGCGCGGTTGATGGTGGCTTGGCGTCTCTGGCTGAGTAGGTGGCGTGGGCGGCATGGGCTGCTGGAAACCCTGTGCCTGGTGCCCCATGCCGTGCTCGGGCGCCTCGGTTTGGATGGGGCGCTGGGGTGCGGGCGCTTCAGGCGTTTCCTCGTGAGCCGGCTGTGGCGGAGCCGCAATAGTCACGGCCAAAGAACAAGGGCGCCCCATATGCTGCGACAAGGTGCGGGTGATGTACTCCCCCAGCTCGGCCTCGATGACATTCTTGGCGTTCTCGTGCGGGGCGGCGATCAGCGCGTAGCCATCACCGATCATGATGGGTTCTACAAGTTGAAGATTGAGGCGCTGGCTATGGGAGAAATTGGGTACGTCCGAACTTGGTTGTTCGGACTGAGCCAGTAAATCACTGACCACAGCTTTCCAGCTGGCCCGGAGGGCTGCTTGCGGATCAGACAAAACGCCTACCTTCTGTGTAGTTACAGTTCACGCGGTGTCATCGGCCGGGGCCGGCCACACCTACTCGGTTCCCTGAAGAAGAGGCTTTGGGAGCTGAGTATTTACTGCGTGACTGTGGGTTGGGGATCGGGGATGGACGGATGGATGAGGAGAGATACAGGATGAGAAATCACATGAAGTTGTAATTTCCACCGAAGATTCCACACGATGTTTTGGTGTGTAACCTCGGAATCCACAAAGTTATCCACAAGTGTGGATAGGTGGTTTATCCACAGCCTATCTCATAGCTGTGGATAACTGTACATCGGCTCCTCAATGCAGTTAACCTGCATAAACAGCAAAAGTCTCAAGTCTTCATTGAGAGTTATCCACACCCTGTGGGTGACTGTGGAATTCGATTCCTCAGTTGTACCGCGTTATGGGGGCGCTGTCTAACGCACTTTTATGCGCGCTCGGCACGGTGGCGCCAAGCGCGGCGCAAGAACGGCGAGAGGGGGCGCTTGCCGCGCAGCATGTGGGCAAAAAGTGGCGTTCTAGCTGCGGATAAAAACATCTTTGTAATTTCGGGGACACCCAGTGTGTCGATTTGTTTCGCGCACTATCTGTCACGTAACCTGTGATGGTCTATCGCAACAGTGCATGGTGCACATGTTGCATGTGGGAATGCCTCGCCACGCCTCACGGCGCTTCACGTGCGAAGCCACATCCCCACGTACACCATTCATCAGTGGATGTTTATGCCCACCGCCCTCACCGGCGTGTGGCTGTGCCATCCACCAACAACTTCAAGGAGTTAATCGTGGCAAAGGGTAAGCGTACCTTCCAGCCGAACAACCGTCGTCGCGCTCGTAAGCACGGCTTCCGTACCCGCATGAGCACCCGCGCCGGCCGCGCCATCGTCGCCGCTCGTCGCAAGAAGGGTCGCGCTAAGCTCACCGCTTAATTCATGCTTCCAGCCCAGCACAAGCTCACGTCCCCGAGGCAATTTCGGAGGACCATCAAGGGCGGGCGCCGGGCGGGCACGCGCACTGTCGTCGTGCATTTGCGCTTTAACGACGGTGAAGACGACATCGCGGCCACTGGGCCGCGGTTCGGCCTCATCGTGTCGAAGGCCGTCGGGAATGCCGTGGTTCGCCACCGCACCTCCCGGCGGCTTCGTCATGTGTGCATGTCCCTCATGCGCGAAGGCGTCAACGGGACAGTATTGCCTGCCAATGTTGACATTGTTATCCGCGCCTTGCCCGCTAGCGGTAGTGCCACCAGTGAGCGCCTTGAGCGTGATATCCGCAAAGCGCTAAGCACATGGGATATCTGAACTCTCAAGGAGAGGAAATTCCTGAAGCCCGCGGGTTCGGGAGAGTCCTAGTTCACGGGGTGCGCTTCTACCAAAAGCACTTGTCAGGCCTTAAGATGGTCTCCACCTGTCGTTTTGAACCGACGTGCAGTGCCTATGCCCTCGAAGCCATCTCCATCCATGGAGCCTTTAAGGGGACGGACATGGCCCTCGCCAGGTTATGCAAGTGCGGTCCCTGGCACCCGGGCGGGTTTGATCCGGTACCGACCAAACAACAACTGAGGTAAACAACTCTCGTGCTTAATTTCATTTATTGGCCAATTTCAGCCGTCTTGTGGTTCTGGCATTGGCTCTTGAGCTTCGTCCTTGATTCCGCATGGGGCGGAACCTGGATCATCGCCATCGTTCTTCTGACGTGGACGCTCAAGGCCATCATGGTCAAGCCGACCATCACGCAGCTGCGCTCTTCACGCAAGATGCAGGAGATCCAGCCGCAAATTCAGGAACTGCGCACCAAGTACGCCAATGACCAGACCAAGGCTGCCCAAGAGATGCAGCGCATCTACAAGGAAGCCGGCGTTCGTCCGGTGGCGGGCTGCCTGCCGATGTTCGCGCAGATCCCCATGTTCATTGGTCTGTTCCACGTGCTGCGCTCCTTTGACCGCACTGTTGCCGTCGCCGGTGGCATCGGGCACCCGGCGGGTGAAGCAATGTCGGAGGAGATGAACGCCTCCATTGCGAACTACATCTTCAAACCTGAGCTGGTGAAGCAGTTCGTAGACGCCAAGATCTTCGGTGTCCCGCTTGTGGCGAACCTGCGCCTCAACTCCGGTCTGGAGATTGTTAAGGAAACCACCACCGCACAGGCGGCCTTCATCATCGTGCCGCTCATCGCCATCATTGCGACGTTGACGCACTTCAACGCCCGCATGACGCTGAACCGCCAGGAGGCGCGCCGCGCGGCCGGCAAGACCGCTACCCCGCAGGGTCAGAACGCGGAGATGATGCAGCAGCAGATGGCCATGATGAACAAGATGATGCTGTGGTTTATGCCGGCAATGCTGGTGTTCTCTGGCTTCATCTGGCCCATCGGCCTGCTCTTCTACATGCTGGCCAACACCGTGTGGACCTTCTTCCAAACCCGCATTGTCTACGCCAAGATGGACCGGGAGGAAGAAGAAGAGGCAGCCGCCAAGGCTGAGCTCAAGCGCACTTCTGCCCCGAAGCCGGGCGCACGCAAGAAGGATCACCGCTCTAAGAAGCAGCGCCGCAAGAACAACTAGAACGTATCCCAGGAGTTTTCACAGTGACTGAATCTGTGTCCGACACTGTGCCACTGGACCCGTCTGACGTCTTCGGATCGCGTCTGCCGCTCGCGCAGAAATACCACGATTCGCTGGCTACGGACGGGTCCACCCGTGGTTTTATAGGCCCCCGCGAGGTCCCGCGCCTGTGGGAGCGCCACCTCATTAACTGCGCCGTGGTCGCGGAGGTAATGCCGCAGGGCGCCACGCTTATCGACGTCGGTAGTGGCGCCGGCCTGCCCGGCATCCCGCTCGCCATCGCACGCCCTGATCTGACAATCACCCTCATCGAGCCGCTGCTGAAGCGCTCGACCTACCTCAACGAGGTCGTCGATCTGCTGGGGCTGGATAACGTCACCGTCATCCGCGGCCGCGCCGAGGAAGGCCCGGTGAAGAAGGCCGTCAAGGGCGCGGACATCGTGACCTCCCGCGCGGTGGCCCCGTTGGGCAAGCTGGCCAAGTGGTCCCTGCCGCTGGTTCGCAAGGGCGGAGAGATGATCGCTCTCAAGGGTTCCTCGGTGCACGAGGAGCTGGAGCGCGACGCAGCCGACATCAAGCGCGCCGGTGGCGGAAAAGCCGAGGTCATGACCATCCACGGCACCACCATTATCCGTGTCCCGCGCGTGAACTAAAGTAGACGGCATGACTCATCCTCGTCTTATCACCATCGCGAACCAGAAGGGTGGCGTGGGTAAAACCACCTCCGCCGTCAACCTTGCCGCCGCGCTCGCTGAGGCCGGCAAGAAGGTCCTGGTGATCGACTTGGACCCGCAGGGCAATGCCTCCACCGCGGTGGGCGCGGAGCACACCTCCGGCACCAAATCTAGCTATGAGGTTTTGTTGGGTGACTGCAGCGCGGAGGATGCGATGCAGCACTCTCCCGACGATGAAAACCTCTACTGCATTCCAGCCACCATCGACCTCGCCGGCGCGGAGGTTGAAATGGTCTCCCTGGTTCGTCGCGAGTTTCGCCTCTATGACGCCCTACACAACGGCTTCCTCGAAGAGCTTGGCTTTGAGTACGTTTTTATCGACTGCCCGCCTTCCCTGGGCCTGCTCACCATCAATGCGATGACGTGCGCAGAAGAAGTCATTATCCCCATCCAGTGCGAGTACTACGCCCTGGAGGGCGTGGGCCAGCTGCTGGGAAATATCTCCATGATCCGTGAGCACCTCAACGAGGATCTGCACATCTCCGGCGTGCTGCTCACCATGTTCGATGCCCGCACCAAGCTGGCTGAACAGGTGGCCAATGAAGTGCGCGAGCAATTCGGCGCAGTCGTTTTGGGCAACGTCATCCCGCGCTCCGTTCGCGTTTCGGAGGCGCCGGGTTATGGTAAGACGGTTATCGCTTATGACCCGTCGTCGACAGGCGCCCGCGCCTACGCCGCCGCCGCACGCGAGTTGGATAAGCGCGGGGACTACACGCCGCACCCCACCACGGGTGCCATTGGCGTAAGCCCAGAGATTTTCGCGGAATTGGAAGGATAGGACACCGTGGCAGATAAGAAGGCAGACCACAAGCCGGAGCAGCGCCAGGGCGGTTTGGGCAAGGGCTTGGCCGCGCTCATCCCGTCCGGCCCGGGTGCGCCCTCCCGCAAGCCACGCTTGGGAGATTCCGCCGCAGATATCATTCTCGGTGCGTCCACCGGCTCTCCCAAGGATGCCGGCACAAAAAGGGTGCAGGGTGCGCCCACTATCCAGCAATCCTCGGGTTCGAAGAAGCGTCAGGCCAAGCCCTCGGTGATTGGTGCGACTTACCGTGAGATCTCCGTCGGCGACATCATGCCCAACCCGAAGCAGCCGCGTACTGTCTTCGACGAGGATGACTTGGCCGAGCTGGTTCACTCCATCAAGGAATTCGGCCTGTTGCAGCCGGTCGTGGTCCGGCCTTCCGAGGAGGGCGGCTTCGAGCTCATCATGGGTGAGCGCCGCTGGCGCGCCTCCTCCAAGGCGGGCCTGGCCACCATCCCGGCTATCGTCCGTGATACCAAGGATGATGATCTGCTGCGGGACGCTCTGCTGGAGAATATCCACCGCGTGCAGCTCAACCCGTTGGAAGAAGCACACGCCTATCAGCAGCTTCTTGAAGAATTTGGGGTTACCCAAAATGAGTTAGCTGATCGCATCGGTCGCTCGCGCCCGCAGGTGACCAACATGATCCGCCTGCTCAAGCTGCCGGTGGACGTGCAGAAGCGCGTTGCCGCGGGTACGTTATCGGGCGGTCACGCCCGCGCGTTGCTGGGTTTGCCGGATGCAGAGGCCATGGAGCTCATTGCCAACCGCGTCGTGGCCGAAGGCCTTTCTGTGCGAGCCACTGAGGAAGCCGTCACCCTGTACAAGCGCGACGGTAAGCCGGCTGAGCCAACCAAGAAGCCCGCTGCCCCGCAGCCGCAGTTCTTTACGGACTCCGCCGAGCGCTTGGCTGATCGCTTCGACACCAAGGTCACCGTCACCATGGGCAAGCGCAAGGGCAAGATGGTCGTCGAATTCGGTGACCAAGAGGACTTCGAGCGCATCCTAGCGCTCATTGAGGGCAAAGAAGGCAGCTAGCTCACCATGCTCGTTCAGGCCGTCAAGGAAGGTGTTGCTATCAACCCCTTGGCGGCCCGATCTATTTTTTGGGAGATGAAAACCACGGTCGCTGACCCTGCATTTGAAAAGGAAGCGTGGATCAGCGCCACCCTGCTGCGCTGCGGCGACTGCGGTTTTACCGTGGGCGATGAGGCCACGGTCCTCTTCTGCCCGCCTGAGCTTGCCCCCGGTGCGGCCAAGCTGCCCACTTCCCCCGTCTCGGAGGATGCGGTCCTGGTGACTTCGCTATTTGTAAAGCCGCACCGCGCGGCGAAGGGCTTGGAAGCAGTGCTTCTCGACGCCACCATCATGCACCTCACCTCCCGCGAGGCAAGCGCCGTTGAGGCCTTTGGCTTTCGTGATGCCCGCCAGGCCGAAGAGCTCCTTCGCGAGAAACCCGCTCGCATTGGCCTATTACCTGTGGAGACGCTGGAGTCCGCCGGTTTCATGGTGGTGCGCGATCACCCGATTACCCCGCGCCTGCGCCTCGAGCTTCCCCCGGCCTTCGACCTGCTGACCGCAGCCGCGGTGGAGGACCTCCTCGCCCGCGCTTTGGCCTAAGCCCTTTAGGAAGAGCGCTCGGCGCGCAGCAGCTCGTCGAAGCGGTAGGTGCCGGTCACGGCGGTGTCATCGTCCAAGAGGTAGAGGCGCTTGACGGAGACGACGATGGCCTCGGCGATGTCATCGCGGCGGTCCGGGTTGGTAAGGATAGCCACGTCCTTGGGGCTGGTCAGGTAACCCAGCACGACCTGCACCACCGGCATCTGCGTCAGGCGCAACAACGCCCACGTGCGGCCGTGGTTGCGGCAGTTACCCAGCTCGGTACGGGCAACGATCTCACGCTGGATGAAGCCGGAGAGCGTCTCACCGATGAGGGAAGAGTTGCCGGATTCCGACCCAAAGTAGAAGGTGGCTACGCCGTTGGCCTTCTCCGTGGGGTATTCATCGCAGGCCAGTGAAATAACCAGGTTGGCGTCGAATGCATTGGCCATGTCTGCGCGGTCACGGATCGATGGGTCATCGTTGCGCGGGCGGGAGATGATGGTCTCCATGCCGGCGGCGATCATGCGCCCGGCAACACGCTCGGCCAAGTCCCAGAGGATCTCCTCTTCCGTGATGTTGCCGAAGCGTCCCCTGACCGTGCGGCCCTTGTTGAGGCCACCCAGGCTGGGGTCGATCACAACGCGCTTGCCGGCCAGCTTTGGCCCGGCATTGCGCACGCGCTCGCGTTCCTGGATATTGTGCGCCGAGCCGCCAGTGATACGCCGACCCAGCAGGTTGAGGGCGTTAATGGTGGCAGGGCCACAGATCCCGTCACTGCGCAGGCCAGAGTTGAGTTGGTATTCCGCCAGCGCCGCGTAGGTGCGGGCACCGAAATGGCCATCGATGCGTTCTTGGTAGAAGCCAAGCTCCTGCAATTGTTCTTGGAGCTGTGCTACGTCATCGCCCACCTGCACGTTGCCCGGTTCATAGGCTAGAACGCGGGCGCCCAGCGTGTAGGAAGCCTGGCGCAGCTCGCGCAGAGTGAGGTCATCAATATCGCCGCTAGGCACGATGCCGCGGGATTGCTGGAAGGCCTTGAGGACCTCGGCCAAATTGTTATCAAAGTGCTTATCGGCTTCGGAGTACTTTTGCTTCTTCCAGTCGGACAACGTCCCCTGGTAGTCAGTCATCAGGCCGAGGCGGGCAAGGGTTGCGCGTGCTTCGGCGACCCGAACGCTCTGGTCACCTACACGTAAAACGCGGTTCACACCTACCCCTTTCGTGATCAAGGAGGCGCACCGCAGTGCGCCATCAACGAGTTAAAGAATACCAGTTAGAGCTGTTTCTTTATCTGCGCCACGATGTCGGCCTTGGAACGCAGGCCGACGAACTCATCGACCTTCTCACCATTCTTGAAAATCAGCACGGATGGGATGGACATGATCTGGAACATGGCACCCAGGGTGCGCTCCTCGTCCACGTTGACCTTGACTACGGAGACGTCGTCACCGAGTTCTTCGGCCACCTCTTCGAGGATCGGGGACAACTTCTTGCACGGCCCACACCATTCAGCCCAGAAGTCCACGACGACGGGCTTGCCTGCCTCCACGACGTCCGCGCGGAAGGAATCAGTAGTGACGTTCTTAATGTTGCTCATGTGACTATTAACGGTTATCGGCGAGGAAATGTTCCGCATCAATGGCCGCGCGGCAGCCGGAGCCAGCCGCGGTGATGGCCTGCTGGTAGTGGTCATCCACCAAGTCACCGCAGGCAAAGACACCAGGCAGCGAGGTCTTGGTCGAAGGCTGTTCCACTACGACGTAGCCAGCCTCATTGGTGGCCACCTGGCCCTCGAGGAAGCCGGAGCGCGGGTCATGGCCAATCGCCACAAACATGGCGGTGACATCGAGTTCGCTGGTTTCGCCGGTTAGGGCGTTCTTGACCTCCAGGCCGCCAACCTTGCCGTCCTTATCCAGGACGCGCTCAACGGTGGTATTGGTCAGCCACTTGATCTGTGGGTTCTCCTTGGCGCGCTCCAGCATGATCTTGGAGGCGCGGAAGTTCTCGGAGCGGTGGATGATCGTTACGGTTTCGGCGAACTTGGTGAGGAAGGTGGCCTCCTCCATGGCGGAATCGCCGCCGCCGACGACGGCGATGTTGTGGCCCTTGAAGAAGAAGCCATCGCAGGTGGCGCAGGCGGACACGCCGCGCCCAGCGAGCTCGGATTCACCCGGAATGCCCAGGTAGCGCGGCGCTGCACCGGTGGCGAGGATGACGGTGCGGGCCTCGAAGACCTCGTCACCGACGTGCAGCTTCTTTACCTCGCCCTCGAGTTCGACGGAATCGACAACCTCCATGCGCAGGTCCGCACCGAAGCGGATGGCCTGGGCGCGCATTTCTTCCATGAGCTCCGGGCCCATGATGCCCTTCTGGAAGCCCGGGTAGTTCTCCACCTCGGTGGTGTTCATGAGTTCGCCGCCGTATTCAAAGCCCTCGAAGACGATGGGATTGAGCTCGGCACGTGCTGCGTAGAGTGCTGCGGTGTAGCCGGCGGGGCCGGAGCCGACGATGGCGACATCGTGGATGGTCACAAAAAACTCCCTTGAGATGACAATTCTTGGACAGAATCTGATTCATGTTCGCGCACATCGCGCGAAAGATAGTGTGATTCTACTCGGCCTCAGTCTATCGCCGCACGCAGCACCTGCCGAGCCCGGGCTCGCCGCGACTTCACCGTGCCTGGCGCAACGCCCTGTACTTTGGCCACCGCATCGATGGGATAGCCAGCAACATCGGTCAGGTACAACGCTTCTCGCTGGTCCTCGCGCAACGTCTCCATCGCTTGGGCCACCGTGATGCGTTCCGCCAAGTTCTCGCTGGGATTGTGCGCGAGTGCGTAGTTGCGGTCATCCTCAATGATCTCCGCATCGAGGGAGGCGTTCTCCCGGTTGGAGCGATGGTTGAGGAAGTCATAGCCGGAGTTCATCACCAGCCTGTGCAGCCATGTGCTCAGCGTGGCATCGTGCCGGTAGGAGGCCATGTTGCAGCTGGCCTTGAGCAGTGCCTCCTGCACGATGTCCTGCGCATCATCATCGTTGCGCGTGTAGCGCCGCGCCATGGCCGTCAGGCGCGCACGGTGCTTCTCGACGATTGCCGAAAAGGCCTTAGTATCTCCGCCGATGAAGGCGTCGACGAGTTCACGATCGGTCGGCTGAGCTGACAAGAAGAATCCCCCCGGAAACTTGAGCAATGACACATGGGTCAACACAGTCCCTTGGCCGAAGCCGATGGTGTGTGATTGTCCCCCGTTAATGTGTCTGCGAGTTTACGGGAAGATTCTTCTGTCCGCTACGCGCCGCGTCTACTGCGCCGCACGCACGCGTTGCGCACGACGCAGCGCATCCTGGCATTCCAGCAGCACGCGGCGCAGCGCCCGAGGGCGCTCGCTGCTCAGGAACTCGCTGGTGGCGGCGTCGGCCATCGCGAGATCCGGGTAGAGCCCGCGCACGAGGCGGTTAGCAATCTCGATGGGGTGCTCCTCCCAGAGCTTCGCCAGAGAGTCGAAATACTCCTGGGCAAAGGCCTCGGTGAGGTGGGCCGAGCGCGGGGCGTTAAACGCCGCGAGTAGGGAATCCACTTCCGCGTTGGAGTACTTGCCCGGCGTGCGCACGAGGTCAAAGACTTCGCGCTTGAGCTCGGCAGATGGGAAAGCGTGGGAGGCCCCCAGGTAGGCGGCGGCACCGGTGAGCGTGTTGTCCCGCTCCTTCTCCGCCTCCAGCTCCTCGGCGCCGACGGCATCGCGGGCGGCCAGCGCGCGGAGGATGGCCCAGCGGATGTCCGGGTCGAGGGCGAGGCCGTCGAGGGAGCCGTCGTACAGCGCGCGCAGGCGCTGCGTGCCGGATTCCTCCGGCGTGGCCGCGAGTGCCTGGATGGCGGCGCGTGCGAAGGTGAGCTGTGCGTCGGAGCCAGCAGGGGCGGCCTGCAGCACCTCCCAGAGGCGCTCGGCATAATCGGCGCGAATCTCTTCGCGGTCATCCTCGCCGACGAAATGGTCGATGGCATAGCGAGCATTGGCAAAGGCCGTGGTCAGAAGCGTCGGGTTGGACTCCGCCGGGGCGTGGTTGAGCACCGTGTCCAGGTAGGAGCGCACCGGCCACTCGCCATCGCGGGTGAGGTTCCACAGGGAGGTCCAGATGACCGCGCGGGAAAGCTCATCCGGAACTTCAGACAGGCGCGTGCGGATGGTCTCCAGGGAGGTCTCGTCGAAGCGGACCTTGGCGTAGGTGTGGTCGGCGTCGTTAAGCAGCAGCAACGCCGGCGCCTGCAGCCCCGATGCCTCATCGAGGATGGTGCGCTCGCCTTCCAGGTCGACGTCGAGGGTGGCGTACTTGTTCAGGGAGTCATCGAAGAGTGCCACGTTGAGGCGGTGCGGGCGCGTGGTGTCCTCGGCCTCGACAGCGATGGCGAGCTCGTGGATCTTATCGCCGTCCGTGTGCAGCTCCGGGGTGAGCGTATCCGGGCCCCATGTGCGCAGCCAGGCTGTGGACCAAGCGTCGAGGTCGCGGTCGGTGTGCTTCTTCAGGGCCTTGAGCAGGTCCTCGAAGGTGGCGGCAGCAAAGGCGTGCTCCTGGAAGTAGTCGCGCGCGCCGGCGTAGAAGTTCTCCCGGCCCACGTAGTGCACCAGCTGCTTGAGCACCGCCGCACCCTTGGCATACGTAATGCCGTCGAAGTTCTGGCGCGCGGCATCCACGTCCGGGATCTCGGCCTTGATCGGGTGCGTGGTGGGCAGCTGATCCTGCAGGTAGGCCCAGTTCTTGCGCTGGCCGGCGAAGTTGACCCACGCCTCGGTGTATTCGGTGGCGTGCACCGAGGAATCCGCGCCCATGAACTCCGCGAAGGACTCCTTGAGCCACAGGTCATCCCACCACTGCGGGGTGACCAGGTCACCGAACCACATGTGAGACATCTCGTGCAGGATGGTATTCGTGCGCCCGGCATGCTGCGCGCGGGTGGCGGCGGAACGGAAGAGGTAGTGCTCCGTAAAGGTCACGAGGCCGGGGTTCTCCATCGCACCCAGGTTGTACTCCGGAACGAAGATGGAATCGTACTTGCCCCACGGGTACGGGTAGCCAAAGTTGCTGTGGAAGAAGTCCATGCCCTGTGCGGTGACCTGCAGGATTTCATCATCCAGGTATTCCGCCATGGAGGCGCGGGCGAAGGCGCGCAGTTCTACGCTTAAGGATCCATCGGGTGCGGTCCAGGTGCTGTGCTTCTCGACGTACGGCCCCGCCGCAAACGCCGTCAAATACGTCGACAGCAGAGGGGTCGGCGCGAAGTGCGCTACTTCCCCGCTATCCGTCTTCTCGCGGCTGACCTCCGGCTGGTTGCTGAGCAGCTGCCAGCCCTGCGGGCCGGTGAGGTGCACTTCGTAGCTTGCCTTGAGATCCGGCTGGTCAAAGCAGGGGAAGATGCGGCGGGCATCGGATGGCTCGAGGTGCGAGTAGAGGTAGGTGGTGTCATCGGCCTGGTCGTGCATGCGGTGCAGGCCCTGGCCGGTGCGGGAGTAATAGGAGGAGCCGGTGATCTCCACGGTGAGTTCCTCCCCCACTGGAAGGTTGCTCAGGTAGACCCGTCCACCGTCGAAGGTGTTCTCCACCTCCTCGCCGTTGACGCGCACTGCGTGCACGGCCTTGCCCAAGTAATCCACGAAGGTCTCGGGCTTAGTGGTGGTGAAGCTAATGCGCGAGGTGACCTCGTAAGAGTCGGCGTCGGTTGGCGCGCTCGTGACGTCGAGGTGCAGCTCGTAGGTGCTCAGGCGCAGCGCGGCGTTGCGGGCGGAAGCTTCTGCATGGGTGAGGTTTGCGGTAGTCATGTGCTACATCTTAAACTCCGCTGCGGTGCGTATCACAGGGCGGTCAAGATAGAACCCACCGCGTGTTGGGCCCGCGCTGTGGGCCATCAGGATCGATGCGCGCTTGGCCTATAGTCCGCAGGTGGCGCAGTATTCCCGTGACAGTTGCCCGGTCTACTCCCAGTTCTTCGGCGACTTCACGCGTAGTCAGTGCAGCTCCTTCTTTGAGTTGAGCCAGGATCCAGTCCTGAACGGAGGTCGCTGCGATGTGTCCTTCTATGTGAAGCCCCATCAGTGATCGGGCCTTGGTGGTAAGTATCCACTCTCGCGCTTCCCGTAGTTGTTCTATGAAACCGAGGCTCTCATACCACCGAAGGGTATCCGCAGCCTGATCTTCGCTGACTTGCATGAGTTGGGCAGCAGTGTGGCACAGCAGGATCTGGTTGTCCATAAGGTGACGGGCAATGATGAGACCATTGACGCTGTCGAAAGGCTCAGCGCCGAAAGCACCTTTGAGTTCGGTCAAGGCCTTAACAAACGCGGTGTCAACGCGGCCAGAGGACAAAATAACTTCGACGAAGGATTCCTCGGCGCGAAGTTCCGGAATATGGCGACCACTCGACAGCATCGATGCCCACATGCGGTCGAATCCACGGGAGGATTCCTCTGCTAACCCCAGCATCCTTAACGCCGTCATAAGGCGGGGATTTCGGGGAATTGATTGTGTTGTGAGAACTCGATTGCGTTGTACACCTGTGGGAAGACCACCGGGTGACCATACAGAGAAGGCTATGGGAGATTGGTCGATGACTACTGCAGCCGATGCGTCCCAGTCGCGATGGGCTAAGGCGTTGGAGACGAGTTCGTCGACAGCGGTGTCTGGGAAAGCCTTGATCGATACTTCTTGACCTGTGGCAAGTGCGATGCGCTCCACTTCTTGCTGGGCATTGACTCGAATTAGCTCTTTCAACCGCAAGTATGCGGTGATGAGGGGCGCAGAGATTTCCGTTGTTCTCGGCTCACCGCCAGGTACAAGACGGAGGAAGTGTCGAATTGTAACCTGCTGGGATACCGGAGGCATGAAGAGGATTTCGGCCGCGTATGTGGGGTTTTGTGAGCCATCCAGCAGCCCTAATTCTCCCAAAAGTTCGCGGGTCGTCGCGGGAACAGGCTCCTGGGAACCGGACATCGCTCTAGCTTGAGCTAGCAGGTGCCGCGCCTGATCGACGGCTGTCATATCGAGTTCCTCAAGTCCTCGCCGGGAGGGGTGAGCGGTGTAATCCGGGTTGGCGCGTTCAAAAAAGAGTGCGCGGCGTTGGTGCTCGGTGAGGGGTACGCAGCGAGTACCAACCCGTTTGCTTGCCTGTCCCTTCGGGCGCTGATACAGCGTGATGCCACGGGGAACGCGCAAGACGATGAGCCGGGCTCCGCACCACTCCAGCTCCTCTGCTTCGACGTGGATGTTGGGCTGTGTTCCTTCGAAGATTTTTCTTATGAGCCAGTCCAGTTCCCTCTGGGTGCCTGTAAATGCCGCTGGTCCTGATTTCTTGTCTGCGACTCCAAGCACGATGAAAGCGTTCCCGTTATCGGCATTGGAAAAGCACACGGCTTCATCGATGAGGAATTCAACAAGGGTTGCGTCTGGATTGCGATTTCTCGGGTGGACTGCAGGGTCCTCTTTGAAATCGAGAATCTCGGATTCCAGGCTATCGGCGGTTGCGCCGGTTTCAATCGAGCGCAGTGCCTGGATGATGAAGTCGAGTTCGTCCTCTCTCATGGCCTGTAGTATAGCGGAGTTGTTTCAAACAACTCCGCAACAACTAATAAACAACTATTGACTAATATGACAGCTTCTGACGCAGATTTATTCTTAAAAGTGCAGGCCACAGTGTTGCGCGAGTTGTTGAGGAGTTGTTTTAGAGTTGTTTATTACTCGGTTGTGGCGCCTTAGTTGTCAAAAAGTTGTTGCCCGCAGTACCGAAATGGGCACTACGGGCAACAACTAAAAACTACTTCTCAAGGCGAGG
Source organism: Corynebacterium sp. HMSC068H04 (assembly GCF_001811255.1). Lineage (NCBI taxonomy): Bacteria > Bacillati > Actinomycetota > Actinomycetes > Mycobacteriales > Corynebacteriaceae > Corynebacterium > Corynebacterium sp. HMSC068H04. Next base: position 53,764 of record NZ_KV804021.1, read on the forward strand.
TATCGCGCTTGAGGGCTTACTGCTTGATGGCAGAGACCTCGAGCTCGATCTTGATCTCCTCGGAGACGAGCACGCCGCCGGTCTTCAGCGGAGCGTTGAAGTCGATGCCGAAGTCGGTGCGGTTAATGGAGGTCTTAGCCTCGAAGCCAAGGCGGGTGTTGCGGAAGGGATCCTCGGCCACGCCGGTCTCTTCTACCTTGAAATCGACGGACTTGGTGGTGCCCTTGATGGTGAGGTCACCGGTGACGGTGCCCTCACCCTCGTCGTTAACGTCGAACTTGGTCGCGGTGAAGGTCATCTCTGGGAACTTCTCAACATCGAAGAAGTCCTCATTCTTCACGTGTGCATCGCGGTCGGCGTTCTTGGTATCGATGGATGCCGTCTTTACCGTGGCGGTGGCGGCGGAGTCAGTAATGTTCTCCCCTACGGTCAGGGTGCCTTCGAACTCGTTGAAGTTGCCGCGCACCTTGGTGATCATGGCGTGGCGAGCTACAAAGCCGATAGTGGTGTGTGCCGGATCCAGTGCGTAGGTTCCTGCGGTGATAGTCATGGTTTCCTCGTTTCTTCTAGGTTTCTCTAGATTGTTGACGTGACAACAATAATTATACGCTCCTTCACTCAGCTGTCAAGGGAAGAAATCGCAAGAACACTAAAGCCCCAGACCTGCAACCCGAAACCTGCAGGGCGTCGTCAAGCGCGTGGTGTGTCTGAGTCAGCGAGCAGGGAGTTTCGGGATCGAGGTCTGGGGAAATGCGTGAGGTGGTGGGTTAGTTGGTGGGGATGCCCACCAGGGTGGCCTCCTTCAGTGTCACGGAGCCGGATTTGGGCATGTCGGTGAAGACGATGAGGGCGCCGTCGAAGGCCACGGGCTTCTCCTTGAGCTCGATGTCTTGGCGCGCGTTGGTTAGCGTGCCGTGTGCGAGCTCGGTGAGCTTGCCGGAGTCAGGATCCGTGGGGTCAAAATCCTTGGTATTAACGCCATAGACTTCGTACTTGGCGCCGGTGGACTTGCTCTGCTGAAGCGGAAGCGCTCGGAGTTGCGTGGGCTTGTCAATGCTGAGCAGGAGTCCAGTGTCTGCCTTCTTCGTGGACCATGAACCAGAAACTTCCTTGCCCTCCGGAACGGAGGTGGTCTTGACGTCCTTCAGGAGCACCGGCGGCACGTTGGGGAATGAGGTTTCAGTCGTCGATTCGCTCTTCGTCACCACGGGGGAAGTCTTTTCATTACCCACATGGGATAGGATCCACACGCTGAGCGCGGCCATCGCCACGACGAAGAGGGTGGCCAGCGCGCCTAGGACGATGATGCCGGAGCCAGAGTAACCGCGGCCGCCGAAGCCCGGAGCGGGGCTCGGGTCCTCCTTGCGCGGGGTCTCCTCGACTGGAATCTGGAGGGTCTCCTCGCCCTCGTCGCCATCGCCGGCGAAGGCCGCCAAGCGGTTGGCGATGTCCTCGAGATCGGAGTCTTGGCCCTCCTCGGCGTCGGCAGCAATCTCCTGCAGCACCTCTGGTGTCGGACTGGTGGACTCCACGAGGAGCGAGATGGCGGAGGCCAGCGCCGAGCGGTCAGTCTCCTCATCGTTGCTGTGCAGCACCGCGGGGAAGGCCAGGGTGGCAATGCCCTCGGTGGAAATGCGGATGCGGTTGCGGTTCTCAATTCCCAGCACGAGGCCCGCCGCGTGGGCAGCAGCCGTGGTGCGCACCAGCGGGACTAAGGCGTGGGCGACGGCGCGCGGATCGAGGTCCTCATCCTCCGAGACCGTCTTCAGGGAGGTGCCCTCCACCCAGTCCGCCACGACGAGGCAGCCCTGGCGGTAGGACAGGATGTCGATGTTCTCCGCCATGGCATCCAGCTCCATCTCCGCCAGGCGGCGCGTGGCGCGGGAGACCTCCGCGGAGCGGCGGGCGGCTACCGCCGGGGTGGCGGGAGCCATCGGAGCCTCGCCCGTGGTGTCCACGAATGTCAGCGATACAAGGCGGCCGGTGGCCTGCTCGCGGGCCTTCCAGAAGCGGGTACCCGCGGCAGAGCCGTAGTCCTTGAGGAGGCGGAAGCGGCCATCGGATACCGGTGCGCCCGGCACCAAGCGCGGCCCGCGGACAATACCGGCGGACATCGGCGGCGGTACCGGCGAGGAGTTGAAGGCATCCACGCTGAAGATCGGCTGGATCTCCAGCTGCTCTGGGGCCTCGACCTCGATGGCCTCGGCATGCTCGATCTTGATGATGCGGGACATGCCGGGGATGCGCTGCAGCTGGCGGCCAAGGTTGATGACTTCCGGCAAACCCGAGCGCGAAAGCACGATGCCGGTGACAGCCACGAAGATGAGGCCCGCCACGGCAAGCTTCAGCAGGTACACGAACGGCGGCACCTGCTCCGGGAGCACGAGGTTGATGACGTAATTGATGACGAAGGCCACCACGAGGCCCACGAGGGAGGCCAGTACTGACCAGATAGTCGTCGCGATAACCGCGCGGCCACCCAGGCTGCCCAGCTTTCGCTTGAGCAGGAAGCCGCCGATCACCGCGCCGGCCACGAAGCCGAAGCCATTGGCAGTGCCCAGAAGGACGACCACGCGGTCGGGGGAATCCGCCACGTGTGGGGCAAGCAGGGAGAGCACCGACTTGGTGAGCGTGATGCCAGCGATGATAAACGTCGGCGTCCACGCTTCTTCGCGGGCGTAGAAGACGCGTAGGTGCAGCAGCACGAGGGCGTATGGGATGAGGGTAAAGGCAGAGAAGCTCAGCGTGAGGCCGAGTACCTCGGCCGCCTTGGCGTTGAAGGCGCCGTATTGGAAAAGGCCGCGGGCGATCGGGATGCCGAATCCCGTCATGAAGATGACGATGGGAATCAGGGCGATAAACGTCAGCTTCGTGCCCAGCGTGAGATCCCGGACCACGGCCTTGACGTCACCGTCCGCGGCGTTGCGGGACAGGCGCGGCATAATTGCGGTGAGCAGCGTGACGCCAATGACGCCATAGGGTACCTGCAGGAGAAGCCATGCCTGCTGGTAGATAAACGGCGCTTCTTTGTCCGCATGGGCCGCCACGCGGGAGGTGATGACGTAACCCAGCTGGGAAACCGCTACGTAGGCCACGATGGCCATGGCCATCCCGCCGAATTGCTTGAGGCGGTCATCCAGGCCCCACAGCGGCTTGAGGTTAATGCCCGCCTTCTTGAGATAAGGGAAAAGGATGAGGCATTGCACCACCACACCGGCCGTGGTACCTAGGGCTAGGAGCAGCACGTGCCGGTCTGTGATCGGCGAAGGCGCATCGGGATGCAAGCTGCCCGGGAGCAGCTGGTAGGCCACGAGCACCGTGATCGAGATGATGTTATTGACCACCGGTGCCCACGCGCCTGGCCCAAAGATGCTCTTGGTGTTGAGCACCGCTTGGAAGAGCGCGAAAAGCCCGTAGAAGAAGATCTGCGGCAGCAGCAAGTAGGCAAAGGAGGTGGCCTGCACGGCATTGACCTCGCCGTCCTCCGGCAACATCATGCGCGTTAACTGCGGGGCAAAGATGCAGGAAAGCACCGTGATCGTGGCCAGCAGGGAGAAGGCCAGCGTGAAGAGGCGCCGGACAAAGTCCTCGCCACGGTCAGCGTCTTCCTTTTCCGCGCGCACCAGCACGGGCACCACGAGCGAGGTCAGCACCGCGCCCAGCACGATCTCCGTGATGAGGTTGGGCAGCTGGTTCGCCGTGGTGAAGGCGGAGGAAATAGCCGGGCCGAGCGACGAGCCGATGAGCACGTTGCGGATGAATCCCGTGATGCGGGAAATCATCGTCGCAATGGCCATGGAGCCGGTTGCGCGAACGACGGCGCCGTCGGAGTTCTTTTCGCCGGAGGGCTCACTCGAGGCAGCGGCTGCCTTGCCCTTCAGTCCCGAGCGGTCCTCGAGTTCGTCGTCGACAGCAACGACGCCACTCGGCGCGCGCTTTTCCGGTACCGGCGCCGGCGGCGAAGGCGTGACAATGCGTCGGCGGGCACCAGACTTAGGTTCATGTGTCATTGAGAAAACTATCCGTGAGACTTCTTTTTCTTCCGCTTACCCAGACGGAACAGGGCAGCTAGGATGAGGGCGAGCGCGGCGATCGCGCCGACTCCATAGACGCTAACGATACCGGCACGCGTCTGCACCGTGATATCGATTGGATCCGATATGAGGTGCTCAGATGGTGTTGCAAGCCATAGGCGCAACGACATCTGGTCAACGTTGCTGGGCAGGTCAGCGGTCATGGACACGGTAATAGATCCCTTGGCCGGGATGTGAATCAAGTCCTGCGTGTTCAACGTGGCGCCGTCGGGGGCGTCGTAGGCTAGGTGGGCGTCGACAGGCAGCGGCAGGCCGTTCTCCGCCACGATGAGCAGCGGTGATGACTCCGAAACGCGGGTAAAGACGTTGCCCGGCGGGATGAGCGCCACGGAAGCGCGAAGCTCGCGGAGCATATCCGCGTTTTTCTCCAGCCGGGCGCGGCTCCGCTCCACCGAGGATGGAAAACCGTGGATGCTGGAGCGTTCGGTAGCGCTGAGCGCCGTGAGGAGATCGCGGCGCAGGGGCGCCGTGAAGTTATAGCGCGTCATGGCGATACCGGGATCATTGACCATGATGGACATCAGCTCATCGGTATAGCGCGCCTGCTGCGTCACCTGAGTGATCTCGGCGTCGTGGAAGGCTGCGGGATCTGGGTAGGGACTTCCAGGGCTGCCGCTGCCGGGCTCGATGGGCAGCGCGGCAACGGGACGGGGCTCGAGGCGCCCGGAATTGAGCAGGCGCTGCGCTGCTTCCATCACCGCGCGCGCGGCGGCAGGGTCCTGGAAGTTCGGCAGCTTGGCCACGGTCTCCTCTTGCGCGGACGCCACGCTTATCGACGCCCCCGCCGTCAACGCCCTCGCCTGCTCCGAATCAATCGAAAAGTCGTAGCGCAGCTCCGGGTTGGAGTACCCAGTGGTCTGCGGCTTGGAACCGGTCTGGGCCAACAGTGCTCCGAGGGAGGCATCAAAGGTGGCGGCCTTGCCGGCCCACTCGGAATTATCCGCCACCAGCAGCGGGACGGGCATCGCGTGCTCGCTTGTCCCTGAGGCCGGTGCGGTCAGTGGCGTGCTGAGCGGGGCGCCGAGGACGCGCTCGATGGTGTCAGCGCCCTGCTCGACGGCCTCGTGGGTGAGCCACTCGTTTCCTACCTGGGCCACGGCATCGGTGTCTGCGTTAGCCCACGGCATGAGCATGCGGCAGTCCACCTTCTTCAGTTTCTCCAGCCACGCGGCGGCGTCTTGGGCGCCCGCGCCCGGCTTGCCGCGATCGGAATCGGCGCTGCTAAACCAGGAATCGCGCAGGCGCGTGGGGTGTTTGGCAGTAGAGGGGCGGGTCTCGTTGACGGTGTAGCCGGCGGACATGCGGTCAGCGGCGTCGACAAGCGCGGGGTCCAGGGCCACGCAGCCTGAACCGTGCAGATCATGCTGCAGGTAGGCGTCGAGCAGCTGATCGAGGCGCCCGCCCGGTGAGAGCTGTTCAGCGAGCTGCTCGCTTTCTAAGATGAGCTCCTCGCCGCCGGTATCTCCCGGCACGACGTCGACCTGGGCGGTCACGGGATAGATCAGTGAGAACTCGTGTTTGCTGTCGTCTTCTGCGTCGGGCGTCGGATCCTGATTTTCGCCCCTGAAATCCAGGATTGTCCGCTCTTCCGCAAAGCTCGTGGCCTGACCGTCGCGGGTGCCGGTGAGCGTAAATAGCAGTGGGTAGGCGCCGGGATCGGTGATGGCCAGCGTGGAGTCATCTCCCAACGCGGTGGGGACCTCCACGGTTACGTCGCGGCTCTCCCCCGGCTCCAGTGCTCCTGCGCCGAGCGAAGTCCCATAATAAGGAAAGGATCCCGCAGCGAGCTCTTGGCGGGCCTCCGTCGTGGAGTTCACAGCATTGCTGCGCCGGGAGGTTATCTGCAAGTCATCAACGGCGCTATCCGTCGGGTTGTGGATGCGCAGCTGGACTTTAAGCGTCTCCCCTACTCGCGCCTCCGTCGCGCTGAGCAAGCTGAGTTCGAGCTCATCGGGGCCGCGGGAGCCGAGCCAATAGTGGGAGTCGTTGCTCTCGGCATCGGGAGTTTGTGCCTGGGCCACGGGGACGGCGCAGCCCACCGCCAGCGCCGTGATGGCAACCGCTGCGCGCCAACTCACCGCGGAGTCGCCTTTCCTGCGGCAGCTTCCTTTCGCGCGAGATCAGGGAGGAGGTCGTGGGCGATGCGGGCCAGCTTGCGCTCGTCCGCATAGGCAAGGTGCTCGATGAGCTCGGAGACCGGGATCCAGGACACCTCGGTGACCTCTGGGTCCTCGTCATTCATGATGCCGTCCACGAAACGCAGCAGGTGGTGGTGCACGGTCTTGTGAATGCGCACGCCATCGGAGACGAACCAATAATCAATCATGCCCAGGTCCGCGAAGACCTTGCCGTGGATTCCGGTTTCCTCCCATACTTCGCGCTCGGCGGTGAGTTCCTTGGCCTCGCCGTTTTCCACATGGCCCTTCGGCATGGACCACAGCAGGCGCCCGCGGCGGTCCAACCTGCCGATGAGTGCCACATAGATCTGGGACAGGTCCACGTTGCCGTCTTCGTCGACGGCCTCCGCCAATCCGGACACGACGAGTCCGCCTGCGGACGTCTCATCCCGCGTGGTCATGCGGTTGGTGGACGTGCGCTGGGGGCGTCCCGTGCGGTGGTTCCGGTGGCCCGCGCCCCGCCGGCGGCGGCGCTTGGACCCTGGCGTGTTCTTAGTCATCCCTGCTAATCGTAGTAGACTTCGATCCGTGAATTTTCAGGACACTCAGCTAATCGGCGTTCTTGCTCGCGCGGACGCCACCGTCGCCCAGCTCAGTGGCCTCCTCAGTGGCCTGGTGGAACGCTTCGCGCTTCACGACGCCCCCCTCTACCTCGTCGGCGGCTCCGTCCGCGATGCCCTGCTCGGCCGCCTGGGCAATGATCTCGACTTCACCACCCCGGCCCGGCCCGACGTGGTGTATTCGATTCTGGAGGAGTGGGCGGAAACCGTGTGGGATACCGGCATCGACTTCGGTACTGTCTCGGCGGCTTATAAGGGCCAGCAGATTGAGATCACCACCTTCCGCTCTGATAGCTACGACGGCGATTCCCGCAACCCCGAGGTGGTCTACGGCGACACGCTCGAGGGCGATCTCGTGCGCCGCGATTTCAAGGTCAACGCCATGGCCATCGAGCTGCGCCCGGACGGTACCCGCGAATTCCACGATCCGATGGGCGGACTCGATGACCTGGCGAATCGCATCCTCGATACCCCGGATGCGCCGGAGATTTCCTTCCACGATGATCCTCTTCGCATGCTCCGCGCTGCGCGATTCGCGGCGCAGTTGGAGTTTGACGTCGCCCAGCGCGTGCGCGATGCCATGAAGGACATGGCCGCTGAAATCCAGCGCATCACCGTGGAGCGCGTGCAGGTGGAGCTCAACAAGCTCATCTGCGGTGTCGCGCCGTGGAAGGGTATTGACCTGCTTGTTGATTCCGGGATTGCTGATTATGTTTTTCCGGAGATCCCGGCTTTGCGCATGGCTCCCGACGAGCACGCGCAGCACAAGGACGTGTACGCGCACTCGCTGACTGTACTTCGGCAGGCCATGGAGCAGGAGGAAGACGGTCCCGATCTCATTCTTCGGTGGGCTGCCCTGCTCCATGACATTGGCAAGCCGGATACCCGCGACACCACCGACGGCAAGGTCAGCTTCCACCACCACGAGGTTGTTGGTGCGAAGCTCACCCGCAAGCGCCTGCGCAAGCTGAAATTCCCCAAGGCCACGACCGAAGATATCGGCCAGCTGGTCTACCTGCACATGCGTTTCCACGGTTTCGGCGATGGCCAGTGGACCGATTCCGCCGTGCGCCGTTATGTCACCGATGCCGGCGATCTTCTCCCGCGCCTGCACAAACTTGTGCGAGCCGATTGCACCACCCGCAATGAGCGCAAGGCCCGCCGTCTCCAGCGCACGTACGATCAGCTGGAGGAACGCATCGCGGATATCGCGGCTAAGGAAGACCTCGCCCGTGTGCGCCCAGACCTCGACGGCAACGAGATCATGGAGATCCTCGGCCTTGAACCCGGCCCGGAGGTCGGCCAGGCCTGGTCTTACCTCAAGGAGCTGCGTCTGGAGGAAGGCCCTCTGGAGCGCGAGGTTGCTATTGCGAAGCTGCGCGAGTGGTGGAATTCTAGATAGGGATGTACGCAGACAGACTTTTCAACGCCCTTGAGCGCAATGATCCCGCCCCTGGCCAGCTCCTCGTGGCGGCTCCCGACGTTCTCGCGCCCCAGTACAATCGCTCCGTCATCCTCATCACCGAGCAACATGCCGGGCGCACGTATGGAGTGGATCTGACTAAGCGCTCCGAGGTCGCGGTCTTCAACGTCATGCCGGAGTGGCTGCCCGTGGTGGCTAAGCCGCAGGCCCTCTACATCGGCGGCCCGCACGACCAGCAGGCGGCCATCGGCGTGGCGCTGACCAAGCAGGGCGTGGACATCGAGAAGCAGCCTTCGCTGAGCCGCCTCGCCCCACGGGTGGCACTCGTCGATCTGCGCGTGGGTCCCGATGCCGTCACCGAACTGGTGGAAGGTATGCGTCTTTTCGCTGGTCATTTCGAGTGGGGACCGGGCGAACTCGATGAGGAAATTGATCGCGGTGAGTGGTACGTGGCCCCTGCCCTGCCCCAGGACGTAGTCTCCTCCGGATCGACAGATACGTGGTCAGACGTCATGCGCCGCCAAGCCATGCCCCTGCCGTTGTTTGCCACCTTCCCGCGCTATATCGATGAAGATAATTAGAGTTCCTCTCCACCCTCTGCGCTAACATCTCTGCCATGCGTGCGGAGATCATCAAGGCAATACGGACCTGCATGCCCATTGCCGTGGGGGTGGTGCCGCTGGGCCTCGCCTTCGGCGTGCTCATGGTCCAGACCGGTTTCGACTGGTGGTGGACCCCCATCTTTTCCATCGTTATTTACGCTGGCTCGATGGAGTTCCTCGCCATTTCCATGGTGACCGGCGGCGTGACGCCCGCCGTTGCCGCGGTGACGGGTTTCATGGTGAACTTCCGCCACATCTTCTACGGGTTAACCTTTCCGCGCGATGAGATTCGGAATCGTTTCGGCCGCGCCTACTCCACGTACGCGCTGACCGACGAATCCTATGCCGTCCTCTCCGCCTTTCCCCGCGGCTCGCGCCCGAGTGGTGCATTTGTCTTCACCGTGCAGCTTTTCTGCCAGGTGCTGTGGGTTGTCTCGGGCATCATTGGTGCGCTGGCAGGCCAGGCCATTCCGCCCTCGGTGAAGGGTCTGGATTTCGCCCTCGTCGCCTTGTTCATCGTCCTGGCGATTGATTCCTTCCAGAACAACAAGGATTACTCGCTTCCGCTGTCTGCTGCGGTCCTGGGTGTCCTCGCGGGCTGTCTGTTTCCAGGGCAGCTACTCATGGTGGCGCTGAGCGCCTATTTTCTGCTCTTGGTGGTGCGCTACCTCTCTCCTCGTGTCGACAGCGCGATGATTCTACGCAGGGAGTCCTAATGCCAGCTGGAGTAACCCTGCTCAGCATCCTCGCCGTGCTTATCCCCGTCGGGGTGGTGACGGTTGTTTTGCGCTGGCTTCCCTTCGTCTTTGTGAAGGCCCTAAAGGATAGCCAATTCATTAGCGTGCTGGGCTTCACTATGCCCGTGGGCGTGATGACGGTCCTGGTGGTTTACACCTTGTTTAGCCAGACCCAAGACACGGGAAGCTTTGTGGCTCCCCTTGTAGGCGCCGCGGCTACTGCCCTGCTGCACCTGTGGCGCCGCAACTCCGGCTTGTCCATCTTCGGAGGCACCGCCGTGTACATGCTGTTGGTGAACGTGGTGCTTTAAAAGTCCCCGTACAGGGCGATGGCCTCTGTCCACAGGGAGTGGAACTGGAAGGCGTCGATAAGCTCGGCGTTGATGTCGGGGAATGCGTCGTAGGTGTCGGGGTGTGGAACCACGCGCTGTGGGACCTCGGCATTGCCCACTGAGGTCTCCGGTGTTGCAGCGCCGACGATGGAGTCATTCGGAGCGAGGGCGATCATGCGCAGCATTGAGCAGGCCTCAGCGTTGATTTCCTCAAGCTCCGCGATGTGTGTGGCGGTGCCGACCTCCGGGATGGTCATGGTGGTGCGAACATAAAGCTTTTTCATGTGCTCTCACTCTACCCGGGCGTAGCCCGCCGCCATAGACGCGCAGATCATCAATTGGACCTGGTGGTAAATCATGAGGGGAAGGATGAGCAGCCCCAATGAGGTGCCGCCGGAGGCAAAAATCACCGAGGCCATGGGTAATCCGGTGGCCAGGGATTTCTTTGACCCGCAGAACTGAATAGCAATGGTGTCTTCTCTGTTGAACCCCAGCTTCTGGCTGACCGCCTTGGTGAGCCAGAGCATGAAGAAGACGAATGCTGTTGAGAAGACAATCTGAAACAGAATCTGCCATACGCTAATCGACGCCCAGATCCCGTCCACCATTCCCTTAGAAAAGGCCGCATAGACGACCATCGCGATGGAGCCTCGGTCCACCACTTTCGTGGCTTTGCTTGCCGCGAGTTTGCCCACCCATTTTCTGGTGAGCTGGCCGAGCACGAAAGGTAGGAGCAAAAGAACAGAAATCTCAAAGAAAACAGAGCTATCGATGTGTATCCCATCGCCGGCCCCCATGAGTGCCATGACGAGCAATGGCGTAAGCAGAACTCCAGCGAGGTTTGAGGCAGACGCAGAGACGATTGCTCCGGGAACATTTCCGCGGGCGATCGAGGTAAAGGCTACCGACGATTGCACTGTTGACGGTACAAGCGTGAGGTAGAGAATTCCCAAGTAAAGATCGTTTGGGATGAACGCGGTGAGCGGGCGCAGCGCGAGGCCGATGATTGGGTAGACCACAAAGGTAAACGCCAGAATAGTGAGATGGAGCTTCCAGTGTTTGATCCCGTTGATGGCTTCGCGCGTTGAGAGTCGGGCGCCGTAGAGGAAGAAGAGAAGGGCGATCGCTATATTCGTGAGGACATCGAAGCTGTCTGCAAAGCTTCCCCGCGCGGGAAAAGCAATAGCGATTGCGACGGCGCACAGGATGAGGACGATGAGGGGGTCGAGTCTTTTTAGGCGCTCAATCATAGAAGAGAGTCTAGACGCCCCTCACGGTTTCACGTGAAACATCTTTTCAAACCCCCTGAGTCGCCAGGGATATCCATTAGGCGGAGACGTTTTTGACTGTTCCCCCGTTGTTTTCCACTCCGTACTCAGTGAGCGGTTTAGGGCTGGGGCCGCCGGTGACTTCGCCGCTGCTGAGGTCAAAGCTTGAGTAGTGACTCGTGCACGTGGTGGTCAAGCCTTCAATCTTCGTGATGAGGGAACCCTGGTGCGGGCAGGTCTGCGAATATGCTTTGAACTCTCCCTCGGTGGGTTGAGCGAAGATCACCTTGTCTACAATGATGGCGGAGCCAACGGGGATTTCCGTCGCTGCGACTTCCGCGGAAGGCTCCTTGCCACAGGCGGCGAGGTAGGCCCCAGCAAAGGTAGTCGCAGTACCGAGCAGGAAAAGGCGGCGTGAACACGTAGTCATGTGGATTACTCTATCTGATTCAGCGGCAGTGTAGGGAGAGGACAATGTGCTGTTAGCTAAGTTTGCCGTCCCACACGGGAAGCTCCTCTTCCCTGCTGCCGCTGAAATCGTAGGCACCGTATGATGTGCCGACATCGCTATAGATCGTCCCAGCTTCGTTGTGTGCTCCGCGACGTTCTCCGGCGAGTGCATACGTGGCCCCCGCGCCGAGGATGCTGAGGCTGAGCGCTGTTGCAGCGACGAGCCGTAGCGCTTTAGTTTTGGTGTTCTTGGTCATGAACACGATCGTGCGCCGCCCGACTCCTGTTGTCACGTCACATTGCCGTGTTCCCACGTAATTGATGTTTAGCTCTCAGTGCCCGCACAGGACAAAGAAAGGTGGCCAGACCAATCATCGGGTCTACCCGGTGTTGAGCTGGCCACCTAAAATATAGTTTGTGATGAAATCATATGGGGACTTCTGTTTGCCCAGAATACGTCACTGTGCTGAAAAAGCCGCTCTAGTCTCGGCCCGCCTTGTCGGCGTGTTGTGCTGCGGCACGGATCGCGGAGACGTCGACAGCCGGCGCCTCTCCCCCGCAGCCGCCGTCGCCACAGTTGCAGGAATCGCCGCAACCATCGTCGTCTTTATGGGCTTGGTCCCACAGGTAGGCCGCGCGGGCACCCATATTGGAGCCGATGGAGAGCGCGAGGACAGCTACGACGGCTGTGAGTGCGGGGATTAGCCACATCCAACCTTCGGCGCGAAGCGCGATAACGCCACCGAAAACGAGAGCGATGCCTCCCAGGAACCAGAACGGGCCCGCAATAGCGTGGGCGTTGTCCCATGCCTCCCGGGTTTTGCGGATCTCCGCGAGACGCAATCCAACAACACTGTTGCCGGGGAGTTTACGGAGTGTGGCAAGGCCGCCGACGATGATGAGGACCGCGGCAAGGATGAGGAAGATGATTCCGACTACGAGCATGCGTCTAAGTCTATCCCGCTTCCTAGCTAGCGAGAAAGCTGGTTCAATTTATTCGTTTCGTGCTGTAATATACATTTCGTGTCGCTTGGTAGATAAATAGGCGTTTATCGCCGGGCGAGAAACTCGTAGTGGTATCAACCATAGAAAAGACTCAATCATGACATTCAAGAGTGTTCTCAACTCTCTGCTGTTCAAGATTATCGTAGCGATAGTCTTGGGCATCATAGTTAGCCAATTCGCCCCCGAGTGGTTCGGCAGGGCCTTCGCAACATACAACGGACTGTTCTCGAATTTTCTTGGCTTCTTCATCCCCATTCTGATTCTTGCTCTCGTGGCACCGGCAATCGCGGGCCTCGGTCGCGGTGCCGGCAAGTGGCTGGGTATTACTGCCGGAATTGCGTATGGTTCCACTATCGTGGCAGGCCTCGTTGCCTACGGTTTGACCCAGGTCCTGTACCCCACGTTGCTTGGTGGGCAGACGCTCAACACTGATGTTGCTGACATCGATGCCGGAGCGCTCGAGCCCTACTTCACCGTTGAGATGCCGGCTCCATTCGAAGTTATGACGGCGCTGCTGTTGTCCTTCTGCGTTGGCGTGGCGATGACCACTGTGAAATCCGACAACCTTTACGCGATTACCAAGGAATTTGAGAACGTCGTCATCAAGGTGATCTGGGGCTTTGTGATTCCCCTCCTGCCGTTCTATATCTTCGGCATGTTCCTCTCCTTGGGTATGAATGGCAATATCGGGACGGTCCTCGTTGCCTTCGCCAAGGTTCTTTTGCTTGCGGTCCTCATGACGCTGGTTTACCTCGTGCTTCAATACATCATCGCCGGCGCAATTGCGGGTAAGAATCCATTCCGAGCATTGAAGAACATGGCACCGGCCTACTTCACTGCGTTGGGTACTTCCTCTTCGGCGGCGACGATTCCGGTGACATTGGACGCCACGTTGAAGAACGGTATTACCAAGCCCGTTGCTGGCTTTGTCATCCCCCTCTGTGCGACCATTCACCTTTCTGGTTCGATGATCAAGCTGACGTTGTACGCCTTCGCGATTGTGTACATGGCTGATGGTATGGAAGCAGATTTGGGTAAGGCCTTGGGCTTCATCCTGCTTCTTGGAATCATGATGATCGCGGCCCCCGGTGTTCCGGGCGGTGCCGTGATGGTTGCGGTTGGTCTGTTGCAATCCAATATGGGCTTTGATGATTCGATGGTGGCACTGATGATTGCCGCTTACATCGCTATCGATTCCGTGGGTACGGCCGCGAACGTTACTGGCGACGGCGCTATCGCCATGATTGTTGACCGTTTCGCTCGTAATAAAATTGATGGGTTGGAGGCCGAGGCCGACGCCTCTGCTGCCGACGAGGAGCTCAGCAAAGCTTAGGTTTCAAGCTTAGGTTTCACGTGAAACCCTGAGAGCTTCCCCCTCCCCTAGCTTGCGTTCCATTTCTGGTCTATACGTCTAGACCAATCAATTGGAAGGTTGGCTGCGGGAGGGGGAATTTTATATGCCTTGTTGCCGACGTCGCGGGCCGCTCGGTCGTGCAAGGTGTTGCCAAATTACTTCCCTAAAACCGAAGTGGCTCTTGTGGGACGAGCTTAGAACATGTATTCTAAAGGTGGGAGTGGGGGAAGCAATTATCCGGCTAGTTTAGGGATGTAGCTCCCCATGGGAATCACAACAAATTCTTCAACCTCGGTACCTACTGCGTATTTTTCTCACTCAAACCCGCATGATCCAGAATGTATGGCGGGGCAACTCATGCGAAGAATAGAGTATGAGTTTTGGTCACGTGTCCAGCCGCCGCTCGACGCAGATTCAGACACTGCATTTATGACCCTAGGCCAAAAGACGGGAAAGTCTCCGGCACATGTGGCGCGGAATGTCATGGGGCTTATTCGTCTCAGTGAATTGCCGAAGGTGAAGGCGATGCAAGACTCTGAATACCTACTCGATATGCAAGCCTTGGTTGCTATTGATCAAGTACTGGCAAAGCTGGGCAACCCTATTTCGTCAGTTATCTCAGAGATCGATAGTCAGTTGGCGGCGTGGCTAACACCGACTAAACCCAACCAGGTCTTTCCCAGCGCAGAAAAGATTCGGCGCAAAGTGCGCGACATCGCTAAGGTCTTGGATGATTCAATCGCGTTCCGGGATAAGCGGAAGAAGAACCGGTATTCACTCCTCACCCGGGGAGAACGTGCCTCGATCGAGTTAGAGGTCGATAGCAACGTCGGCGTCGTAATCCACGAGACAATCAAGCTGGCCGCAAAAGAGCATGACGTCTCGATGGCGGATGCCTTAGTTCTCCTCATTACGGGCAAGATTCAGCCGGAGCCTGGAAAAGTTGTTGTGCATGAATTCAAAGCCACTGACGTGGAGGGAGCGCCGGTCTATGTTCAGGGACACGGCTGGACCGGTGAAGGAGTCCCAGCGTCGAGGACTGTGACGAGAGACTTTAGTGAAGCGCCAGAACCGTGTGAAGGCTACCAGCCCTCAGATTTCACGCGAAAGTATGTCGAGGGGCGCGACGGGACCTGTCGGGCGCCTGGCTGTAATCGACCGGCGTGGACATGCCAATTGGACCACAGGATTAACTACGCCGACGGTGGCCCTACGCACCCATCTAACCTGGTTGCCCTTTGTCAGCACCACCACAACATGAAAACTGACGGACGGGCTTTCTATATCCTGGACCCAGTTACTGGTGATGTTGTCTGGTTGTTTGAGGACGGCACCTGGGCGGTGACTGAAGCAACCGGTCCCCTGGCCCCGGCGTCTAAGGTGTGGGCACGAACCGTCGCGGAAGATGTCATTGCTCACCGGCGGAAGATGCACGAAGAGGCCAAAGCCTTGAAGGTTGAGCTTGATGGCGGAGAGTTGGTCGAAGTCTTCGACAGGACGGACCCGGCGGATCGCTACTCGAACGCATCCGATGATATCCCCTTCTGAGGGCCAAGCGACTATCGCTGTTGGGGATTAGGGAATTAAGGAGGCTTTGGAAGGCACAGAAGGCGGCATTATTAGTGATTGCTGGCTACAACGACGGTAGCCGATGGGCTTGTGCATATGGAACACGCGCTGTTTCACGTGAAACGACCCCTTCCATCGTGACGCGTGGTGGCGCACGACGTGATGGAAGAGGCCGAGGTGGGTCAGGATAGTTCGGGGAAGCGCTTAGCCAACGGCACGCTTGGTAGCAGCCTTCATCTTGGATACGAAGTCGGTGACTGCAGAGGCGAGTCCTTCGGTGGGCTTGTTGTTCTCGTCGAGGTGGGCGTCGACAATCTTCGTTAAAGCAGATCCGGTGATGGCCCCAGCTGCGCCAGCGGAGATGGCATCGGCGACATGCTGAGGGGTTGAGATCCCAAAGCCAAGGAGAATCGGTGCCCCACCAAAGCGTTTCACGTTGTTCACTACATCAACGAGCCCGCGGGTTTCCGATTCCTTTTCGGTGCCGGTGACGCCGTCGCGCGAGATCGCGTAAATGTAGCCCCTCGAGTATTGAGCCACGCCCTGGAGGGTCTGCTCCGAGGCTTGTGCGGGGGCGATGAAGATCGGGTCAATGCCGGCCTTGTCGGCGGCGGCGACGAAAGGTGCGCCTTCGCGGACGGGGACGTCGGGAAGCAAGATGCTATCAGCACCCGCTTCTTGAAACTCGGAGTAGAAGGTCTCCAACCCACGAGTGAAGGGAACATTGCCATAGATGAGCATGCCAATCGGAAGGTCTGGGAATTCGGCTCGAATCTGGCGGATTTGGTCGATAGCGGAATCAACCGTTGCCCCACCTTCGAGGGCGCGGATGTGTGAGGCCTGAATGGTGGGACCGTCGGCAACAGGGTCCGAAAAGGGGACGCCGAGTTCGAGCGCGTCGGCCCCGCCGGCGACGGCCGCGCGAACGATATCGAGGGCAGTGTCCGGGTCGGGATCGCTCAACATGATGAAGGGAACGAAGGCCCCTTCACTGCGGGCGGCAAGGTTGGAGAAGAGTTTCTCGTATCGGCTCATTACTTGTCCTCCGTGATCTGGAATTCGGGGTGCGCGTCGAGGGTGCGGCGGACGTGGTCGATGTCTTTGTCGCCGCGCCCGGAAAGGGAAACGAGAATGGTGATGTCCTCATTTTTACGCTTAAGCGCATAGGCCAGGGCGTGTGAGGATTCAAGGGCGGGAATGATGCCTTCGCGGCGACTGAGGATTTGGAACGCTTCAAGTGCCTCCGCGTCGGTGATGCCGACATAGGTGGCGCGGCCCGTCTGCGCCAGGTGAGCATGCTGTGGACCGACGCCGGGGTAGTCGAGGCCGGCAGAGATGGAATAGGACTCCTCTACTTGACCGTCGGCATTGCGCATGAGGTAGGAGCGGGCACCGTGGAGGATGCCAATGGTGCCATTGTTGATCGTGGCACCGTGGTGTCTGGAATCGAGGCCCTCTCCCCCAGGCTCGGCGCCGACGAGCTCGACCGACTCCTCGTCGATGAAATCCGCGAACATGCCGATGGCATTGGAGCCGCCGCCGACGCAGGCGACGACCACGTCGGGAAGCCCGCCCGTGCGCTCAAGCATTTGGGCCTTGGCTTCCTCGGAAATCACCCTGTGGAACTCGCGGACAATCGTGGGGAAAGGATGGGGGCCGGCAGCGGTGCCGAGCAGGTAGTGGGATTCGTGGAACGTTGCGGTCCAATCGCGCAGCGCCTCATTAACGGCATCTTTGAGGGTGCCAGATCCGGAGTCTACCGGAACGACCTTCGCGCCCATGAGCTCCATGCGGTAGACATTGGGCTGTTGCCTCTCGACGTCTTTAGCGCCCATGTAGATGACGCATTCAAGATCGAGCAGCGCGCAGGCGAGCGCAGTCGCGGTCCCGTGCTGGCCCGCGCCGGTCTCAGCGATAATGCGGGTCTTTCCCATGCGCTTGGCCAAGAGCGCTTGGCCAATCACCTGGTTGGTCTTGTGGGCGCCGCCGTGGACGAGGTCCTCCCTCTTGAGGAAAATACGTGCCTTTCCACCGAGCTTGGTTGCTTCGGTGAGAGGGGTGGGACGGCCAAGGTAGTCACGAAGATAGCCGGACAGTTCTTTGCGGAAGGCGGGATCGTTTTGCGCTTCGACGAAGGCCTTCTCGAGTTGGTCGAGTGCGGGAATGAGAGACTCGGGAACAAATTGTCCGCCGAACTCGCCGAAATACGCGGGAAGGAGGGTTTCCCTGGCGTCCTGTGGGTTAGTCATGGTGTTCCTTTGGGTAGGGTTTGGGCTATGGGCTAATACGTAAAGTGACGAATGGTGTTGAAGGCCGTAGCGATGAGCGCGGTGTCCTTCCTGCCGTCTACCTCCACGCCGGAGTTGATGTCCAGTCCGGCTGTGCCGACGCGAAGCGCATCGCGAAGGTTCTCGGGTTTAAGGCCACCCGCGAGAAGTGCCTTATCTTTGACGTTGTCGGGAATTGTTGACCAATCGAAGGAGCTACCCGTGCCGCCGGCGCCAGCATCGAGGATGAGCATGTCGGAGGCGTCGGCAAGCGCAGAGGCGAGCACCGGACCGTGTGGCGCCGTCATATCGATGGCGCGCCATATCTGCCGGTCCCCCGCTACAGCGCGGACGGACTCAATGAGTTGGAGCTCGGCCTCCGTGCTCCCCTGGTAAGGGGCATGGATCTGTAGGGCGGCAATGCCGTCGAAAGCGAGCTCTTCCCAGCCAGTGGTGCGGCGAGAGACCGCGACGTAGCTGAGATCGGGTTCGTGGGCGATGATGTCGAGCGCGGTTTCACGTGAAACACTGCGCGGCGATGCCTCTTCGAAGATGAGTCCTCCGTAGACTGCGCCGGCGGCGCGGGCGGCCTGAGCTGCAGACCACGCCGTAAGTCCGCAGACCTTATTGTGACCATAGACAAGCTCGCGTGCAGCACGATCGATATCAGGCGTACCCGTGAGTTGGGAGCCAACAAGGAATGCGTTGGCATGAGACCCAAGGCGGCGCACAGTCTGGTTGTTGCGGATGCCGGATTCCGAAACCATAACTTTGCCGGAGGGTACAAAGCGAGACAGGCGCTCGGAGCGGGTGAGATCGATGCTGAGGTCGTGGAGGTTGCGGTTGTTAATGCCAATGACGTCCACGCCAAAGGCGGTGGCGCGGTCGACCTCGTCCTCAGTGATCGCCTCAGTGAGAACGTCGAGCCCAAGGGAATCTGCTAGATGTTTGAGCTCTGCATAAGTCTCATCATCGACGCTGGACATCATGAGCAAAATGGCGTCGGCGCCAA
Organism: Corynebacterium sp. HMSC068H04; assembly: GCF_001811255.1. NCBI lineage: Bacteria > Bacillati > Actinomycetota > Actinomycetes > Mycobacteriales > Corynebacteriaceae > Corynebacterium > Corynebacterium sp. HMSC068H04. The sequence goes on from NZ_KV804021.1 coordinate 72,614, forward strand.
AGTAACGCGCGGCATACACCTGGATCGGATCGATAATGAAGTCTTTGCACAAGACCGGCAGGTGCGTGGACAGCGCCACGGTTTGCAAATGGTCATAGTCACCACCGAAACGGTCCGGTTCACAGAGGACAGAGATGGCCGAGGCGTAGCGCGAATACACGCGGGCGATGGCTCCCGGTTCATAATGCTCACGGATGAGGCCGAGCGACGGGGACGCGGACTTGCATTCCATGATGAAACGGTTGGTCCCGTTGAGCGCGTCGTAGAAGGAACGCTCAGAGCGCGGGAGAGTCGTGAGGTCCACGTGGGCGAGGCGCTCACGGATGGCTGGTAGGTGCGTGCGGCGCTTGGCGACGATCCCCTCAAGCACGGTCGGCAGAGCCATAGTTCGCCTCCTCGTGCTTCTTCAGCCATGCGGCCACGGTGCCGTCCTGGATGAGTTGGTTGGCGTGCGCGACGCCGTCTTGGATGGTGTCGGTTGTGCCGTTGAGATAGAACATGGCGCCGGCGGTGGCGACGATCGCGTCGTGATGGGCCGGCTTGCCCGTACCGGCAAAAACCGCCCGGAGGGCCTTCGCGTTTTCTTCCCCGTTGCCGCCGGCAAGGTCGGTCAACTCGTGGCGGGAAATGCCGAGGTCTTCGGGGGTGAGCTCGTAGTGGCTAATGGTGCCGTCGCGAAGCTCCCAGACCTGGGTGGTGCCGTGAACGGCAATCTCATCGGTGCCAGCACCGTGGACCACGAGCGCGCGGGTGCGGCCGAGGTCCTTGAAGACCTCAGCGATGAGCTGGCCTTGCTCGGGGTTGGCTATGCCCATGATTTGGAACTCCGGGCGGCCGGGGCTCAGGAGCGGGCCCATAGTGTTGAAGAGAGTGGAGACGCCGAGGCCCTTGCGCACCGGTTGCACGTGGGCAACGGCCGGGTTGTAGGCCGGCGCAAAGAGGAAGGTGAAATTGGATGCCTCGAGCTGGTGGACGGCGCGGTCCGGATCGAGATCGAGCGGGATGCCAAGGGCTTCCAGGACGTCGGCTGAGCCAGACTTGGAGGAGACAGAGCGGTTGCCGTGCTTGACCATCTTGACCCCGCCGGCGGAGGCGACCAGCGATGCACCGGTGGTGACGTTGATGGTGTTGGCGCCATCACCTCCGGTTCCCGCAGTGTCCATGAGCCCCTTGCCGGTCACAGGGAATGGCCGGCCGGCCTTGATGAAAGCGCGTGCCGCGCCGGCGACATCAGCGAAGGTCTCTCCGCGGGTGCGGATGTGTGTCAGGAGAGCGGCGATATGGATATCGTCATACTCCCCTACCGTCAGTGGGGTGAAGACCTCGATGGCTTGCTCCAAGGTTGGCTCTTGGATGTCGAGGAAGGCTTGCAATGTCGTCAGTGCCTTATTGTCAGTCATTACTTGGATCCTTCAATGGTGGGGTGAACAGAAAGTTGATTAATGCACCGCTCGATCATGATTGGTCCCGTCGGCGTGAGGAGTGATTCTGGGTGGAACTGGAGGCCGAGAGCCATGCCGTCCAGTGTTTCTGCGGCCATGGTGACGGGACCAATGGCGGTCTCGGTCTCGGCGAGACTGCGCATCTGGGCGGGAACGTTCGCGCAGCCTAAGGAGTGGTAACGCGCAACGGGGACGAGGCGCCCAACATAGTTCGGGTTATCGGGCTCGGAATCGGTGGTGAGACCCTGAAAGAGAGGGTGGCTGGCGCCGGCGTCGGTCAGCGTCATGGGTACGGAGGAGCCGTGGACTGGGCCGCAGGGCTCGACGGTGCCGCCGAAGTGATCAAGGAGCGCCTGGAAGCCCAAGCAGATACCGAGGATGGGGATGCGGCCGAGGGAGGCGTCGATAAGCTGCATCATCGATCCGGCGTCGCGGGGATGACCCGGGCCGGGCGAGAGGATGATGATATCGGGCTGGGCGGCGAGGACCTCTTCCACGGGCACGGTGTTGCGGAAGACGGTGGTGTTATAGCCGGCGAGGGCGTCGACGAGGTTGTAGACGAAGGAATCGTGGTTATCGATGAGGACGACGTGTGGATTCATCGGATGACCTCCAGAGATGCGTTGTGTGCCTGGGCGATGGCGCTGAGCACCGCGTAGGCTTTATGTACCGTTTCATCGGCCTCGGATTGTGGGACGGAATCGCGCACGACGCCCGCGCCCGCCTGGACGACGGCCGTGCCATCCTTGACATAGGCGGAACGGATGACGATGCAGTTGTCCATGGATCCATCGCCGCGCAGGTAGCCGATTGCTCCGCCGAAGGAGCCGCGGCGTGTTCCTTCGGTCTCCCGGATGAGCTCCATGGCGCGCAGCTTCGGCGCGCCGGTGAGCGTGCCCATATTCATGCAGGCGCGGTAGGCGTCGAGGGCGTCGAAATCCTCGTGCAGCGTGGCGACGACCCGGGAAACCAGGTGCATGACGCGCGAGTAGCGGTCCACCTGAAGCAGGTCGGCGACCTTTCGTGTGCCGGGGACGGCGACGCGGGCGAGGTCGTTGCGGGCCAGGTCCACGGGCATGATGTGCTCCGAGACTTCTTTGGAGTCGGTGCGCATCTCCAGTTCATTGCGGATATCCAGCTCGTGAGTGGCACCGCGCGGCCGAGTGCCGGCGACCGGGTAGAGCTGAACCTTCCGGTCAGAGGCCGTGTACTTCAGGTTGGACTCAGGGGACGCACCAAAGAGCTCGTGTTCCTCCCCTCGCAGGTAGAACATGTACGGCGAGGGGTTGGTCTCCCGCAGCGTGCGGTAGGCAGCGAAGGCATCGGGGCAGTCGAGGCTGAAGGCGCGGGAAGGAACGACCTGATAGATATCGCCGGCATGGACGTTGCCTTGGAGGCGCTCGACGTGGCGGCGGAAGGCAGCGTCATCGATGCTGGCGCGTGCGCTGATGGTTTCGCACGGTGCCGGGGATTCTGGGGTGACGGGCTCGGTGGCAGCGGCACGGTCGAGCTCCCCTTCGAGCGCGCGCTTGTCGACGCCCCACCCCTCAATCTTTGCTCTCTTGGTGAGGTGGTCCACCGTGAGGACGTGCTCGGCGACGAGAAACTCATAGTCGGGATATTCGTTTAGGCCCTGCGGCACCGGTGGCAGTTCCTCGAACGTCGCGACGTAGTCGAAGGCGAATCCGCCACCAAGGAATGGGAGTGACTCGCCGGAATAGAGCTGGCTAAACTGCAGCGTGCGCAGAATATCGGCGGTGGAGGTGGCGCGGAGGCGGGCGCGCTCATCGTGCTCGGTGGGGAGATCGAAGCGGAAGGTGACGCTGCCTTCTGAGCTGTGGATGATCCGTGATTGGAAGTCTGCGCGGAGTTCGTCGATAAGAAGGCGACCCGACGGTGTCAACGCGGTGGCGGTGACCTCTTGGCCCCGGCACACCACTTTGAGTGCGGCCTTTGTGATGGCGATGCACGTGAGGTTTTTCTTGGACTCGATGTCCGCGGACTCTAAGAGCAGGGAATTCTGTGGGGTGGCGAGGGCATAAAAGAGTGCGCTGGCGTCGGGTGTGTACCTGACCTCGCGTGTGGCTGTGTACGGCATATTCTGTCTTTCTTTAACGGTTTTGTGTGCTGCCGCGAGCTTCGCAAGAGAGCAAAACGCCGAAAAGCCCGCAGCTGCGGGCCTTAAATATGGGAGAACAACGAGGCCCGCGGGTTACGCGCGCCACCACCAAAGGTTAACTGTGTTCTTCATATCACTGACTCTAACACCGATACCTTCCGCCGTACAGATAATGCACTGGCGGGTACCCCCGTGGTGAGCGAAGGGGCGGGCCGAAGGGGCCGATGCATGAGTGTTTCACGTGAAACCTAGGTGCTGTACTTGACGGCACCGACGCCCCTGTGTCCATGAGGATGGTTTCAACAAGGCGGCAAAAAGGGCCCGGTACGATGCTGGGCCCTAAGGAGTGCAGCGAGATTTGAACGTGAATGGGGCGCTACTTGAGCTTGATGAGCGCGGAGGAGAAGTAGTCCTCGACCGCTGATGGATCATCGAGTGGGAGGACGGCACCGACGTACTGGTCCGGGCGAACGATGACGACGGCTCCGTCACGGGAAATGCCGCGGCCTTCAAAGATGTCCTTGTCCCCGGGGAGTGCGTTGAAGACGTTCTCCCAATTCGGAACGTTGAACTTGCCGTTGCGGGGGCGGAAGAGAAGAGGGGCGTCGAGAATCTCGTAGTCGTGGTGGTTCGTCTGCTGGTAGATGGCCTTCACATCGAAGTAGGTATTCTCGTCAGCCCCTTCGGGGGTGAACTTGGCCAGGATGGGCCCGACCTTCTCGGCCCACTGGCTCAGCGTGGAGTTCTCGCCGGCCTTGGGGGCATCGGCGAAGGCGTAGATGCGGTAGCGGCCATCTGCGGTGTGCTGGTGGCCCAGGTGCTGAGGGTAGGCGTCGCAGCGGCGCAGGACCTCAAAGGACTTGAAGCGCTTGCCCACCGGGAAGCCGGAAGCCAGATCTTGGTGCTGGGTAGTGCCGACGATCAGGTTTTCCTCGTACTGCGTCATCATGCCGGCGGCGAACTCCTCCGCGGCGACGTAGTACTTCTCCACTGCCTCCGGATCATCGAGCTCTTCCGTCGGGGTGGCCATGAGGGTCGACCACTCGCGATCGAAGTTGATGAGGTTCTGGGCGGCCGGCTGGCGCTCACCGTGGTACGTGCTGAGAAGCTCCTTCGGCGCGCGGCCGTCGAGGACGTGGCCGAGCTTCCATCCAATGTTGAAGCCATCCTGCATGGAGACGTTCATGCCCTGTCCCGCCTTTGCCGAGTGGGTATGGCAGGCGTCGCCGGTGAGGAAGACGCGTGGGTCGTCGTCGTTATCGTCGAAGGCGTCGACAAGGCGGTGGCCCACCTCGTAGACGGAATGCCACGCCACCATCTTGACGTCGACGAAATAGGGGGCGTAAATCTCGTTCGCCTTCTCGATGATCTTCTCAATCGGTGTGTTGCGGACCTTGTGGTTGTCATCCTCTGGCACCACGCCGAGATCGACGTACACGCGGCAGAGGTAGCCGCCCTCGCGCGGGATGTGCAGGATCGAACCGGCCTGGGAGTGGATGGCGCACTTGGTGCGCCAGTCCGGGAAATCGGTGTCAACGACAACGTCCATGACACCCCACGCGTGGTTAGCCTGGTCGCCCTTGAGCGAGCGGCCGATGGACTTGCGGACGCGTGACTTAGCGCCATCGCAACCGACGACGTACTTAGCGCGAACGTCGCGCGGGTTGCCGTCGACGTCCTCGAGGTGCACCGTCACCGGGTATTCGCCCTCCCCTACCTCTAGGGAGACAAAATTCCAGCCATAGTCCGGGGTGATGCGGCCGGGCGCGCGGTGTGCATAGCGGGCGAAGTAGTCCAACACACGGGCCTGGTTGACAATGAGGTGCGGGAATTCGGAGATTCCTTGTTCGTCATCAACAGGGCAGGCACCGCGGACAATCTTGGAGCGATCATTCGGATCCGGGTTCCAGAAGGCCATCTCCGTAATTTCATAGGCCTCTTCCGTGATTTCCTTAGCAAAGCCAAAGGCCTGGAAGGTCTCTACAGAGCGGGACTGGATGCCATCAGCTTGTCCGAGCTCAAGGCGATGCGGGCGACGCTCAATGATGCGCGTATTGACGTTGGGAAACATCGCGAGCTGTGCCGCAGCGATCATGCCTGCGGGCCCGGAGCCCACAATGAGAACGTCCATTTCATCTGGAAGTTCAGAAGCGCGATCGACGCCGTACCCGGCGGGCTCGTGTACGCGGGGGTCTTCCGAAACGTAGCCATTGTGGTGGAACTGCACTGTGGACTCCTTAGTCAGCGGTTGTAATGAACGAGAACGAAGGGGTGGTGGGGGTAGCGGCCACTCCCCTACTGCCATGTGATCTTTGCTCTTGTGGGTGGTGACTCAGTTCAAGGCGTCTCTGAGATGTGAGCTGGGTCTTAGAAGGGAATCATATATGATATGCCCGCCTCGCACAATGGCCCTTGCGAAACTGTGAGGGCTCATGTGGAGGGGCGTCGTCTAGCGCGGGCTGAAAATGAAGTGTCCTCGGGATTGCTCGGCCTCGTGTTCCGCGCCGAGCGCGATTCCCTTGCGCTCACGCAGGATGAAGGTGCAGATGAAGCCGACGATCGAAGCAGATACGAGGTAGCCCGACACCGCAAAAGTGGTACCTGTTGCCTCGACGAGCGAAGCGGCAATCATGGGGGCGAAGGCGCCGCCCAGGACCGAGCCGAGGGCATAGGTGATGGACACACCCGTGGCGCGAATCGAGGCGGGGAATAGTTCTGCGTACATCGCGGATTGCGCGCCGTAGGTCAGGCCCAGACCCACGGTGAGGAAGAGGAGTGCGCCGTAGAGGAGGCCTAGGCTTCCGGTATTGACCAGCGGGAAGAGGGCGGCAGCGCCGATGCCCTGCAGGATGAATCCCAGGAGGTAGGTATTTCGGCGGCCGATGTAGTCCGAGATGAAGCCTGCGAACAAGGTGGTCAAGGCCCACGAGAAGGCAGACACGGTCACGGCGTTGAGGACATCACCGCGGCCGAGTGCGACGGGGCCCTCGGGGTCGGTGGCGTAGCGCTGGATGTAGCCGCCCGTAGTCATGTACCCGACGGTGCCGTTACCAGCGAAGACGAGCGCGGCGACCAGGACGAGCGGGGTGAACTTCTTAAACAGCGTGCCAATGGGGTTGGTGGCTTCTTCCTCTTCGCGTTCCGCAATCTCCGCGAACACCGGGGATTCGTCGACGCCCATGCGGATGAGGTAGCCCACCAAGACGAGGACGAAGGAGAGGAGGAAGGGAACGCGCCAGCCCCAGTCCATGAAGGCGTCGCCAGGCGCGATGGTGTTCATGATGGATAGCACGCCAGAGGAGAGCAGCAGGCCGGCGGGTACGCCGATCTGGGGGCCTGCGCCGTAGAGGCCGCGCCTGTCAGTCGGGGCGTGTTCCACCGCCATGAGCACCGCGGAGCCCCATTCGCCACCAGCAGAGATGCCCTGGATGATGCGCAGGGTGATGAGGAGAATCGGCGCCCAGATTCCAGCGGTTTCATAGGTTGGCAGAACACCAATCAGGGTGGTTGCGCCGCCCATGGCGATGAGCGTGACCATGAGGACCACGCGGCGTCCGAAGCGGTCGGCGAAGTGCCCGGCCAGGAAGGCGCCGACTGGGCGGAACAGGAAGGACAAGCCAACGGTCAGGAAGGAGATGATGGTGGCCAGCCCACCTTCGAGCGGGCCGAACATGAGGTGGTTGAACACGAGTCCGGCCACCGCTGCATAGAGGAAGTAGTCGTACCACTCGATGGCGGTACCGATGGTCGTCGCGGCGACGACACGGCGGCGTTCGGCCGTCGAAATTGTCGGCGTGACAGCTGTGTGCGACATGATGTGATTCCTTTCGGCATGGGGTGTGCCATATACGGAAAACGTGTGAGTTGAACCACTTGCGGTGGTGCTAGGGATAATATACGATCTGGGCAAGGATTTGTTCACAATTAAGGATTCTTCATGGCTGTACCTGAGTTCTTGCCGGTTAAACCGGGCAAAATGATCGCTGTCCATGTGGCCTTTGAGTCCCGCGCGGCACAGCGCGGTCGCTGGCCCAAGACCCCGAGTTACTTCCTCAAGGCGACGAGCACGCTGGCTGAGTCGGACGGGGTAGTCGAGCGCCCCGAAGGAACCGAACTGTTGGCCTTCGAAGGCGAAATCGCACTTATCATCGGCACTCCGGCCCGCAACGTATCCCTCGAGGATGCGTGGAAGCACGTTGCCTACGTGACCGCCTCGAACGACATTGGCCTGTACGACTACAAGGTTCAGGACAAGGGCTCCAATACCCGTTCCAAGTCGCGCGATGGGTACACCCCCATTGGGCCGGAGCTTATCGACGCCCAGGGGATCGACCCCAAGGGCCTTCGCCTTCGCACGTGGGTCAACGGAGAGGTTGTCCAAGAGGGAACGTCCTCCGACGAAGACCTCATCTTCCCTCTCGCCCAGTTTGTTGCCGACCTTTCCCAGCACATGACACTGGAGGCCGGTGACATCATCCTCACCGGCACCCCTGCAGGATCTTCCGTCATCGAGCCTGGTGACGTCGTAGAGGTTGAGGTCGACGTTCCAGGAGGCGTGAGCTCCGGCAAGCTGAAGACCACCGTGAAGGAAGTCCCCGCCTCCTTCGATCCGCAGCTGGGCAATCTGCCCTACATTGACGATAAGCAGCGCGAGGATGCCTACGGTGACCGCGAGTCTGCTGGCCTTCCCCCCAAGGATGAGGGCGGCCTCGACCCGGAGCTTAAGTCTGCTCTGGAGAAGGCCCCCACCGCCGGTTTGTCTGCTCAGCTGCGCAAGCGCGGCATCAACCAATCCGTGATCGAAGGCGTGTACCCGCAAGCCAAGGGAACCAAGATGGTGGGCGTCGCCCGCACCTTGCGCTTCGTGGCCGGCCGTGAGGATCTGTTCAAGTCCCATGGCGGTGGCCTCAACGAGCAGAAGAAGGTCTTCGACACGGTCAGGGAGGGCGAGGTCATCGTCATTGAGGCCCGTCAGGAATCCGGCTCCGGAACGCTCGGTGACATTCTGGCGCTGCGCGCCAAGGTGCGCGGTGCTGCTGGTGTTGTGACCGATGGCGGCGTGCGTGACTACGAGGCCGTCAAGGAGATTGGCCTTCCCGTCTTCACCCAGGGCGCGCACCCCTGCGTTCTCGGACGCAAACACGTTCCGTGGGATAGCGACATCGCCGTCTCCTGCGGTAACGCCACCGTCCTTCCCGGTGACATCATCGTCGGCGACGATGACGGCGTCGTGGTGATTCCCCGCGACATCGCAGCCGAAGTCGCCGAGGCCGCTCTGGCCAAGGAGCACGAGGACGAATGGGTTGCTTCCCAGGTGGAGACGGGAGCCAGCTTGGATGGCCTCTTCCCGCCGACCGGAGCGAACAAGGAAGCCTACATCGCGTTCCGTGATGGAAAGGCAGGTGGTCAATGACGGAACCCGCAGAACCAGCTGGGGAGAGCAAGTCCCAGAAAGCCTATAACTGGATAAGTGAAAAGATTCGTACTCGCGAGTATGAACCCGGCTACCGCCTCGTGCTGGCAGCAATCGCGGATGACTTGGGAATCAGCGTGGTCCCCGTCCGCGAAGCCATTCGCCAGCTTGAGGCGGAAGGAATGGTCACCTACGAGCGCAACGTCGGTGCCAGCGTTACCACGTATAACCGCGAGGCCTATTACGAATCCATGGACATCGTTGCCACCGTGGAGGCCAACGCCACGGCACAATCCGCTCCGCATCTTGGCCCAGAGGATATTGCCCAGGCGCGGGAGATTAATCAGCGCATGCGGGAGCTTGATATCCACCACGATCCAGAGGTATTTACCCAGCTCAACAAAGAATTTCATAGCGTTCTCTTCTCCAAGTGCCCGAACGAGAGGCTGAAGAACTTGGTGGTGGACCAATGGAAGCAATTGGAATACCACCGCGTCTCCACCTTTCGGTACGTGCCCGAGAGAGCCCAAGAGTCCACACGAGAACACGAGCAATTGCTCAGCCTCATCGAGGCTGGCGCGGAACCCACCTACATAGAAAAGGTGGCCAGGCAACACAGACTGACCACCCTCAGCACCTATCGCAAGAAAAACGATTAAGGAGTGTAAACCACCCATGGCTACGAACAACGATGCAGCTAAGCCCACCGATCTCCCCGAGAAGATTCTTCACTACATCAACGGCGAGTTCGTCCCGTCGGTAGACGGTGATGAATTCGAGGTCTTGGATCCGGTCACGAACAAGCCCTACATCAAGGCTGCTTCCGGCAAGCCGGAAGACATTGAGAAGGCGGTGGCCGCCGCTAAGGATGCTTTCGAGAACGGCCCGTGGTCCAAGGCCCTGCCGCGCGAGCGCGCCCGCGTCTTGAACAAGATTGCGGACATCGTCGAAACCCGCGCGGACAAGCTTGCCGCGTGGGAATCCTTCGACTCCGGCCTGCCCATCACCCAGGCCAACGGTCAGGCCAAGCGTGCAGCGGAGAACTTCCGCTTCTTCGCAGACCTGATCGTGGCGCAGGCTGACGACGCCTACAAGGTGCCGGGCCGCCAGATCAACTACGTCAACCGCAAGCCGATTGGTGTCGCAGGCCTGATTACCCCGTGGAACACCCCGTTCATGCTGGAGTCCTGGAAGCTCGCACCGGCCATCGCTACCGGCAACTCCGTCGTCCTCAAGCCGGCCGAGTTCACTCCGCTTTCCGCACAGCTGTGGGCAGGAATCTTTGAGGAGGCCGGTCTGCCGAAGGGCGTCTTTAACCTGGTCAACGGCTTCGGTGAGGAAGGCTATGCAGGTGACCCGCTGGTCAAACACCCGGACGTCCCGCTGATTTCCTTCACCGGCGAGTCCCGCACCGGCCAGATCATCTTCGGTAACGCAGCCCCTCACCTCAAGGGTCTGTCGATGGAGCTGGGCGGCAAGTCCCCCGCCATCGTCTTTAGCGATGCCGACCTGGAGACCGCGATCGATGCCTGCATCTTCGGCGTCTTCTCCCTTAACGGTGAGCGTTGCACCGCCGGCTCCCGCATCCTGGTTCAGCGCGATATCTACGACGAGTTCGTGGAGCGCTACACCGCACAGGCTAAGCGCGTGAAGGTGGGCCTGCCTTCCGACCCCACCACCGAGGTCGGCGCTCTGGTCCACCCGGAGCACTACGAGAAGGTCACCTCCTACATCGAGATCGGCAAGCAGGAGGCCACCCTGGCCGCCGGCGGCGAGCGCCCGGAGGGCTTCGAGGAAGGCAACTTTGTTCAGCCGACCGTCTTCGTTGACGTCAAGCCGGACGCCCGCATCTTCCAGGAAGAGATCTTCGGCCCCGTCGTGGCCATCACCCCGTTTGATACCGACGAAGAAGCCCTCGAGCTGGCCAACAATACGAAGTACGGCCTTGCCGCCTATGTGTGGACCTCGGATCTGAAGCGCGCCCACAACTTCGCTCAGAACGTTGAGGCCGGCATGGTGTGGCTCAACTCCAACAATGTCCGTGACCTGCGCACCCCGTTCGGCGGCGTCAAGGCCTCCGGCCTGGGTCACGAGGGCGGCTACCGCTCGATCGACTTCTACACCGACCAGCAGGCCGTTCACATCAACCTGGACAAGGTACACAACCCGGTCTTTGGCAAGCAGGACTAAGCCGTCCACTCTCTACTCCCCCACCACTAACTAACTAAGGAGCCATCATGGCTGACATTCAGGCCCCCGACATTCTGCGTTGTGCCTACATGGAGATCATCGTTACCGATCTCGCTGCTTCCCGAAAGTTCTACGTTGACACCCTCGGTCTTGTCGTCACCGAGGAGAACGAGAACGAAATCTACCTCCGCACTTACGAGGAGTTCATCCACCACAACCTCGTGCTGCGTCAGGGCCCTGTCGCTGCCGTCGCTGCGTTCTCCTTCCGCGTCCGTTCCCCGGAGGATCTGGACCTCGCGGAGGAGTTCTACAAGGCGCGCGGCTGTGAGGTGCGCCGCAACAAGGATGGCTTTGTCAAGGGCATCGGTGATTCCGTCCGCGTCCAGGATCCGCTGGGCTTCCCGTACGAGTTCTTCTACGAGGTAGAGCACGTCGAGCGTCTTGCCTGGGCATACGACGCCCACATCCCTGGCGCGCTGGTACGCCTCGACCACTTCAACCAGATCACCCCGGACGTTCCTTCCGCTGTGAAGTACATGGAGGAGCTCGGCTTCCGCACCACCGAGGACATCCGCGATGAGGAGGGAACTGTCTACGCCGCATGGATGCGCCGTAAGCCGACGGTCCACGACACCGCCATGACCGGTGGCGATGGCCCGCGTATGCACCACATCGCATTTGCTACCCACGAGAAGCACAACATCATCGCGATTTGTGACAAGTTGGGTGCGCTGCGCGAGTCCGACCGTATTGAGCGCGGCCCGGGCCGCCACGGTGTCTCCAACGCGTACTACCTGTACCTGCGTGATCCGGATGGCCACCGCGTAGAGATCTACACCCAGGACTACTACACCGGCGACCCGGATAACCCGGTCGTGACCTGGGATGTCCACGATAACCAGCGTCGTGACTGGTGGGGAACCCCGGTTGTTCCTTCTTGGTACCGCGATGGCTCCACCGTCCTCGACTTGGATGGAAACCCGGTGCCGCTGGTTGCCCGTGAGGATGAGTCCGAGCTGGAGGCCACCATTGGCGCGGATGGCTTCTCCTACACCCGCAAGGAAGATGCGGAGGAGATGCCGGAGTGGAAGCAAGGCGAGTACAAGCTGGGACACCAGCTCTAAATCGACCTAAGTACTCAGGTTGATGAACGTGGCCCCGTGGCGCCGAGAAGCAAGCGCACATATCGCGGGGCCGCGTTGTCGTTTCACGTGAAACCAACAGGTTTAACAAACCTGTTAAACAGAACAAACACGTTCTACAACACCTTAAGGAGCGAAGTACATGCTGGATGAGAAACAGCACATCGCTATCGCAGATGAACTGGCGCAAGCCGAAAAGGACCGCTCGATGGTCCCACTGCTGACTGCCCGTTTCCCGGAGATGAGCATCGAGGATTCCTATGCGGTGCAGCGCGAATGGGTACGCCGCGGTGAGGAAAGTGGGCGCCGCCTCGTGGGCCGCAAAATTGGCCTGACCTCAAAGGTCATGCAGGAGGCCACGGGAATCACCGAACCCGATTACGGTGCGATTTTTGAGGACCAAGTTTACGAGAACGGCTCCACCATCGAGCACGCACAGTTCTCTAACGTCCGCATCGAGGTCGAGCTGGCCTTCGTGCTCAAGGAAGAGCTGAAGGGGCCAAATTGCAGCATTTTCGACGTGCTGCGCGCGACGGAGTACGTCGTCCCGGCGCTGGAGATCCTCTCCTCCCGCATCGAGATGGAGGGCCGCACGATCGTCGACACGATTTCGGATAATGCGGCGCTCGGCGCCATGGTTTATGGCGGCAATCCGGTAGACCCTGCGGAAGTCGATCTGCGCTGGGTGTCCGCACTGCTCTACCGCAACGAGTCCATCGAAGATACGGGTGTGGCGGCGGCCGTGCTCAACCACCCGGCAATGGGCGTGGCATGGCTTGCCAACAAACTCCACGCCCACGGCGACAGCCTGGCCGCCGATGACATCATCCTCGCCGGTTCCTTCACCAAGCCCATGTGGGTCGAACCGGGCGATACCGTCCACGCTGACTATGGAAAGTTGGGGTCCATCACATGCCGATTCCAGTAAAGTTGCCGCCCACGTTCACGGACGTCCTTGAGAAGGCCGAGGAGCCACTCGTCGGCGCATGGATTTGTTCTGGCTCGGAGGCCGCGGCGGAGATCATCGCCTCAGCTGGCTTTAGCTGGACGCTGATCGACGGTGAGCATTCTCCTTATGGCCTGGAGACCGTCCTCTCCTTGCTGCGCGCCACCGATGCCTATGGCCTGACGCGCGTGGTTCGCGTGCCGGTGAACAACACGGCGCTGATTAAGCAGTACCTCGACCTGGGCGCACAAAACCTCATGGTGCCCATGATTGATACCGCCGAGGAAGCCGAGGCGGCCGTAGCGGCCATGCACTACCCTCCCCGCGGCGTGCGCGGCGTGGGCTCGGCGCTGGCCCGCTCCTCACGCTGGAACGGCGTGGAGAACTACCTCACCAACGCTTCGGACACGGTGAGCCTCACGGTGCAGATCGAGTCTGCGACCGCAGTGGAGAACGTGGAAGACATCGTGGCCGTCGAAGGCGTGGACAATATCTTCGTCGGGCCTTCGGACCTAGCGGCCTCGATGGGGCTCCTGGGCCAGCAGACCCATCCGGATGTGCTCGAGGCGGTCAATCACACATTTGAAGCAGTCCGCGCTTCCGGAAAGAAGGTAGGCGTCAACGCTTTCAATCTAGAGCAGGCCCAGAAATATTTAGAATCTGGAGCATCATTTGCCCTGGTTGGGGCTGATGTTCAACTTCTTTCAGGAGCGGCGCGCCAACTGGCAGACAAATTCCATTTGGGAGGGTAAAAAAGAACCATGAGTGAAAACAACAAGGTCAATATTGACGAGCTGCTGGCCAAGGTTCCGACCGGCTTGCTGATTAACGGTGAGTGGGTGGACGCCTCCGATGGCGCCACCTTCGATGTAGAAAACCCGGCAACCGGTGAGGTTATTGCCACCCTTGCGTCCGCTACTTCTGAGGACGCGAAGAAGGCTATGGATGCCGCTTGCGCCGTGCAGGATGAGTGGGCACGCACGTCTACGCGTGAGCGCTCCGACCTGCTGCGCCGCGCCTTTGACCTGGTGCAGGAGCGCAAGGATGAGTTCGCTGCGCTGATGACCCTTGAGATGGGCAAGCCGCTGGCGGAGTCCTATGGTGAGGTCACCTACGGCGCTGAGTACCTGCGCTGGTTTAGTGAGGAAGCTGTACGCAACTACGGCCGCACCTTGCCGGCGCCGGAGGGCACTCTGCGCATGATTACCCGCCGCAAGCCAGTGGGCCCGTGCCTGCTTATTACCCCGTGGAACTTCCCGCTGGCTATGGCTACTCGCAAGATTGCCCCGGCCATCGCCGCTGGTTGCACCATGGTGGTGAAGCCGGCCAAGCTGACGCCGCTGACCACCCAGTACTTCGCACAGACCATGATTGATGCCGGCGTTCCGGCAGGTGTGGTGAACGTGGTCTCCGGTAAGTCGGCCTCTGCCATCTCCGAGCCGATCATGGCGGATTCCCGCCTGCGCAAGATTTCCTTTACTGGCTCTACCCCGGTGGGCAAAACCCTGCTTAAGGCAGCCGCCGACAACGTCCTGCGCACCTCGATGGAGCTGGGCGGCAACGCTCCGTTCATCGTCTTTGAGGACGCCGACATCGACCAGGCCGTTGAGGGCGCAATGGGCGCCAAGATGCGCAACATTGGTGAAGCCTGCACCGCGGCTAACCGATTCATCGTCCACGAGTCCGTCGCTGACGAGTTTGCGGAGAAGTTCGCCAAGCGCATCGGTGAGCTCAAGGTGGGCAACGGCCTCGATGAGGGCGTTACCTGCGGTCCGCTTGTGGAGAAGAAGGCACTGGATAACATCACCGCGCTTGTCGACGACGCCGTGGCCAAGGGCGCCAAGGTCCTCATCGGTGGCAAGCCGGGCGAAGGCAAGGGCTACTTCTACTCCCCTACCGTTCTCACGAACGTCTCCCGTGATGCCCGCGTGGCCCAGGAGGAGATCTTCGGACCGATCGCTCCGATTCTGACCTTCTCCGATGAGAAGGAAGCCATCGCGCTTGCGAATGACACGGAGTACGGTCTGGCCTCCTACGTGTTCACCGAGGATTCCAACCGTATGTGGCGCGTTGGCGACGGCCTCGAGTTCGGCCTCATGGGCTTCAACGCTGGCGTCATCTCCAACGCCGCCGCCCCGTTCGGTGGTGTGAAGCAGTCCGGCATGGGCCGCGAGGGCGGCGCTGAGGGCCTGGACGAGTACACCTCGCTGCAGTACATCGCTATGCGTGACCCGTACGCGAATGCATAACTAGTGCATTAATTTCGCCGCTGACAATGCTGGCATCTCCTTTGTGGGAGGTGCCAGCATTGTTGTTAGCTGGCAGCCGCCGCACGGTACGCACTCGGTGATTCGTGGTACTCCGCCTTGAAGATGCGCGAGAGGTGCGAGGGATCGTGCAGGCCATAGCGGGCGCTGATGTGGCTGATTGATTCTTCGGAGTGCCGCGGGTCCACGAGCTCTCGGCGGATGTGCTCGAGGCGCCTGGTTCTGATGTAGCTGCCTACGGAAAGGCCCTGTTCGGAGAACTTGGCGTGGAGGTGGCGCACCGACACGAAGAGTGCTTGGGCGATGGTGCTGGGGCCTAGGTCAGGGTCGCCCAGGTGCTTCTCGATGTAGGCGGTGGCCTGGTTGAACAGAAGCGTGCCTGCAGAGGGTTCCTCGGCGACGTCGGAAGCCAGGACTGACACCAGCATGGTCAGAGCCGAGCGGACCAAGGCCGTGGCGTGCGGCCCCTTGAGCAGATCGAGGTTCTTGGCCAGCTGTTCAAAGAGGGGAACCGCCACTGCGCCCAAGCCGTGTGAGCGTGAGATGGGGTTCGCGGTCAGGTGCTGGATCTGCGCTGGTGAAATATCGAGGAAGCTCTGCGGGAAGTGCACAATAAGTGTGTTCTGCTCCTCCGGATAGTGCAGGGTGTAGGGCCGCTGGGTCACATACAGAGCAAGGTCCCCTGGGCGCAATTCACATGTTCGCCCGTCCTGGCTCATGGTTGAGGAGCCAGAAATCTGCAGGCTGAGCTTGCAAAAGGGAGCCTCGTCGGTAGAAACCTTGTATCGGTTCACCGTATGGGGCGAGGTGCACATATCGAAGAGGGAGATATCCCCCACCTTCGTGGATCGCAGCGTGGCGTGGAAAGCTGCAGGGTCTTCGGTGTCCACGTCGAGTTGACCAAAGGAATCGGAAGATGCGGTGCGCCATGACGCGATATCGAAGTGCTCAACGGCTGAAGCAGACATAGCTGGAATCATATCGTGAGAGCTCACACATTTGTGGACAAATTGTATGCACGCAGAGTCAAGCGGCATCGTGTGGTGCAGGTAACATCCTAGGCAAAGGTTTCTTTGGGCTTTGTTCGCGGGGCCCACGACTTCTTCACAAGGAGATCTCATGACTCAGTTCGCCACTTACGCTGATCTGCTCACCGCTATCACGGACGAGAACGGACGCGAAATCCTCAACCCCGCCACCGGAGAGGTTGTTGGCCGCGCGCCAGAGAACACCGTTGAGGACCTCAACGCCGCAGTTGAGACCGCACGTACAGCGCAGAAGGACTTTGCCAAGCTTAGCGACGAAGAACGGTGCGCGCTTCTCACCAAGGCCGCCGCCGCCATCGACGCTAATGCAGAGGCACTCGTTGAGCTTCTCTCCCGTGAGCAGGGCAAGCCGCTCAACGGCCCGAACGCACGCTTCGAGGTCGGTGCCTGCTCCGGCTGGCTGAATGCCACCGCCTCCTTCGAGCACCCCAACTACACCGCCGTCGATGATGACATCACCGCCACCGTCAACTACCGCCCACTCGGCGTCGTCGGTGCTATTGGCCCGTGGAACTGGCCGATGATGATCACCATCTGGCAGATTGCGCCGGCACTGCGTATGGGCAACGCGGTCGTCGTCAAGCCCTCCGAGTACACCCCGCTGTCCGTACTGGGCCTGCTCGAGGTTGTGAACTCCGTGCTGCCGGAGGGTGTTCTCCAGGTCGTCAGTGGTGCCGGTGAGGTTGGCGCGGCGCTGACCACTCACGAGGGCATCGACAAGATCATGTTCACCGGTTCCACCGCCACCGGCAAGAAGATCGTGGAGGCCAGCGCCGACAACCTCACCCGCCTCACGTTGGAGCTCGGCGGCAATGACGCGGGCATCGTGCTGGATGACGCCGACCCGAAGGAGATCGCCGGCGATCTCTTCTGGGGCGCGTTCATCAACACCGGCCAGACCTGCGCGGCGATGAAGCGCGTGTACGTGCCGGAGTCGCTATACGACGCCGTCTGCGAAGCCCTCGTCGAGGTGGCCAAGGCCTCCCCGATGGGCGTGGGGCTGGAGGAGGAGAACGTGCTCGGCCCGCTGCAGAATAAGCAGCAGTTCGACATCGTGGACAAGCTCGTCAACGCTGCTAAGGACTCGGGTGCCCGCGTTCTGCTGGGTGGCGACCCGGACTATGACGCGCCGGGCTACTTCTACCCCACCACCCTGGTGGCGGACATCGACCCGGATAACGCGCTGGTCGTGGAGGAGCAGTTCGGTCCTGCGCTGCCGATCGTGAAGTACACGGACCTCGATTGGGCCATCGAGCAGGCCAATAAGCTCGACGTGGGCCTGGGCTCTTCCGTATGGTCCTCCAACCGTGAGCGTGCCCTGGAAGTTGCTGCTCAGCTGGAGGCTGGCACCACTTGGATTAACAGCCACGGTGCGGTGGATCCGCGTGTGCCTTTCGGCGGCATCAAGTCCTCCGGCTACGGCGTGGAGTTTGGCACCGAGGGCCTCAAGGGCCTGGCCTACCCGCAGATTATCAACGGCTAAAACCGCCGTGGCGCTGCTATTCTAAGCGCCATGAGCACCGCCAAAGTCCCGGAGATCGAGTACGCAGCCTTCGACGCCATGAAGGAGGTTGCGTCCTCGCTGAAAGCCGCCTATTTCCGCCAACAGCTCGCGACCGACAGCGCGCTGGAGATTGAATATTGGACTGCACAAGAGAATTTTGTTCAGCGCACTGTGAGCGGTGTTGATAACACCGACCTTGAGGAAATCCGTGCCGCAGCGGAATTCTTTGCTCGCTTGCTCGATGAGCTTGAAACCCGCGCAAAGGTGGCGTGACAGTGCTTAAGGCTGCGGATTTTCCGGTCGATGATGCTTTTAAGCGCCGCGTCCTTGAGCGGCGTATCGCGTATCTCTTTCGCCAGCCGTCCGCGGAACCTGAGGTCGTCTACGTCGCAGGGCAACCAGCGTCGGGGAAGTCCTCTGTGATTGAGATGCTCACGGATGATCACGTCGTTCTAGATTCAGATGAATTACGAAAATATCATCCTGCCCTCGACGAGATCATGGACCGCGACCCCTTACGCATGGACGTGCTCACCAATGGGCCGGTGCCCTATTGGATGTCCTCGCTCATTGAATATGGCCGGCAGCATGGGCACTCGCTCATCATTGAGAACACGCTGTCCAACCCGGAATTCATCGCGGGTGAAATAGCCAAGTTTCGCTCCGCGGGTTTCCGCGTGAAGGTCGTGGGCCTGGCGGTGGCGCAGGAGGTCTCCAGGCTGGGCGTCGTCCAGCGCTATCTGGAGGCGCAGCGCGTGAGCCGCTACCCGCGCTGGACCAATGAGGTTTCCCACACGTCGGGTTTTAAGGCCATCGTGCCGGGGCTTCAGGCTATTGCGCCGCTTGTCGACGACCTCGAGCTCCGCACCCGCGACGGCCGCACCTTAAGTGGCATCGAAGATATTGAGGCTGAGCGCGCAACCTGGTTCGACGCCCCCGCTATCCGTGCCGACTGGCTGGCCCGCTTCGACAGCTGTGACTTGAGTGGGCTTGAAGCTGAGAAGCTCACGCAAAACCTCGTGGCTGATGCAGAGCGTATCCGCAAACTTTAAGGCTGTGCCCGTGGAACTATTAGGTTCACCCACAGTTCCCGTGCCTGCACGCACCGAGAAGGACCAGGCGGTGAACTCGAATGACTCGCCTGGTCCAACGTGTGTGTGCGCTCGGCGCGTGGTTCAACCCTTATAAGACTTGCCGGTCACAGCCTCAGCGTTTCGCTCGTGCAGCCCGCAGGCCGTTCAAGATCACGATGACTTCGGCGACTTCGTGTACCAACACGACGGCGGCCAGGCCCAGTACACCGCTGATCGCCAGTGGCATCAACACGATGATGATGGCCAGAGACAGCACGATGTTTTGGTTGATGATCCTGCTGCCTCGGCGGGCGTGCTGCAGCGCCTGCGGGATCAGCCGGAGGTCGTGGCCGGTGAAGGCGACGTCAGCGGACTCGATCGCGGCGTCAGAGCCGGTTGCTCCCATCGCAATGCCCACCGTTGCGCCCGCCAGTGCCGGCGCGTCGTTGATGCCGTCGCCGATCATCGCCGTCGGCGTCTTGGAGGAGAGTTCGGCGACGATGCTTGCCTTGTCCTCCGGTCGCAGCTCGGCGCGCACGTCGTCGATTCCGGCGATTTCAGCTAGCGCCCGGGCGGTGCGAGTGTTGTCGCCGGTGAGCATGCTCACTTCTACGTCGTTGTCGTGCAGGGATTGCACGGCATCGGGCACCTCGGGCCGCAACTCGTCGCGCACCCCGATCGCCCCGGCGAGAGCGTCATCGACGGTGACTAGGACGCAGGTCTGGCCTTCGGACTCCATGCGCTCAACGTCCGACTTCAGTGGCCCGGCGTCGATCCATCGGGGGCTGCCGACCAGCACCCGTCGGCCTTCGACGGTGCCGCCGATGCCTTGACCGGCTTCCTCGCTGATATCCAAGGCGGTGGGCGCTTCGGGCTCCGCTGCCACGATCGCCGCCGCGAGGGGGTGCGTCGATTGCTGCTCAACCGCCGCCGCGAAGGAAAGCACCTGCGCCCGATCGAATCCGTCTGCCGGGACCACTCCGGTAACCTCGGGCTGGTTGCGAGTAAGGGTTCCGGTCTTGTCTACCGCAAGGTGACGGATGCCGCCGAGTCGCTCGAACGCCGCGCCGGACTTGATGACTACTCCGAACTGGCTGGCCGCGCCGATCGCGGCCACGACCGTCAGCGGCACGGAGATTGCCAGCGCGCACGGCGACGCTGCGACCAGGACCACCAGCGCACGGGTGATCCACGTCTCGGGGTCGCCCAACAGCGAGCCGATCACGCCGACCAGCACCGCCAGGATCATCACCCCGGGCACGAGGGGTCGGGCAATCCGGTCGGCGATCCGGGCGCGGTCACCCTTCTCCGCCTGCGCCTGCTCGACGAGGTCGACGAGTGTGGTCAGCGAGTTGTCCGTTCCAGCTGCGGTCGTCTCGACCTCCAGCACACCGGCGGAGTTGATCGCTCCCGCGGGTACCTCGTCGCCGGGTGCGACCTCCTCCGGAATGGATTCTCCGGTGATCGCTGAGGTGTCAAGGCTGGAGCGTCCGGACCGAATGATGCCGTCCGTGGCGATCCGCTCCCCGGGGCGCACGAGCATCAGCTCGCCAGCCTCAAGGTCCTTCGCAGCGACCTCGGCCGTCGTACCGTCGCGCAGCACGGTCGCGGTTTGCGGTACCAGTTTCAACAGTGCCCGCAGTCCGCCTTGGGCCCGGTCCATCGCCTTGTCTTCAAGCGCCTCGGCGATCGAGTACAGGAACGCCAGCGCCGCGGCCTCTCCGACGAAACCAAGGATCACCGCGCCGACCGCGCTGATCGTCATAAGCAAGCCAATGCCGAGCTTGCGCTTCGTGACAAGGTTCCGGATCGCTCCAGGTGCGAACGTATAAGCGCCTAACAGCAGGCCAAGCCAATACAGTACCGTTGCGGGCGTCTCCAAGTCGGACCAGTCCAGCGCCAGTCCTGTAATGAGGGCTACACCGGAGAAGATCGGTAGCAGTAGCTCGGGGTCTTTCCACCATGGCCGATCGAGCTCTTCGATCTCCGTGGCGGGTTCGTGTTCGCATCCACATGCTGAACTCATGCGTCCGTTCCTTTCTCGCCGCAGCCGGGCACCGAGCACTCAGTGTCGATGCAGGGGGCATTCTCGTCGACGGCCAGCGTCGCGTTGACCAGCGCTTCGAGCGCCGCCGCGAGGTGCGGATCGGCAATTTCGTAGCGGGTCTTACGGCCCTCCGGCTCAGCGACGATGATGCCGCAATCGCGTAGGCAGGACAGGTGGTTCGAGACGTTCGAGCGCGTCAGATCCAAGCTTTGCGAAATTTCGGCCGGGTAGCCCGGACCGTCGAGTAGGGTCATCAGGATTCGGGAACGCGTCGGATCAGCCATGGCCCGGCCGAGCCGGTTCATGACGTCGAGGCGTGAAGCAATAGTCAGCATGTACTGAACAATACAACGTGCGCTGAACTATTCAAAATGCACTGAACTGACGGTTGCGCGAAGGTCCTGCGATCTGCAGGAATTAGTCGATGGGATAGCAGATGACTGATCCTTTGTGGTTCGGCTGCCACCCAACGCGGGAGCGACGTGCGCGGCGAGGTTCTCCAGAATCTTCACGTTGACGTCCACGCCATCCCGCACAACCTTTACGTGTTTCCATGCGCCCATATGTTCTCTGTGTGCTGACGTAATTACAGTTTTCTGATTGTTGCAGGCTAACGAGAAAGTAACTTTGCAACTACATACCGTGGAGTTCAAATTTAACGCGTAGCGTTATTGACGCTTCGCGTTATGGGGGATAAGGTGAAGCATGATCCAGTCGTTCGCTGACAAGGACACTGAGCGTCTGTGGAATCGAGAGCGGATTCCCCGGGGAAACCGGCTCGAGGCGTTGAAAGGTGATCGGCGGGGCCAGAGGAGGTTGAGATCGTTGACTACCACTGACAAGCTCCCTCCGGTTCACCCCGGTGAGATCCTCATGGAGGACTTCCTCAAAGGAATGGGGATCACCCAGCACAAGCTCGCCGTCTCCATCGGCGTTCCGCCCCGCCGGATCAACGAAATTGTTCACGGTAAGCGCGCTGTAACCGCTGACACGGCCCTTCGTCTAGCGAAGTTTTTCGAGATGAGCCCCCAGTTCTGGCTCGGGTTACAGGCTCAATATGACTTGGACGTGGCGGAAGACAAGATCCTCTCGGAAATCGAGCGGATTCAACCGGTCCAAGCTGTCTCAGCGTAGCGGTTACCCGAACCAGGTCCGTCAGCGTGAGGATATGCATGCGGATGGTTCGAACTAGGGAATTTGGGGCCGCCGTCGCGTGGACTTGAATTCCGAGCGCCGCTTTTTCGCTTCGAGACGGCGTCGCACCGAGCTCCGCGTCGGCTTGGTCCTGCGCCGCGGGGGAGGAGGCGGAGCGAGCGCCTCGCGCAAGAGGGCGGCCATGCGTTCGCGTGCCTCGGCGCGGTTGCGTACCTGCAATCGCTGGGTCGATGCGGTAACGGTAAGGACGGTGCCGTCTAGGCGGTGCTCGTGATTGTGGAGGACGCGGCGACGCTGGGCGTCGGAAAGCGATGAGCACGTAGCGATATCGACGGAAAGCTGCACTTTGCTGTCCGTAGTATTGACGCCTTGGCCACCTAGTCCCGACGACTTCGCGAACCGCTCCGTCAGGTCGGCGGCGACGATGACCAGACCCCCGGGGATCCCTGGGCCAGGTGCGATGGTCAGGTCGTTCATACCGCCCAGCTTAGTTAGAGTTGCTTCCGGATCAGACCCGCCGTGCGAGATCAGGGTAGTGTACGACCACGCCGCCACCGTCGACCTCCAACTCGACGTCGACTCCCCGTGTTCCGCTTTCATATCGGACAGTTTCAGAATCGATGGAGCTGTAGTACTGGTCTGATGCGATCACCTGGAGGGACGGTATATCAATCCAAGCCATGATCAGCTGCGTTTTCGGAACCTGAGTCTCAAGCAGCGTCAAGCGACGAATAGGCATTGTGTTGGTGAGAGGGCACAGACCGAGATCGCAATCGAGTGCGGCTTTCAGATCGGCTGACTGGACGATACCGGGGGAGGGCAGATCTCCAGGCTGGGCGCCCTCTTCATTGGTTTCCGCCGACCACACGCCTTGCTCGGACCTAAACAGCTCGAGGCTTCGCCCCCATCCGTCGCCTTCAACGTTCACCGACACACGTTCAGTCACCCAGTTCTCCGTGGCGCGCCGCTCCCACGTGGCCTCGTATCCATCGCCGTATTGCACTCCGGAAGCGGTCAAACCGGCTCTTAAAAAATGAACTGCGGCCTAGTTCCGGATGAGGGGAATCTCGACATGCTCCCACTTATACGTGCGCTTCATGGTGAGGATTTTCCCACGCTTGATGGTGCGAAAAGGCAGGTAGCTTTCGATTTGGACCACGTACCGAGGACGAGGCATACCGGCAGAATGGTGTATTCAGTAAGTCCGCGACGCAGAAGAATCCCATGAATGAGAGCACGGCCCACACGGCCGTTGCCATCTGCAAATGGGTGAATCGTTTCGAATTGAGCGTGAGCAATCGCGGCCTGGATGAGAGCACCGCGCGAAGCGCCATCGAGGTAAAGACATAAGTCGTCTACGAGGTCATGGACTAGACGTGGGGGCGCTGGGATGAACTCGGCCCCAAAGAGTGTGTGGTTACTTCCACCAATCCAGTTTTGAATAGTGCGGAGACCAGTGGGGATAGAGCCCTTCTCCCCCATCAACTCTCTTTGGAGCTTTTCAAGAAGGCCGATGGAGATGTTGGTTCGGTGGCAAAGCTCTTCTCAATGGAACACAGAACGGTGAGGTTACGCGCAACCTCTTCCGCGCTTTCCTTAAAGCCGCGGACTTCCTCCTTTTGGGCGAGTTCCGCGAGGACAACCTTGTCGACGTTGGGCGCAATACCTTCAATGCGTGAGGAAGAAATCGCCTCAGAACGCATGAGTAAGCGGGCCACAGATTCCAACTGGCCAGAAGCAGCATGACGGTTGAGATCCAAGATCTCTCGCTCGATACGTGCTGCCCGGCTGGTGAGCTCTGGGGAAAACTCCATGCCTTACTTACAAGATGGTCAGGGACATAGACCTAAAAAGGGCCTCCGGCCTTATCGCGCCGGGGAATGCCGGAGCCTGATTCGGGGATCCAGCTCTCGGTAACGTAGTGAGGCTTGTAGAGGCTATCCATTCGTCAGACAGCAAATGAGTGGTTGGATAACTCTTATCCAACCACTCATTGCGGTTTATGCGCTAGATAAAGCTTAAACATACGGGGTTTCAGGGCCATAATTTGGCCTCAATGAGAATGTTAATGACACCTCAATGGGAAGATCAATGAGAACTCTTGTCATTGAAGAGGAATGAAGTTAGCATTGAGCCGTCATTGTTAATATTGAGGGCGGGTATTCATCGTGAACAATTGGTCCGAGAATCAGCTGAGAGAGCTATTGGCTGAGCTTGAGTTGCGCGGCGGTGATTCAACAACAGTCGAGGTCAAAACCGCTCAAGGGGGCATTCCGGACTCTCTACCGCAGACATTGTGCGCGTTCGCAAACATGCCGAGTGGCGGCCTTATCATTCTCGGTGTCAATGAGAAGGAAGGATTCATTGTCACTGGCATTGAGAATCCTTCGGAGATGGAGGCTGCTCTGGCCTCGCAGGCGCGTCATGCCATCACCCCTCCAGTCACAGTGCATACCGACAGTGTGGCAATAGATGGCACGCATGTCGTGATTGCGGAGGTTACGGGTCTTCCGATTATTGATAAGCCTGCTATCTACAGGGGAGAAGCGTATCTTCGAATGGCTGATGGGGACTACCGTATGAGTGCCTCGGAGCTGCGCATGATGGACGTGGCAAAGCTGCATGCCGAAGAGGCAGTGTCCTATGACACGACGATTGTGGAAGGTACGAGCCTTGCAGACCTAGATAGCGACGTGGTGCAAGATTTCTTGGTTCAGGCGCGGAAAAAGAATCGGCGACTATCGGGACTTACTCAAGATGAGGACGTCTTACGGGCGCTAGCGGTGACGACCGCGACTGGAGAGCTGACGCTTGCTGGCCTGTATGCGCTGGGTTTCTATCCCCAAGGGCATTTTCCCTCCTTAGCAGTAACGGTGGCGCAAAGGCTACCAAATGGTTCGAAGCACGGGCGAGTGTTGGGGTTGGAGACCTTTGAGGGGCCCGTTCCGGTGCTGTTGAACTCGGTAATGGGATGGGTAAGGCAACGTTTAGCCGCCGTACGGCGATATCGAGAGGACGGATCAATGGTGGAAGTTCCTGAACTTCCCCTTCCGGCCATTCGAGAGGCCGTGGCTAATGCATTGGTGCACCGTGATCTTGGGCCAAATACGTTGGGTGCGGGTAAATCGATTGATGTCCGCCTATTACCGGACAAGATGGTTATCTCCAGTCCAGGAGGCCTACGGGATCTGACGGTTGAACAGCTCAAGTCGAGAGATCTGGCGCGCCAGGAGATTAACCAGCGGCTCTATAGACTGTGCCGATATCTCAAAGCAGACGATGGCTCTTTTGTTATTGAGGGCGAAGGCGGCGGCGTGCAGCTCATGCTGGATGCCGCGCGAGAGCAAGGACTACCGGAGCCTGACCTGATAGATTCTGGCGTGCAATTTACGGTGAAAATGTGGCGGCCGGACACTCGTGGAGAGGCCCGTATCTGGGAGCCACTACGCAAGGAGGAATCAGGCACCGGCCCGGAACGACGAGTGGATGCACCAGTGACCTTGGAACGCCTGGGTGTTAACGCCCCGCGCGTAGCGGAGGCGCTGCGTACGGCGGCACAACCGCTGTCTATCGGCGAAATAGAAACAGCCACAAACCTTACTCGAGCGCAGGTCCGATATGCGCTGAAGTCACTGGTGAAGGCACGATTCGTGCGTATGGATGGCACGCGCGGTTCACAAGCGACAACCTATGAATGGCTAGCTAACCGCGGGGCTGCAGACGCTTAACCAGCTGATCGTGGTGAACGGGGGCGAGGCAGCCGGCGTCGACGACGCGCCGGGCTAGGTCCTTGTCCCCCATCTTGGCGGCGAAGGCCATGCCCATGGTGATGCCATGGTCGGGGCGGCTGATGAGGGTGATCTCATCGCCGGGATTGATGCGGCCCGGCTCGATGATGCGCAGGTAAGAGCCGCAATCGCCGCGCTCTGTGAAGGACTTGAGCCAGCCGGGCTCGTCCATCCAGCCGGAGAAGGTAGCGCAAGGCTGGCGCGGGATAGAGACCTCGAGCACGCACTCCCCCACCTGAATGCGCTGGTTGATGAGCATATTCGGCCAGGAAATACCCTCGGTGGTGAGGTTCTCCCCAAAGTAGCCGTCACGCAGAACGCGGTTGAGCGTGCCCTCCCAGTAGTCAAGCTCCTCGCGGGCATAGGCGTAGACGGCTTTCTCGGCGCCGCCGTGGTGGGCGTGGTCACCGATGGAATCCCCCACCACGCCGGAGCCGTCACCGTAGGCGGGCCCGGGGACCTCCAAGTCCAGGAAGGGGCGCGGCTGCTTATCGATGCCCGTGTACTCGTGTCGCCCGTGCGGCTCGGGGCGGCGGACAGCGACGTTCGTGGAGATAACCTTCATGCTCACTCATTGTGGCACACCTCACGCGCTTACACGTCGCGATCGCGGAAGAGAGCTTCAGCGGTCACGAGGTCGTAGAAGAAGAGGCGGGGGGCGAGAGGGAGGACGTCGGCAAGCATGGGCATGTCCTCCTTGAGAAGGGGGCTTTCCATGATGATGTCGTTCGCCGCGGCGCGAGACGCCAGGGCGAAGGCATAGGAGATGTAAGGCATCCACGCAGCGGCATTGAGCTCATCAGCCGTGTTTCCGCTGGCAAAGGCGCCCAGCGCGATGAGGGTATGGCTGACGGACATGTCAACGCCCGCGTTTTGCACCAGGGATGCGAGTGCGGTGGCGTCCTTGCGCAGGTGCTCGATGGTGCCCAGCGCATCGAGTGCGCCGTTGTTGGCAAAGCACTCGCGCAGAGCGGCGACGCGGGCGGCCTCCCCCATCAGGTCATCGACGGGCGGTGTGGGGCTGTGAATGGTCGCAGCATTCAGCAGCATCGGGCGGGTTAGGCCATCGGCGCCGGATTCGCGCACGGCGTTCAGCTCCGCGTTCTCGCTGGCGGAAGGATCGAGCAGAAGATCCAGGTAGTTATCGGCGCTCGACTCGGCGGTGGGCTCCAGCGGAGAGTGGAACAAGCGCGTGCGCGCAAGCGAGCGGGCCTGCTGGTTCACGCTAACGCCGGTGCGCGCCAGGGCGTGGAGCGCGGCCTCCGGTTGGGCGCGCAGGCGGTCGATGGTGCTGTCGAACATCGCCTGCAGTTTCGGGTTGGGGCTGCGCTGGGAGAGCACGTGGAGTGCGCGGAAGGTGCCCCAGAGCTGCTCCGGGGTCCAGTCCTTCGAAGCCAGAGCGGCCGGTGAGCCTTCCGGCGTGACCACGATGGAGGCGCTGGAGGGGCGAGCGGGGGCGGCGAGGTTAGAGTCGGCGCGGAGCTCGCGGACGTCGACAAGCAATGAGCCCTGCTCAGCGAGGTCTGCGGGCAGTTCGAAGCCGTCCTCGGTTGCGGTGAGCTGGGTCGGTGCAACTGTTGGTTCAGCCAATGGCCAGGCCCAACCCACTACTTCTGCTGGCGCCTCAGCGTTCTGTTCGATAACGATGTTGGCATCGGCATCGAGGAGGCCGCGGCTGACGAAGGGAGACTTGCGGATGGTTGCCAGCGCCGCGTAAATCAGGCTGGTGGACGCGGAAGCTTCATACTCCACGATGCGCCGCTCCAAGCTGCGGGCCTGGTGGGCCGCGCGCTCCTCCGCCGGAAGGGAGTCCAGGTAGTCCTCATAGGACAGCGTGGACCACATGAGGAAAAGCTCCGCCGTTGGCTGCTTGCGCACGGCGTTGGCCAGCGCGGCATTGGGCACGGCGAGGCTGGTGACCGCTTGCGTCGTCTTCGACGTGCGGGCCAGCTCCTTGATCTTCTGCCTGCCATCGATGGTGACGAACTTGGCCAGCGGGAGTGGGCGCGGCGAGTGGACGGTGAACATGTCATCTTGATCAAGCTGGCCCGCGAAAATCACCGGCTTATCGGAGTGCTCGGTGGGCTCCAAGCCGATGCGCTTGACGCGGCTGAACAGGGCCTCGGGCCAGACATCGAATTCCAGCTCATAGCCAGCTTCACTGGCCACTACCTCGCGGCGAGAGACCTCGGTGTCCTCGAGGGTGCGAAGGCCCTTCTCCAGCGCGATGGGCTTCTTTGGCGGAGAGGCCAGCGTGTAGCTGAAGCGCGAGTGCGCGCCGAGGGCGTCGATGATGCGGAAGTCCATGCCGCGCGGACCGTCGTTGGTGGCGCGCATGTGGAGGCCCTCGGCGAGAGAGATGAAGCGGACGTCGACAAGCTCCTCGTCGTGCCACAGCGACACCTTGTAGCGGCCCACCCACGGGTCTTCGTAGAGGTCACCCGGGAAAGGCTCGGCGATGCCCGCGTCGAAGGTCTGCTCCGAAATCTCCTCCTGCTCGCCGCCGAGAGGCGCGTAAGTGAGATCGATGCGCCACTCCCCTTCCGCGATGAGGTGCACGCGCGGCGACTTGGTGAACACGGGCTCGTTGTCGAGGCCCCGGGCGTTGGGCAGGATGGCGACGTCAAAGTCCCACTCGAAATCGCCGTGCTTGGCGACGTCCACCGGCTCCCTCTGCGGCACCCTGACCTGATCCGGCAGCGGGCCCGCTTCCCAGCCGGCCCAGATGCCGAGGGGCTCAGCGGCCTCCAGCGTGCCCTGCGGCGCGATGAGCGTGGTGCGGTCATAGACGATAAACGGCGCCTCATCGGTGATGCCGGTAAAGGTGACGGTCTCGATGAGGTCCTCGTCGCCATCGCGCAGGGTGACTTCGATGCGGGTAAAAGGCCCAGGGATGCCGACTTCCAGCGGCTCTTCGGTGGCGAATTCGCGCACTGAGTGCGGGCGGTCGATGAAATGAGACTTGACCACCCACCGCGGATCCGTCAGGTCTGCCTCTGGGTAGGTAGCGGGCAGCTCCAGCATGAGGATGTTGCTGCCCCGGCGCAGTGAAATCCGGGGGCCCTGCTCGACGATGTCAGTAGTGACCACAGGTGTTGTGGGAAGTGAATAAATCTCCGCGCTCATTTGCCTCATCATAGGACACAGCGGGGTGCGGTTGCCATGTTGCTGGTAGACGGCCTTGTTGTCCTATGTGCAGGACAGGTGTCCTAAAGATAGGACAGATGGCTATAGTGGGGCTATGGACGCACTACAACTCCTCAAGAAAAGCCCGCTGAGCCTTAGTGAAATCTCGCGGCGCTCGGGAGTGTCACGAAATACGCTCAATCTGTGGTTGCGTGGGGCAGCTCAACCGAGTTTGGCCGGGTTGGACAAGGTAATGCGCGTGCTCGGATACGAGGTTTCCGTACAGGTGCACCGCATGAGCGATGCCGCCGCCGCGACAGCCGCCCGAGTTCTCCTGGGGGAGCTCAGCAGCGAAGAACCAGACGTTAAAGCCTGGATTGACCGCTTTGTGCAGTGGGGTGACGCTGCGGCCGTCGGTGGCAGCTACCAGGCTCTCATGGAACGGGCCGCGTGGGCCTCCAACCCATATGGTCGCCACGGGGCTCTCCACTTCTTACCGTCAAATCCCATAACGATTGCTTCAGCGGTTGATGCGAGTGGGCAAACTTGGGCGATGTCGGGTGCTTTTGCAGCGCAACGAGTCGCGGGGCAGATCGCAGGTGAAGAAGAACCTCAATCAACATTGATCTGGTGCACAAATCCAGCAGACATCGTGTCTTCATTGCCCACTCGGATCCGTGCCAGTTCTGAGCCCGTATCCGGAGGAATCACCCTCGTGTCTGTCGCTGGTGAAGAGCTCACCGGCGCAACTAATGAAGCCGGAATACACTACGTATCACCGCATCAGCTTGCCATTGATGTGTGCGCAGAAAACTACATCGGAGGGGCATAGGTGATGAGAAGGGCAACGAGCCGAGTGAGCTGGGAGCACCATGAGCGGCCGCATGTTTCGGAGTTGGGGACTGACCGTGCGTTATTTCGATTAACCAAGCAACTTCCTGACTTGGTGTGGAACGCTGCCGCGCTGGAAGGAAACACGTTTACCCTCCCAGAAGTCCGTACGTTGCTCGATGGCGTCACTGTGGGTGGGAAAGCACTTGCTGAACAGCAACAGATCTTGGACTTGTCGGAGGCTTTCAACTTGCTCCATGAGCTGGTTAGCCAACAAGAATTCGCGGTGGACAAAGGCATCAGTGATGCACTCCATGCCGTGCTTGCAAGGAACGAGGCCCTGGACGCTGGTCTTTTCCGTGGTGAAGGGCACGTGGAGGGAGATGGCGGTGGAGTGCGGCTCATGGATGGCGGGTTCATCCCTTTCGACCCTGCTGATGAATTGGGTGAAGCCCATGCCGATTTGCTGGTGTCCCTCCAAGGGCTTGAAAACCCAGTCGAGCAAGCGTTGGCCTATTTCTGCTCTGCCACGCGTAGCCAGTTTTACTTCGATGGAAACAAGCGAACCGCACGGCTTGTGGCGTCAGGCCTCTTGATGAGCAATGGCTACGCAGCACTTAATACCCCTAATGCGAGAAGGCTGGAATTCAACCTTGCCCTCGATGAACTGTTCCGATCCGATGACGCTACGACCTTGATGGACTTCCTGTATGACTGCCTAGAGGAGTCCTCCCAGTAAGCGCAGTCGGCCCTCCGCTTCCGAAGCGGAGGGCCGACGTGGGGGGCTGAATGCTCAGCGCATCCTTTAGTGCATAGTGCTGTAGTGCTTAGCGGAACATCTTCTGCAGAGCGGAGAAGTCAGCCTTGACCACGCCGACAGACTGCAGGAATGCGGCGATGGCGCCGAGCAGGGCAGCCACAACGCCTGCGCCCAAGAAGCCGGCGCCGACGGGGTGGCGTGGCTAAAAGGAACAGAGTTGACGACACCAGCGGACTTGTTGTGGTCAATTGCCTGCTCGGAGAATTCTTCAGGGAGTGGCCGTATGGGGACTTGCCCAGAACACTGTTGACGTCGGCAAGCACTGCGTGGACACCATAAAACGACAAACGGTGAACCCCAGGAGGTGGGATTCACCGTGGTGAGTGAATGGGCAGATTATGCCATCTGCAGCGTGGTCACGCAGGTACCGCCTTCGTCAGAGGTATCCAGGGGAACCTCGCCGGTCTTGCCGTCCTGCTCGATGGTGATGGTGCCCTTCTTGTCGGCCGGCAGCCAGTAGCCAATGAAGCCGTTGTCGAACGTCGTCGTGTCCTCGTTGACCAGCTCGTTTCCGGCGTCATCGGTGATGGTGACGTGGATGTCTTCCTTGCCGAGCTCACCAGTGCAGGTGGTCAGGGAGTGGTTGAAGCAGTCATGGGTCTGGGTCATGTACGGCGCGATGGAGACGTAGAACTTGTCCTCCGGCAGCGGCAGGGAGGCCTGACCCTGTTCAGTAGCGAGGATTAGCTCGTTCGGGCGCACGGAAGCGTGAAGATCGCTATTGCGCTCCTCCTTGGGCATGTGGTCCAGTTTGTCGATGATCTCCGGGCCATCCAACCCTTCGAGATCGAACTCGGCGAGGATCTCCTCGGCAGGCACCTGTTCGATGTCGGTGCTGGAAGCGGCGCTCTTCGAGGCTTCGCTCGGGACGGGGCTCTCCGTGGAGCAGGCGGACAGGGCGATGGCTGCGGCGCACACAGCCGCAAGAGAAATGAGGCGTTTCATAAGTCTTCCGAATGGGTCCGATTGTGTTTACTCAAGCCTATACCCCACCCGGGTATCCATCAATGGAATGAGAGAAGAATCATCTTTTCGTGCTACGCAGGCTAAACTCTCCCCTATGTCTGATACTTCGGCCGCAACTCTGCCGCCCTGCCCCGAATGCTCCTCTGAGTACACCTACGAAATGCCGCCGCTCATCGTCTGCCCTGAGTGCGCGCATGAGTTCTCCGCCGACGCTGCCGAAGCCTCGTCCGCGGAAGGAAGCGAACCGACCATCGTCGACTCCGTGGGCAATGCGCTTGCCGACGGCGACACGGTCACCGTTACCAAGACCCTTAAGGTCAAGGGCGCTCAGCAGCCGCTCAAGGCCGGCACCAAGGTGCGCGGCATCCGCCTCAACTTCGATGCTGGAACGGGCCAGGAAGACCACAATATTGATTGCCGGATTGATGGTTTTGGCGCGATGAAGCTCAAGCCTGCTGTGGTGAAGAAGGTTTAGTGTAAAAACCTGCGTGGGGGAGATTCGGAGGTACTCCCCTACCGCGAGCTAATAGCCGGCATGGCTCCGCACGACAGCTACCCTGAGTTACATGATTACCGGCGCGCTCAAAAACAACGTCGACCGCATCTGGGACACCTTCTGGTCCGGCGGCATTTCTAACCCCGTTTCCGTCATTGAGCAGTTCACCTACCTGCTCTTTATCAAGGATTTGGACGAGCGTCAGGTCCAGATTGATAAGCGCCGGGCGTTAGGAGATCCCACCGCGACGGAAGACATCTTTGATGCCAGCCAACAGGATCTGCGGTGGCGCAATCTCATCGAGGACCGTGATATCGCCCGCCGCAAGGCCACCATCATCACCAAGGTCTTCCCCTTCCTCAAGGAGATGGGCGGCACAGGCTTCCAGGGACACATGGCTAACGCCTCCTTCGAGATTGAATCTGAGGCCACGCTCTCGCGAGTCATGGAGCTCATTGACCAGTTGCGCTTTCCGAACAAAGACATGAAGGGCGACTTGTATGAGTACATGCTGGACAAGCTGTCCACCTCGGGCACGAATGGTCAGTTCCGTACACCCAGCCACATCATTGAGCTCCTCGTCGCACTCATGGAGCCGACGCCAACGCAGCGGATCATCGACCCGGCTTGTGGCACCGCGGGCTTCCTGGTGGCCGCCAACGATTGGGTTGCTCAGCATCACCGCGAAGACCTCTACAACAAGGACACGCGCTCTAAGTTCATCAAGAAGGGCCTGACGGGTTTTGACTTTGACAAAACCATGGTCCGCATTGCTGCGATGAACATGTTTATGCACGGTTTTGAAGAGCCCAACATCTCGCACCACGATTCCTTGCAGAAGCTACCCACAACGTTTGATGAGGCCTTCGACCTCGTGTTGGCCAACCCGCCTTTCGCGGGCAGCCTGGATAAGGACTCCATCGATCCCAAACTCAAGTCCGTGACCGCGGCCAAGAAGACGGAGATCCTCTTTGTTCACCGCTTCCTGCAGTTGCTCAAGCCGGGCGGCCGTGCCGCAGTGATTGTCCCTGAAGGTGTCCTCTTCGGCTCCACCAAGGCGCACAAGGCTCTTCGCAAAACCTTGGTTGAGGATCAGCGCTTGGATGCTGTCATCAAGCTTCCTTCCGGCGTATTCAAGCCCTACTCGGGTGTGTCCACCGCAGTCCTATGCTTCACCCGGACGGATTCCGGCGGCACCGACGAGGTGTGGTTCTATGACGTCACGGCGGATGGCTACTCCCTGGATGACAAGCGCACTCCGCTTCTCGACGCCCCATTGCTCGGCCCCTCCCCTGCCTCCCACATCCAGGACTTAAGTGATCCCGCGCTTGCCGACGTCCCCACTCCCGTCACCCTCACCGACGAGCAGCTGAAGCTCAACAACCTTCCGGACGTGGTGGCTCGCTGGCATTCCCGCACCACCGATGAGCGTGAGCGCGCTCGCACCGACTACTCCTTCACCGTGCCCAAGGAGGAGATCGCCCAAGCCGACTACGACCTCTCCATGAACCGCTACAAGGAGATCGTCCTCGAAGCACAAGAAACCCGCGACCCCATGGACATCATCGCCGAAATCGAAGAACTCGACCGCGACATCTCCCAAGGCCTTGCCAACCTTAAGGCCATGCTCAGCGAGGGGAAATAGCATGGCAAGTACTGCAAAGCATGATTGGCCGATGGTGCGGTTGGGGGATGTGTGTGAGGTCGTTTCAGGCGGTACGCCGAAGACGAGTGTTGAGGAGTATTGGGGCGGCGAGATCCCGTGGGTGACTCCTGCCGATCTAAGCAAGCTCAAGGGACTCGAAATATCTTCTGGGGAACGAGCTATTACTCAAAGAGGTGTTGACAAAAGCTCTGCCGTGCTTCTTCCTGCAGGTAGTGTAGTGCTTTCGAGCCGCGCACCAATTGGATATGTAGCAATCGCACAAGTGCCCATGGCTACGAATCAGGGCTGCAAGAGCTTCATTCCTTCCTCCGAAGTAGATTCACGCTACCTAGCCCACTATTTGCTTTCACAGAAAGATGCCCTTCAGTCGCTGGGTACAGGTGCGACATTCAAGGAGCTCTCCAAGTCAAGAGCTGCGGACATTCTTATCCCTCTCCCTCCTCTCGACGAGCAGCGCCGTATTGCGGCGATGTTGGATGAGGTTGATGATGCACTGGCTAGGGTTAAACAGTCTTTGGGGGATTTGCTTCAGCTTAAGCAAGAATTGTTCACGGATTTGTTCTTAAGAATGGAGCGGGAATCAACAGCAATTGGTGAGTACCTCGAATCCACTCAGTATGGAACTAGCGACAAGGCGAACGAGAATGTCGGCATTCCGGTACTGCGAATGGGGAATGTCTCTTACAACGGCGAAATTGAACTTTCAGATTTAAAATACGTTGAGCTCGACATCAAGGATCGAGAGAAATACTCGCTGAAGGCCGGTGATTTACTCTTCAACAGGACGAATAGTAAGGACTTGGTGGGGAAAACCGCTGTCGTCCCAGCGTTGCCGGAGGAGTATACGTATGCAGGCTATCTAATCAGATGTCGAGTAAACGATAAAGCAGTTCCTGAGTATATCTCCGGGTACCTCAATTCGGTTCTTGGTAAGAAGATTCTGCGAAACACCGCAAAAGCAATTGTGGGAATGGCGAATATCAACGCCAATGAGTTGAAGAGGTTGCCAATTCCTAAAGCATCATTGGACGAGCAACAAGAGTTCGCATCATCAACTTCGCGAATCGAAGACGTTGAATCTCAGATGAAACGTCAGAGGAAACTTCTGCAAGAACTACAAGAATCCCTATCCATCCGCGCATTTCAAGGAGAGCTCTAATGGCTATCGAAAGATGGGAAGCCTACATGGGCCCGGTGCTGGAAGCTCTTAATGCGAATGGAGCTGAGATCCGGCGTAGGGAGCTCATCGAGATAACTGCGACTTATGCGGGCATTACTGATGAAGAGCGCCTTGAGACCATTGCGTCGGGGCAGTCGCGCTTTGATAACCGTGTTGGGTGGGCGTTGACATTCCTTAAGAAAGCGAATGCTATTACTTCACCGGCTCGGGCGCGGTTTCAAATAACAGACTTTGGCCGTGATCTCTTGGCGCGCTACCCGTCCGGGTTAACGGAAAAGCAGCTGTTGGGAGAGATTGCAGGCACGGAAGCGGCACTAACGTGGAGAGGCCGGAATCCTCGGCGTAAGCCTGGGGACGAGGTAAGCGCTGATAAGCAAAGCGTACTTCCAGAGGCCGAGAGCGAGCTCGACCCGGTAGAGCAGGTGGAAACAGGTGTGTCTCGTAACAACGAATTCGTGGCTGGTGAGCTGCTGACTCGGTTGCACGACAATGAGCCGGCGTTCTTTGAACAGGCAGTGCTGGACTTGCTCATGGCCATGGGATATGGCGGTACGCAGGGCAAGGCTACACGCACGCAGTTATCCAACGATGGTGGAATTGACGGGATTATTGATCAGGATGCGCTGGGGCTGTCCCGCATTTACGTGCAGGCTAAGCGGTATGCGTTGGATAAGAGCATCGGCCGACCGGCTATTCAGGGATTTGTGGGTGCGCTGCAGGGGGCGCAGGCGGATCGAGGGGTGTTTCTGACTACAGCGACGTTTTCGGATAAGGCGCAGGAGTATGCGGATGCGGTGTCGTCACGCGTCGTTTTAATCGACGGGGACAGGTTGGCGAAACTGATGATTCGTTACGGCGTGGGCGTGCAGGTCAAGAGGACCGTGGCCCTGGTCGAGGTGGATGAGGACTATTTCGAGTAGGTAGGGGCGGATTCTTGCGTTTGCGGGAGCGAGTGCAGCCTTTCGCAGCGTTGAAAAATGACAGGCGCCCAGCTCAACGAAATGGAGCTGGGCGCCTGTCATTAGTCGGGTCAGGGAAACTATTTCCGCCCTTTTGTCTTAAAAGAGTTAATGGCGATGACCTAAGAAGCCAATCTCTAGAAAGGGAGCTTGAACCCTAGTTGCGGCAGGAAGGCCACAACACCAATACCTGCGGCGGCAAGAATTGCCAAGACGATGGCGATGATTCCGCCAGTGGAGGAACCGCTGTCATTGCTCTTGTTGGGCTTCGGTGCTGGAGTGGTTGTGGTCGGCTTTGCGGGCGCGGTGGATGTAGGCGCAGAGGTGGACTTGGTCGTGGTCGGCTTGGGCTTGGTTGTAGTTGGCTTTGCCGTGGTCGGCTTCGCGGGTGCGGTAGGAGTAGCTGCCGGGGTGGTCTTAGCCGGACGGGTTGTGGTTGGTTTCGTCGAAGAAGGAGGCACAACGGAAGTGGTCGGTGCCGTGGTTGTGCTAGTGGACGGAACTGGTTCAGAGGTCGGCGGCGTAGTAGAGGCCTCAGCTTCGGACTGTTCCTTCGCGAGGTAGGCGTTTTCGCAAGCACCAGCAAGGGTGACAGTGGAGCTGAAGGGCAAGGTAAAGCCCATGACTTCGAGGCCTGCTACGGCTTCGAATTCATCCTCGAGAGGTTGCAGACGAAGCTCCCCTGGCTTCATGAGGTTGGTCAGCTTTTGAGAAGTAGTGGGGAAACCAGCCTGTAGACCTGTGGAGTACGAGGGCACCTGTGCCCGAAGATCCATGGCAGAATCCTCGACTTCACCGTTCTGTGAGTTCACTACGGGGAGATCGCCGTAGGGATACTCAGCGAGTTCGCTGGGAGTCCAATTGCGCGCCACTTCCCAATTGAAGGGATATCCGTTGGCCGCCCACTCCTTGTATTCGGCCTCAGTGTCAGAATTGGTGAATACGAGGTAGGAAGCGTCCAAGCGGTCGTAGCCCTGAGCCACAAGCTCAGCCTCAGTGGGGAGCGCAAAGCGGCTGAGAGACCAGAAACTTAGCATGTTGTGGGTCTGAGGGGCGGAGTCTAGGCGGGCAAAGCTGTCCGCATACTGTGGGAAGTCCTGGCGCATGCGGTTCTGCAGTTTGGTTTGTTCCTCGAGTTTCGCAGCGAAGTACTTCTTAGAGATTTCCTTTTCCGCGGAGTCGAGGGAGACCACGCAAATCTCTTTGCCGTTGCGAGTGTCCAACTGAGCATCGAGAGCAGTAGCGGAAGGGACAGAAACCAAGGAGAGCGAAACGGCGATGGAGACTCCAAGTCCGAGCCGAGAGTATGTCATGGGAGAGTTCAACTTTCAGAGAAGAGAAATAGTGACCTTGTAGTTATAGCTCAAGATTGTGTCTGAAGTCTTGGTTATTAGTAATCAAAATTATTTTTATGGATCTGCTTGTTTGTTGGCCTGCTGCCTTGAAGAAACGATGCATGCCGCAGCATGAAATTGAGTAGGCATTCATCGGGCACGAGGAGCTGCGTTCGCCCTTTCGAATTTTTCGAATTGCCCTATGATGGCCTTATGGATGAGGCACGGAATCACCGCCCCCACACGACGCTTCCGCCGCAGGACCTGAAAGCCATGCTTGACGTGAGCAGGTTCTTAGAGCAGCAGTCGGGACCTACTGCGCTAGTGGGGCCCGACGGGCAGGCGGTAGATCTGCCCGAGGAGGCATTGAGCGTGTTGTTAGACGCAGTTCACGCGATGCAGCAAGGAAAGGCCGTGACTGTTGCGCCCGTAGACCAGTTGCTTACAACGCAGCAAGCGGCAGATTTTCTGGGCATTAGTAGGCCGACTCTGGTGAAGAAGCTTGAGGATGGATCGATAGCATTTGAGCGCACTACCGGAGGAAGACATAGGAGAGTGCGGCTCGTTGACCTATTGCGGTATCGAGATGGGTTGCGGAGTGAACGCCGCAAAGCACTGCGAGAGCTGGCGTCCGAGGCCCAGCGTGCTGGTGCCTATGACGTAGATACTCTAGATAACACTGACGGCGCTCTTGACATTACGCAGATCTTTAAGAACGTCCGCAAGGAAGCGGCGCAGAAGGCTCGGCGTGGATAGTCTGTCAGCGCATCTGGATGGGGTCATGCAACGAGCTGTCCGCTTAAGCCATCACAAGCGGTCGTCACGGTCCAGTAGCGAAATAATGTCGGTTCCAGGACGCAGATTGTCTGTGTGCCTTGGCTGCGGGGCTGTGGCGGCTGGCTGTGAATAAGGCTCTGGAGCGTGGCTCAAAATTCCGGCAGCCACTAACTGCTTCACGGGGCTATCTGGGGATGAGATGGGGACAATTCGAACGATGGCTTGATCGCGGTCAGTGATGATCACGTTGTGACCCGTAGCGGCCACTGCACGCACTATGTGCTCAGAACGCTGGGTGAGTTCGCGCAAAGAAATACTGGTCATCGTTTTAGCTGCCTTGTCTGAACATCCGGTGGACGGGTGTTTTGTCCTTCTTTATTGGTGTCCTTGTTTTGATTGGTGGACCTTGGAACAGCCAACTGTAGAACTGCAGGACAACGGTGATTTTAGTGGCGTATTTAGGCAAGGACAAGGGGCGAATGCAGTGATTAACCAGGGAGGACGGCGACAGGTCAGGGAAGAGAGAGGCTGAAGAGATTGACCCGGGAACGGAGTAATTCTGGTAGCTAGGTATAGGGCGGTGACTTAGAATTACTGGAATCAAGCTGTATTCGATATGACACCACGTCCCTGGTGATGTGAAAACTTGTCCCTGGAGAACTCTATGGTGACCACTACTCCCCCGACTTCTGGGCGCAACGGTGTGCCAGGTGGGCCTGCACGCAGCAACTTCAGCTTTGTGCGTTACGTCTGGCCCACGGCGTATGAGGAATGCCTGAAGGTAGAGCGGTTCGTCGATGCGGACCCCGTGATTTCCTGTTTCTATGCGCGCAAGGTGCTGGAGCGAGTGGTCAGCCACATCTGGGTGCTCCGAAATTTGGGTGACACTCAGTACCGCAGCTTGGCGGAGATGACCCGAGACCGCGCCTTCACTGACTGCGTGGATAACCAGACCATGTTGCGCAAGATGACTCTCTTGCGCAAGAGCGGCAACGACGCCGCACACGCCGACGACATGGAAGGCAAGCAAGCGCCGACCTCCCCGCAGAGGGCGCGGAAGGCGGCGGCGCACCTCTATGACCTCATGGCCTGGGCGGTGCGGTACCACTCGGCCAACCCTCAGGCCGCACCGGGTCCGCAGGCGGCTTTTGATACTAACCTGCTGGGCCAAGCCACAGCTGACTCTTCAGGCATTCACGTTGCTGGGCGCTCCCAAGCGCAGACCGCCGCGTACCTCAAGAAGCTAGCGCAGCAGGATGAGGAGCTAAAGAAGAACCGGCTGCTGCTCGATGAGGCCAAGGAAGCCGCGCGTGAAGCGGAGGAGAAGCGCCTTCGTGAGGCCGCCCAGTTCGAGCTCAAGCGGCGGAGCACGGAGATTAAGGCGAAGGCGGAGATCGCTGATGCCCAGGAGCAAGCCGAAGCGGAGCGCGAAGCTGCACGGCAGGTCGAAGAGGAGCTTGCAGCCAAGATTGAGGCCCTTCAGGAGCAGTTGGCTGAGCAGCAAGCAGCCGCGGCAGAGCGCGCTGGGGTGGCAGCACCGTCGGCTGCGCCTTTGGCGATCAGCGAGGCCGAGACCCGCCGACAGCTCATTGACCCGATGCTCGAAGCAGCAGGGTTTAGTGATGATTCAATCACCCGAGAGCTCGAGTTACACGGT
Source organism: Corynebacterium sp. HMSC068H04 (assembly GCF_001811255.1). Classification (NCBI taxonomy): domain Bacteria; kingdom Bacillati; phylum Actinomycetota; class Actinomycetes; order Mycobacteriales; family Corynebacteriaceae; genus Corynebacterium; species Corynebacterium sp. HMSC068H04. The sequence continues at coordinate 112,558 of NZ_KV804021.1, forward strand.
ATGCCCAATCCCTCCGGTGTTGGATTCGCAGATTATGTCTTGTGGGATGATGACCGCACACCGCTGGCCGTTATCGAAGCGAAGAAATCGATGGAGTCTATGAGCGTGGGCTCCCAACAGGTGAAGCTGTACGCGGACTGCATCGAGCGCGAATACGGCACACGGCCGGTCATGTTGTGTACCAACGGCTATCACATTGACCTGATCGATGATGCTGCTAACCTTCCCGGTTCCGGTGTGGGTTACCCAGCGCGTGAGGTCGAAGGTTTCCCCACCCCGCAGCAATTTCGCCGCATGATCGGGCGGCGCAGCACGCGCGTTCTGTTGAGTGAGACGGCGGTTGATACGGAGATTGCTGGCGGCGGCGCCCGCACGTACCAGCTCGAGGCCATCCGTGCGGTGACGGAGACGTTGGAGAGGCGGAGGCGTCGCCAAGCATTGCTGGTTATGGCGACGGGAACTGGTAAGACGCGTGTGGCCGTGGCCACCGCCAAGCTGTTGCGTCAGGCCGGCTGGGTGGGCAAGGTGCTGTTCCTGGCGGACCGCACTGCCTTGGTCAACCAGGCACACAAGGCCTTTGTGAGCATGTACGCGGAGTCCACGCCCGTGAACCTCATCAAGAATCCTGAGCAGGTAGGTGATGTGTACGTCACTACCTACAACACCATGATGAACCTGATTGGGGATGACGGAGACAAGCCGGCCAAGTTTGGGCCGTTCGACTTTGACCTCATCATCGTGGATGAGGCCCACCGCTCCGTTTACAACCGCTTCAAGCGTATCTTGGAGTACTTCGATGCTTACGTGGTGGGGCTGACGGCGACGCCGAAGAGCGAGATCGACCATGACACATATGCGCTCTTTGAGATGGAAGATAAAACCCCGTCCTTCGAGTACGGCCTCGATGAAGCCGTGGCAGACGGAAACCTCGTTCCCTTCAAGACGGCTCGTCAGGACTCACTCTTCCTGCGTCGTGGTATGTCCTATGACGAGCTCTCCCCCGAGGAACAGCTGGCGTGGGACACGTCCGATTGGGGTACCGACGAGGACGGTGGGCGCCTAGATCCGCCCGGGCAGATTTCCTCGGCGGAGATCAACCGCTACCTGTTCAACAAGGACACCATACGCAAGGTGCTGAAAACCGTGGTGGAGAACGGGATTCGCGTGGGCGGCGACCAATTGGGAAAGACCATCATCTTCGCCCGGACCCAACGCCACGCGGAGCTTATTAAGGAAGTCTTTGACGCGACGTTCCCGGAGTATTCGCGCACTGGTGCTTCCGTGATCACCACGCACACAAAGTATGCGCAGTCGGCCTTAGACGAGTTTGCAAATCCGGACGGGGACGTCAACATCGCGATTTCCGTGGACATGCTGGACACTGGCGTCGACGTACCCGAGGTGGTTAACCTCGTCTTCTTCAAACCCATCTACTCCCCCACCAAGTTCTGGCAGATGGTGGGCCGAGGGACGCGATTGCGCCCGGACCTCTTCGGACCAGGGATGGATAAGACCCACTTCCTCATCTTTGACTTCTGCGGCAACGTGGATGAGTTCTACAAGGGTGAAGCCCGTGATTCGGCCACGGGCCGCCCACGATCGCTGTCGGAAAAGCTTTTTGATGCCCGCGTGGGACTGCTCGCGCAGCTGGACAAGCACTCCGATGCCCCAGACCTGCGCGCCGAGCTTGCCGACTCCCTCCACGCCTCAACGGCGTCTGTGCCGCTAGGCCACATCATGGTCCGGCCCGGCGACAAAGAAACCCTGATGCGCTACCGCGAGCGCTCCGCCTGGGACGACGTGAATGAGGAAAAGGCTGAGCAGCTGCGCCGCCATCTCGCACACCTGCCGCTGAACACAATGAAAGAACCAGAGACAGCTAAGCGCTTTGATTTGGTGATTCTGAAGCTCCAAGTGGGGTTGCTCGACCACAGCCCCGAGTTTGCGGCACTGCGCCAACGCGTGGAGGGTATGGCGAATGATCTCATGGCCGTGAGCTCCACAATCCCCATGGTGGCCGAGCGGCGGTCCTTCCTCGAGCGCGCGCTGGATCCGGAGTGGTGGAAGAACGTTACGGTCGAGGACCTCGAGACCATCCGCATCGGCATGCGTTCGCTCATCCAGTTCGTGCCCAAGGGAAAGCGCAACGCCGTGACCCTCGACATCCAAGATGAGATGGGTGAACTCACGATCGATGATGAGATGCCTGGGCGGCTGCCCGGAACAGGCTCTTACCCCTCTCAGGCCGAACAACAGCTGCGTGATGTGCTGCAGGAACACGGCAACGACCTTGCGATGATCAAGTTGCGCAGTGCACGGGCGCTTAACGCAGAGGATGTTGCCGCGTTGGAAGCCATGGTGGCTCAGGCTGGCGGGGGAAGTGCTGGCTTCGAAGAAAGCATTGACAAGCTGCGGGAACGCATGGGTGGAGACAGTATTCCTGCCTTCATCCGCCGCTTGGTAGGTCTTGATGAGGCGGCAGTCCGGGAACAATTTGCAGACCTTCTCAGCAACACTTCGTTCAGCGCCGCCCAAATTCGTTTCGTCAAGATACTGGTGGACGTGCTGGTTCACAACGGTGGCGTGGCCTACGAGGAAATTTTCCAGCCGCCCTTTGATGAAGAGGGCTCTGTCGTCGATATCTTCCACAACAAGACCGACGTCATCGTGGATTTGCGCAAGCGCCTTGAACGGATTGAAGCAACGGCACAGGCCAACTAAGCGCCGCCGCTTTACGGAAAAGGACGCGGTCTAGCTGGGTCTAACTGGGGTGATGTCCGTGCGGTGACTACACTGTCAAAGCATGACTAACCCGAGCGATAACACCACCCACCGCTACACGCCGGAGCTCGCCGCGCAGATTGAAAAGGCCTGGCAGCAGTACTGGAAGGACAACGGCACGTTCAACGCGCCGAACCCAGTCGGTCCGCTCGCGGAGGAGGGCAAGGAGCTTCCCGCGGAGAAGCTGAACATCCAGGACATGTTCCCCTACCCTTCGGGCGCAGGCCTGCATGTGGGCCACCCGCTGGGCTATATCGCTACGGATACCTATGCGCGTTATCAACGCATGCTGGGCAAGAACGTCCTGCACACGTTGGGCTATGACGCCTTCGGCCTGCCGGCGGAGCAGTACGCCATCCAGACGGGTACGCACCCGCGCACCACGACGGAGGCGAATATCAAGAATATGCGCCGCCAGCTGGGCATTCTGGGCTTGGGCCACGATCCGCGCCGCTCCGTGGAGTCCACCGACCCTTCCTTCTTCAAGTGGACGCAGTGGATCTTCCTGCAGATTTATAACTCCTGGTTTGATGAGGAGCAGCAGAAGGCGCGCCCGATCTCTGAGCTCATCAAGGAGCTTGAGGTGGGCAAGCGCACCACCAAGGACGGCCGCTACTACGCGGATCTCAGCAAGGAAGAGCAGCGCCACGCGCTCGACGAATTCCGTCTAGTGTACCTATCCAACTCCACCGTGAACTGGTGCCCGGGCCTGGGCACGGTGCTGGCTAATGAGGAGGTCACCGCGGAGGGCAAGTCCGAGCGCGGTAACTTCCCGGTCTTCCGCAAGAACCTGCGCCAGTGGATGATGCGCATTACCGCCTACTCCGATCGCCTGCTCGATGACCTGGAGCTTCTGGATTGGCCGGAGAAGGTCAAGTCCATGCAGCGCAACTGGATTGGCCGCTCCCGCGGCGCGGAGGTCACCTTCCACGCTGAGGGCTACAACATCGACGTCTTCACCACCCGCCCGGATACCCTCTTCGGCGCGGAGTATGTGGTGCTGGCCCCGGAGCACGAGCTTGTCGACGCCCTCCTCTCCCCCATCCCCTACGAGGATGACGTCGACGAGCGCTGGACCTTTGGCCACGATGATCCGAAGGAGGCCGTGGAGGCCTACCGCGCTTCCATCGCCGCGAAGTCCGACCTGGAGCGCCAGGAGAACAAGGAAAAGACCGGTGTCTTCCTGGGCACTTATGCCACTAACCCGGTCAACGGCAAGAAGGTCCCGATCTTCATCGCGGACTACGTCCTGACCGGCTACGGCACCGGCGCCATCATGGCGGTCCCGGCGCACGATACCCGTGACTACGAGTTCGCCACCGTCTTTGGCCTGCCCATTACGGAGGTCGTCGCTGGCGGCGACATCACCAAGGAGGCGTATACCGAGTCCGGCAAGGCCGTAAACTCCGCTAACGATTCCCTGGACATCAACGGCATGTCCAAGGATGAGGCCATCGCCGCCGTCATCCCGTGGCTGGAGGAACAAGGAGTAGGCCGCGAGAAGATCCAGTACAAGCTGCGTGACTGGCTGTTTGCCCGCCAGCGCTACTGGGGCGAGCCCTTCCCCATCGTCTACGACGAGGCCGGCCAGGCCTACCCGCTGCCGGAGTCGATGCTGCCCATCGAGCTGCCTGAGGTGGAAGACTACAAGCCGGTGTCATTCGACCCAGATGATGCCGATTCCTCCCCGCAGCCGCCGCTGGCCAAGGCCCGCGAGTGGGTTGAGGTGGAGCTCGACCTAGGCGATGGCCCGAAGACCTACTACCGCGACACCAACGTCATGCCGCAGTGGGCAGGTTCTTCCTGGTACCAGCTGCGCTACATCGATCCGACGAATGATGAGATCTTCTGCGACCTCGAGAACGAGCGTTATTGGACGGGCCCTCGTCCAGAGGAGCACGGCCCGAACGATCCGGGTGGCGTTGACCTCTACGTCGGCGGTGTGGAGCACGCCGTGCTGCACCTGCTCTACGCCCGCTTCTGGCATAAGGTTCTCTTCGATCTGGGCTACGTGACCTCGAAGGAGCCTTACCGTCGCCTGTACAACCAGGGCTACATCCAGGCTTATGCCTACACCGATTCCCGCGGTGTTTACGTGCCTGCCGCTGAGGTAGTAGAACGCGATGGCGCGTTCTACTACGGGGATGAAAAGGTCAACCAGGAGTACGGCAAGATGGGCAAGTCCCTGAAGAACTCCGTGGCCCCGGATGAGATTTGCCGCGACTATGGTGCCGATACCCTGCGTGTCTACGAGATGTCGATGGGCCCGCTGGATACCTCCCGCCCGTGGGCAACCAAGGACGTCGTCGGTGCGCAGCGCTTTTTGCAGCGCCTGTGGCGCCTAGCCGTCGACGAGAACTCTGGCGAGCTGTGCACGACGGACGCAGAGCTCTCCGAGGATGACCTGAAGCACCTCAACCGCACCATCGCCGGTGTGCGTGATGACTACGAGAACCTTCGCCTGAACACCGTGGTGGCCAAGCTCATCGAGTACGTGAACTACCTGACCAAGGCCTACCCGAAGGGCGCTCCGCGCGCCGCTGTGGAGCCCTTGGCCCAGCTGGTATCCCCTGTTGCCCCGCACATTGCGGAGGAGCTGTGGAAGCGCTTCGGTCACGAGGAGACCATTACTTACGAGTCTTTCCCGGAGTTCGATGAGAAGTACCTCGTCGACGATGAGATTGAGGTTCCGGTTCAGATCAACGGCAAGGTCAAGGCCCGCGTCATGGTGCCCGCCGATGCCGACCAAGCCACCGTCGTGGGCGTGGCAAAGAGCGATGAGCGCATCGCCGAGCTGACCGCCGGTAAGAACGTGGTCAAGGAGATCTACGTCCCGGGCCGTATGGTCAACCTGGTGGTGAAGTAAAACCAACGCGGCCCCGATCTCGGGGCTGGGGCTGGGCCAGAGCTAATCCAGCTCTTGGTTCAGCTCTTCGCGCACCTTGGTGATGATCGCGCCGAGGAAGCCCTCGCACCCATCGGTGATCATGGGAAACGTGGAATCATCCTCAAGGACGCCCAGCGTGAAGAGCAGGTCGCGGGTGATGGCGTGCGTGTAGTCGTATTCCGGGTTGAACTCCCACTCGCCGCGGAATAAATGGACTAGTTCGAAGGACAGTTGAGGAATGCCCTCCGGTTCGGCGTAGGCATAAGGAATGTTGTTCAGGACGACCTGCGTTGCCCAGAGCGGATCGCTCATGGCCTTGCGGCCATACTTGGTGAGCTTGATATCCGTCGTCGTGGTCTTGATCCAATCCAAGTCCGTCAAGAAACCCCGCAGGTTCAGCAACGGCTGGTGGTAGTCCTCGCGCTTGACCTCATCAAAATCATTGGGGCTATTCAGTCCCTCCTTGAGGCGCGCGACGGCCGCCTGCTTGAGGTAGCCGGCCCCGGTCAGGCGTGGAAATTCCTCGATGACCTCGAGGTATTCGCGTATGCGCTGGCCTACGTGGAGGGCGGTGGCGTCGTCAAGCGCCGGCAGCTCATAGTCGGGACGCAGCTCCGGGTAGGCCTCGTGGATGTCCGCGCGCCATTGTTTCAGCAGCTCCGGGGACGGCACGGGGATGTCCTCGAAGGGTGTGGAGCGGAAGGGATCGAGCGGGAGATCCCCAGGCAGCGCGGGCTTGGTGCCGCCCTCGAGGTTGGCGGCCTCCGTGCCCATGGTGGCCAGGCGCTGTGCCACTGCTGGCGGGAAGAACGTGGTGAGGCGCTGGTGGATTTGGTCCAGTGTGTAGTTGGGGAAGAGCGCGAAGATGCGCTCCATGCTCTCCGTGGGCACGGCCATGTAGGCCATGGTGGCCTGGACGTCGAGGACCACCTTGAACATCGCCTCGGCGCTGCCCAGCTCACTCATCAGATCGGGGCCCTCACCCGCGATAAGCGCGGGAAGGCCCATGACGACGCGCGAGCTATCGGCCACGCTGATGCTGATATTCCAGGCGCCGTCCGAGGGGTGGTAGTGCGCTACCTCCCGGAAAGTCTCGAAAAAGTCTTGGTCAATGATGCTGAGGACGTCGATTGGCGTGCCTTCCTCACCCACGAGGATTCCCGGATGCGAGGGCTCGAGGCCCAGTGCGGCGTGGACGATGATCATCATCTCGCCCACGGTGAGTTCCGCGGGGGCGGCGACGAAGCGGGACGTGGTGAAGAAGGGATTCTCCACGTCGATGCGGACGTTCCTAGCGAGGTTCATAGTGACCGACAGTATTAGAAAACCGTGCTAGCCGCGCGCCAACGCTTCGCCCACACGCTTGCCAGAGTGGATGCATCCGCCGAGGAAGGTGCCCTCCAGCGCATTCTTGCCGTGCATGCCGCCACCGCCGAAACCGGAGGCCTCACCGCAGGCGTAAAGGCCGGGGAGTACCGTGCCATCGGGATTGAGGCACTGGCCATCGAGGTTGGTCTCCAGGCCACCGAGCGTCTTGCGGGTCAGGAACTTCAGGCGCACTGCGATGAGTGGGCCCTTGGATTCATCGAGGATGCGGTGCGGGGGAGCCACGCGGATGAGTTTGTCGCCTAAGAAGCCGCGGGCGACGCGCAGGTAGTTGACTTGGGCATCCTTGCTGAAAGGGTTGTTCAGCTGAGAATCGCGGTCTTCCAGGACTTTTCGAAGTTGGGCCACATCAATGGTGGGGGAGCCCTCCGGAGAGATTTCGTTCATTCCGGCGACGAGATCCTCCAGGTTGTCTTCCACGACCCAGTCGATACCGTTGTCCATGAAGGCCTTGACGGCCACGTGAGTGCCGGGGCCCAGCTTGCCGGCGAGCTTCTTGAATTCCTTATCTGTCAGATCCGGGTTCTGCTCCGAGCCGGAGAAGATGAACTCCTTGTCCACGATGGCCTTGTTGAGCACGAACCAGGAGTAACCGTGCCCGGTCTGGCCAATGTAGGCGAGCGCGGCCAGGTTGTCGGTGCCGGGGAAGAGGTTGGTGGGCAGGCGGTTGCCTTCGGCGTCGAGCCACAGCGCCGAGGGCCCAGGGATGATGCGGATGCCGTGGCCGGGCCAGATGGAGTTCCAGTTGGTCATGCCCTCGGTGTAGGCCCACATGCGGTCGGTGTTGACCACGGAGGCACCGGCCTGTTGGGCGATGTCGATGCCGCGGCCGTCGACATGCGCGGGAACACCCGTGACCAGTTCCTTCGGGCATTCGCCCCAACGCTCAGTGGGCCACATCTTGCGCACCTTCTCCAGGTTGCCGCCGATGCCGCCGGTGGCGATGACCACGGCGGAGCCGCGGAGCTCAAAGTGCTTGACGACGTCCCTCGGGCTCGCCTCACCACGCGCCTGGCTGGTGGGGGAGAGGACGCTGCCGCGCACGCCGACGACGCGGGGGCTACCAGTGTCGTCGTTGTCGACGACGAGCTCGTCCACCCGGTGGCGGAAGTGGAATTCGACTTGGCCCTTCTCTTCTGCCTTAAGGAGTGGTTCGCGGAAAACGCGCACGACCTCTGGGCCCGTGCCCCAGGTGAGGTGGAAGCGCGGCACGGAGTTGCCGTGGCCGGAGGCATCCCCGGAACCGCGCTCGGCCCAGCCGATGGTGGGGAGGACGTTGAGGCCCAATGACTTGAGGTAGCCGCGCTTTTCATTGGCGGCGAAGCGCACGTATTCGCGGCCCCATTTCTCACCCCAATAGTCGTGACGGTCCTCCTCGGTCACTGGGTCATAATCGGCTGAGTTGGTCCAGTCCCGCCACGCCAACTCTTCGGAGTCCTTGACCCGCATCATGGATTGTTCGGGAGAATTGACATAGAACAGCCCGCCGAGTGACCAAAAAGCCTGCCCGCCGAGGTTATTGCGGTTTTCTTGTTCAAGGAAGATGACGTGCTTGCCACCTTTGAGGGCCTCGTAGCCGGCGACCATGCCGGCGAGGCCGGTGCCCACGATGATGACGGAGGTTTCGTTCATGGAAAGAAACTTTACGCGATGAAAGAACAGTTAGGGGGAGTATTCAGGAAGATGTACAGAAACAATGGAGTTTCGGCATTTGTTAGTTGGGGGTAAATGGGGGCGTAAAGAGGACGTAAAGATTCGAGGCTGAAGGTGTAAAGATGCCGCAAAGAAAAGGTAAGTACAGCGGGGTGTGCTCCTAACGTCACTAGATGTCAGATGCCGATTAGGAGGCACTGATGCTCGGTGACAACCTTCACTGAGCACGGACTAGTGCAGAACATTGCACGCGCACAAGGGGGTCTCTCCCACATGTTGGACATTCTGGTCATAGTGATCGTGGTCCTTGCGTTCAGCGGTCCTTCCTCCATCAACGAGTTTATGGACGGAGACGCGTAGAACATGAACACCATCACAGCAGTCATCGGGCTCATCATTGTTGTCGCGCTCGTGGCTTATCTCATCATTTCCCTTATTGACCCGGAGCGTTTCGCATGATCGCTAGCATTGCGGCGGTGGCGCCGCAGTATCTTGCCCTCCTTGCACTTCTAGCAGCGGCCTACGTGCCGCTGGGCAATTGGATGGCCCGCACATATACCTCTGAAAAAGACTGGGCCGTGGAGCGCCTTGTGTACAGAATTTTGCGTATTGACCCTAACCGGGGCCATAACGCTAAGAACTACGCTCGCGCTCTGCTGGGCTTCAGCCTGGCTTCAGTCCTCGTCCTTTACGCAGTGCAGCGGCTCCAAGCGGTGTTGCCAAGTTTTGGAAACCCCCGCGAGGAAGCCGTGGAGCCGTGGATGGCCTTCAACACCGCGGCTTCCTTTACCTCCAACACCAACTGGCAGTCCTATTCCGGTGAAGACACTCTGACGAACGCTTCGCAGATGCTGGGCCTGACCGTGCAAAACTTCGCCTCAGCCGCAGTGGGCATGTGTGTTGCTGTCGCCTTGATCCGCGGCATCGGTCACTTGGGGTACAGCCGCGATACGTTGGCAACCGAGAATGGTCAGCACCTCATCGGCAACTTCTGGGTGGACCTCACCCGCGGCCTCGTCCGCATCCTGCTTCCCCTGTCGCTATTCATCTCCACCGTGCTCGTCCTCGGCGGAACCATGCAAACCTTTGGCTCGAACCTGGTTACGGAGTCCGGTGTAGATATTTCCCGTGCTCCCGTGGCCAGCCAGGAAGCCATTAAGCTCCTGGGTACCAACGGCGGTGGCATCTTCGGTGCCAACTCTGCGCACCCGTTTGAGAACCCGACCGGCTTTACCAACTTGGTGGAGATCTTCTCCCTGCTTGTCATCTCTTTCTGCATGATTCGCACGTATGGTGTGATGCTCAAGTCGCAGAAGCACGCGTGGACGCTGCTCAGCGTGGCTGGTGGTTTGTGGACCGTGATGGTTGTTCTGGTGACTTGGGCACAGCACACCCTTGTCGGCGGCGCGTCTCAGTTGGCAGGCACCAACATGGAAGGTATCGAACAGCGGCTAGGCATTGATGCCTCAGCACTGTTCGCCGTGTCTACCACGGGTACCTCGACGGGTGCGGTGGATTCGATGCACGATAGCTATTCGCCACTGGGCGGTGGTCTGCTCATCCTCAACATGCTGCTGGGTGAAATCGCGCCGGGTGGTGTGGGTACTGGCCTCTATGGCCTGTTGGTTGTGGCCATCCTCGCGGTGTTCATCGGTGGCCTCCTAGTGGGCCGCACACCGGAATTTATGGGCAACAAGATTGGCCGCAAGGAAATTTCAGCGGTTAGCTTGTACATCCTCACCATGCCGGTTCTGGTCCTCGTGGGCGTCGGCGCTTCCGTGGCGCAGCGCAAACTCGTGGAAGCTTCAGCGACCAACTTCGGTGCGCCGGGCACGGCTGATAATGCCCACAGCCTGTCGGAAGTTCTCTACGCCTTTACCTCGGCGGCGAATAACAACGGTTCTGCTTTTGCCGGACTGACGGTGACTGAGCCCTGGTGGCAGATCACTTTGGGCTTGGCCATGCTGTTGGGCCGCTTCCTGCCCATCGTCTTCGCCCTTTACCTAGCCGGAAGCCTGGCAGGACAGAAGCGCCAGGCCACCACCGCAGGCAGCTTACCCACCTCCGGCATTACCTTCTCGCTGTTGACTATCGGAGTAATCCTGCTGGTTGCAGCGCTCACTTTCTTCCCTGTCCTCACCCTGGGTCCCATTTCGGAGGCACTATCATGACAACCCAAACCATCACCGCTGAGCCGGATAAGACTCCTCACCGCAACGCTCCGGAGAAGAGCAGTGGCCTCGCGGCTGCGGCGCTGAAAACGCTGCCGAGCAAAATGTCCCCGCTCGCCCAAGCACGCAACCCCGTGATGTTCGTGGTGTGGGTAGGCGCGGCACTGACCACTGTGTGGTCCATCCTCAACCCCAGCTTTTACGGATGGGTCGTGACGGTATGGTTGTGGTTCACCATTGCCTTTGCCGCCTTTGCCGAGGCATATGCCGAAGGCCGTGGCAAGGCCCAAGCAGACAGTCTGCGCTCTGTGCGCGATGATGCAACTGCCAATCTCATTACTGACTCTGGCATTGAAGTGGTCCCCGCGTCCGAGCTGACCAAGGGTGCCATCGTGCGTGTAGAAGCAGGGGAGACCATCCCGGGTGACGGTGACGTCATCGAAGGTGCTGCCACCGTGGATGAATCGGCTATTACTGGTGAGTCGGCTCCTGTGGTCCGCGAAGCTGGCGGTGACCGCTGTGCCGTGACCGGCGGCACCGTGGTGCTCTCTGATTCCATCAAGGTCAAAATCACCTCCGAACCGGGCTCCACCTTCGTTGACACCATGATCGCCTTGGTGGAGGGCGCGGAACGCCGCAAGACTCCGAACGAGATTGCGCTGAGCATCCTGCTCTCCACGCTGACCATCCTCTTCCTCGTCGCCGTCACTGCGCTTGCCCCGATGGGTCTATTCACCGGCGCGGAGCTTTCGCCACTATCCCTTATCGCTCTGTTGGTCTGCCTAATCCCTACCACCATTGCCGCCCTACTTTCGGCAGTTGGTATCGCCGGTATGAACCGCCTCGTTCGTCACAACGTTCTGGCCACCTCCGGCCGTGCGGTGGAGGCGGCTGGTGACGTCGCCACGCTCCTCATGGACAAGACGGGCACCATCACTTACGGAAACCGCCAGGCCACCGGCCTGATTGTGGCTTCGGGCGTTGATGAGCGCGAGGCTGCAGCGATTGCTCGCATTTCCTCCCTAGCGGATGAAACCCCAGAAGGCCGTTCCATTGTGGCCTGGCTGACTGAAAACTACTCTCTGTCCAGCGAAGGAGATGCAGAAGCGCGGAGTGCGGAGGTCGTTCCATTCAGCGCGTCGACGAGGATGTCCGGCCTTGACCTGGCTCACCGCAAGCTGCGCAAGGGCGCTGGCGATGCCGTACGCAAGTGGGTTACTGAAGCAGGTGGCACCTGGCCGCAAGAGATCGAGGATTCCGTAACCCGAATTGCACAAGACGGTGGCACCCCGCTGCCCGTCGCTGTGGAAGAATCCGATGGCAGCCGCACGGTTATTGCGGTGGTGCAACTGAGTGACGTCGTCAAACCTGGCATGGCCGAGCGCTTCGCTGAACTGCGTCAGATGGGTATCAAGACCATCATGGTGACCGGTGACAACCCGCTGACCGCAGCTGCCATTGCCAAGGAAGCCGGCGTCGATGATTACATCGCCGAAGCTACTCCGGAGGACAAGCTCGCCCGCATCCGTGAGGAGCAAGCACAAGGCCGCATGGTGGCCATGACCGGTGACGGTACTAACGACGCCCCAGCGCTGGCCCAGGCGGACGTGGGCGTGGCCATGAACACTGGTACCTCCGCGGCGAAGGAAGCTGCCAACATGGTGGACTTGGATTCTGACCCGACAAAGCTCATCGATGTCGTTCGAATTGGCAAGCAGCTGCTTATCACCCGCGGCGCGTTGACTACCTTCTCCTTGGCCAATGACCTGGCGAAGTACTTTGCCATCCTGCCGGCGCTCTTCTCCACGCAGTTGCCGCACTTGGAGCGCCTCAACGTCATGCACCTGCATTCCCCTGAGTCCGCCATTGTTTCCGCAGTTGTCTTCAACGCGCTCATCATCGTCGCGCTCATCCCCTTGGCGCTCAAGGGTGTGTCCTACAAGCCGGCCTCTGCGTCCTCACTGTTGCGTCGAAACCTCGGCATCTGGGGTCTCGGCGGTGTTATTACCCCCTTCATCGGCATCTGGGTTATCGACCATGTCGTCTCCCTCCTTCCAGGCCTATAAAGAAAACCTGCAAAGAAAAAGGAAGCAATAATGCGTGTTTATCTGCGTAATCTCATCGCCGGATTCGTCGCCGTGCTCTTATGCGTCGTCGCGCTGGGCATGATCTATCCGGCCGCGGTGTGGGGAATATCTCGCATCACCCCGAAATCTGCCGATGGAAACCTTATCTACCAGGGTGAATGCCTGGTCGGTTCCACTCAGATTCAGGATGGCTTGGAAGATGGCCCCTACTTCTTCGCCCGCGCGGAAGGTATGAGTAACTACGGCACATCAAGTACGGAGCTAGAGAAGGCCATCCGGGAACGCCGAGAGGAGATTGCTCAGCGCGAAGGCGTATCAGTGGAGCACGTGCCTGCCGATGCCGTTACCGGCTCCGGTTCCGGCGTGGATTCCGGCATCAGTCCTGAGTACGCGGAGCTGCAGGCTCCGCGTGTGGCCCGGGAACAGGGTATGCCTATCGAAGACGTGAAGAAGCTGATTGCAGACAATACTGAGCATGCCAGCCTGGGTTTCTTGGGCGAGGACACGGTAAATGTGACCACACTCAACATTGCATTGCCCACGCCAACCCCTTGCTCATAAAGATCAGCTCATAAGATGAAGCAATGTTGACCGAACCGACGACACCCCCGACGCGGGTCAAACGCGGCACCCTGAAGATTCTGTTGGGCGCCGCTCCCGGCGCGGGCAAAACCTGCGCCATGCTCAGCGAAGCGCACACGCTGGTCGACCAAGGCCGCGACGTTGTCGTTGGGGTAGTGGAAGACCACGGGCGCGCGTACACCAAGGCCCTGTGCGAGGGGCTGGAGATTGTTCCGAGGCGCACTGTCGAGGGCATTTCCGCGGGTGAAATGGACACCGCGGCGGTTATCCAGCGGCACCCGGAGATCGTTCTCGTCGATGAGTTCGCGCACTCTAATCCGCGCGGCGAGGTTCACGAGAAGCGGTGGGAAGACATTGAGCAGATCCTGGACGCCGGAATTGATGTCATGTCGACTCTCAATATCCAGCATCTGGAGAGTCTCAATGACGTTATCAAGCAGATCACGGGCATCGCGCCGCAGGAAACGGTGCCGGACGAGGTAGTACGTGCTGCCGATGAGATCGAGCTTGTTGACGTTTCCCCACAGCTGTTGCGCACCCGTCTGAGCGACGGCCACGTGTACCGCGAGGCGCGCATTGAGCCTGCACTCAACAACTACTTCCGCGTGGGAAATCTCACCGCGCTGCGCGAGTTGGCACTGCTGTGGCTAGCGGATCAGGTTGATGAGGCACTCATCACTTATCGCTCGGATCAGAAAATCACCGAAACGTGGGAAGCGCGTGAGCGGGTGGTTGTGGCCATCCAAAACGTTGCCCATGCTGAGACTCTTATCCGCCGCGGACGGCGCATCGCGACAAAATCCTCGGCGGAATTGCACGTGGTCCACGTTGTTTTCGGTGATTCCTTCACCTCTCGTTCCTCCTCGGTGGGGGGATCAGCGCAACAGCTCGCCCGGCTGCAGTCCTTAGCCCAGGATGTGGGCGCACGACTGCACCAGGTTACCGGGGACAGCGTCCCAGAAGCCCTGCTTAATTTTGCCCGGAGTGTCAACGCCACCCAGCTCGTAGTGGGGGTCTCGCCGCGGCGTCGTTTCGGCGTGCACTGGCACGGTACGGTAGCGGAAACGGTGCTGCGTGAATCCGGCTCAATTGACTGTCACATAGTCAACCTTCCCCCGGAAAAACCACTTCCGCTCACACGGATGCTGCATCCTTTCCGCCCTTTCCCGCAGCGCGCCATCGCGTGGCTTAGCTCAGCGTTGGCTTTCGTGGGGCTCACTGCGCTGTTGGTGCAAGCTGACGGCCAGGATTTGGGAACAGGTACTTGTTCCGCGTTCTACTTTGCGCTCATCCTGCTTGTCAGTTTGCTGGGAGGCCTGTGGCCGGCCGTAGTGGTGGCGGTGGCTTCCGGCCTAGCGGTCAACTGGTTCTTCACCGAGCCGATCCATACCTTCGATATTGCTGATCCCGCTAACGCCGTGATCGCCGTAGTCATGGTGGCTATTGCGCTGGCCGTCGGCATGCTCGTGCGCCGCGCCAAGATTGAGCGTGCGAACTCGGCTATTGCTGCGCGTGATGCTGAGCTACTCACGGTGTTTTCCCGCGCCGCCTTGAATCGCCGCGCGGATTCTTCTCCGAAGGATGCCGTGATGCGCAAGGTGGGGGAGGCTTTTAATTGTCGTAGAGCAGAGCTGCTGGATGAAAACGGTGACGTTCTTGCCACCTGGCGCGCAGCTACCCCCGAACGCACTTCGAAACACCTTCATATTCCCGAAAAAGTGCGCCATGAACAGGAAGTGGACACCGTTGTTGCGAGCGCAGATGGCACGGTTCAGCTGCGTCTCGAGGGCCCGACATTGTCTGCTCGTGACCGAGGTCTGGTCACCGTGGTAGCGGGCTATCTCGCAGGCATTGTTCGCCGCGAAAAGCTCTCTGCTGAGGCCGCGCGCGCAGATGCGATAGCCGCTGCTGACGAGTTGCGCCGAGCGCTGCTGTCTAGTGTGAGCCACGACCTGCGTACCCCGCTGGCCACGGCCAAGTTGGCGGTGTCCTCGTTGCGCAACGCTGACATTGAATTCACTCCCGAAGACCAGGACATGCTTTTGGCAGAAACTGCGGCGAGCATCGAGGAACTTACCGGATTGGTAACCAATTTGCTGGATTACTCCCGGCTCACAGCCGGCGCCATAACCGCCCGCCGAGACATCGTCGACGTAGCCGAAGTGGCTAATCGCGCCATTGCTTCCTGTGCCTTCGGGCATTCCCGAGAGCAAATTGGGCGCATTCACCTTGACCCTAGCGTGCGTGGAGTTACGTGCTGCGCGGATACGGCGCTCATGGAGCGCGTCTTGGCCAATCTCTTCGATAACTCCTTGCGCTATGCACCAACCGGCGACGTTACCTTGAGCGCCCAGACCACCACCGAACAGGTAGAACTGATCGTTGTCGATGAGGGCCCGGGCATCCCACCGGAGAAGCAGAAGGAACTGTTCCAAGCGTTTCAGCGTTTGGGTGATACCAGCAACGACAACGGTGTAGGCCTTGGCCTTTCTGTTGTCCAAGGCTTTGTAGAGGCCATGAGCGGTAGCATCGAGGTGGCTGCCACCCCGGGCGCAACCTTTATTTTGCGGTTTCCCGTCGCGGGAGGAGAACAAAAATGACGACGAAAAAGACCAGCATCGCCATTGTGGACGATGACCCCCGCCTACTTAATACGTTGAGTATTAACTTCAAGGCTCGTGGCTACGAGGTTCACCAGGCGCGTACAGGCGCAGAGGGACTACAGGTGGTGTCGCAGCAGCAGCCAGACGTTGTGATTTTGGACATGGGGCTGCCGGATATGGATGGCACCGTCGTGTTGGAAGGAATCCGCGGGTGGTCTGCGGTACCGGTCATCATCCTGACGGCGCGCTCCGATCCACTGTTTAGCGCCGCAGCTCTCGACCGTGGCGCGGACGACTACGTGACCAAGCCCTTCTCTATGGAGGAGCTTCTAGCCCGTGTGCGAGTGGCGTTGCGGCATGGTAGCCCACAGAGTCCGGTGAGGCGCACTGAGATCGCTGTGGTTCGCGCCGGGGATATCGTGATTGACGTTCCGCACCATTCCATCACCAAAGGTGGCGAGCCGCTGCATCTGACACCCACCGAGTGGGGCGTGCTCACCACGCTACTTCGCGCCCACGGTGGCTTGGTGCGCAAGGAGGACCTGCTCTCTGAGATCTGGGGTCCCGGCTTTGAGGGGCAGGGTCACTACCTCCGCATTTACACCTCCCAGTTGAGGCGCAAGTTGGAGGATGACCCCGCCCACCCACGGTACCTGCTCACAGAATCTGGGTTGGGTTATCGTTTCGTCATCCCAGAGACGGGATAGGAGAGCGACCTAACTTAAAGGTGGCGAAAAATGAGACACAATTCTCAAAAAAGGGTACCTATTGGTCGGCAGGTAGTATAAACTCCTCGCTAATACTCGTCCGCATGTGGATGCTGAAGGTTCCACTTTCAGGCTCATGCGGACGGGATGTGCTCTACAAGAAGGTGCTCTCATGTCCTCAACAACCACGACAAAAACTACGTCAACGCGCGATACGTTTAACACCCGCTTCGTCTTCCTTATGGCTGCTATTGGCTCCGCTGTGGGCCTGGGTAATATTTGGCGCTTCCCCTACGTTGCTTATGACAACGGTGGTGGCGCCTTCCTCATCCCGTACATGGTGGCGCTGCTGACCGCGGGTATTCCGATTCTCTGGTTTGACCTGGCCATTGGTCACCGCTTCCGTGGTTCAGCACCGCTGGCCTTCCGCCGCATTGGTAAAAGCTGGGAAGGCGTTGGCTGGTTCAAGGTCGGCGTGAACTTCTTCATTGCGATCTACTACGCCGCCATCATTGCCTGGGCGGCGTTGTACACCGTGAAGTCGGTAAAGCAGGCGTGGGGTGACGATCCTGCCACCTACTTCATGAGTGATTTCCTCCAAGCAGACCCAGAGACCACTTATTCCGGCGACGTGGTTCCCTCCATCCTCATCGTCATGATCCTCGTGTGGATCATCTGCATTGCGACGTTGGCCACGAGCATTAACGAGGGAATTGGCAAACTGACGTCGATCTTCTTGCCGGTTCTGGCGGTTATGTTCATCATCCTCGTGGTGCGCGCATTCTTCTTGGAAGGCGCCACGGTTGGCCTGAATGCCTTCTTTACTCCGGACTGGTCCGTACTGAGCAACCCCTCAGTGTGGATTGCGGCCTACGGCCAGATTTTCTTCTCGCTGTCCATCGGCTTCGGCATCATGATCACCTACGCGTCTTACCTCAAGCCGCGTACCAACCTTACGAACACCGGCCTGGTTACCGCCTTTGCGAACTCCTCCTTCGAGGTCCTCGCTGGAATTGGTGTCTTTGCCACCTTGGGCTACATGGCGGCGCAGCAGGGCGTGGCCGTGGATGAGGTGGCCTCCTCCGGTATCGGCTTGGCGTTCATCGCCTTCCCGACCATCATCAACCTTATGCCGTGGGGCGGATTCTTCGGTGTCCTCTTCTTTGGCTCACTGTTCTTGGCCGGTGTGACCTCGTTGATTTCCATCATGGAGGTCGTGGTTTCCGCAGTGGCCGATAAGTTCGATGTGTCCCGCCGGGTATCCGCGATTTTCGTCGGCAGCGTCATGGCGGTTCTGTCCTGCTTCCTCTTCTCCACGTCTTCCGGGCTGGTCACGCTGGACATCATGGATAAGTTCACCAATAACCTGGGTATCGTCTTTGGCTCTATCTGCGCGCTGATTGTGGTGGGCTGGATTACCGGCCGTCGCCGTGAAATCCAGCAGCACCTCAACGCCGTGTCCCAGTTCAAGGTTGGTGGCTTCTGGCAGATTCTCACCTTCGTGGCTACGCCGCTGCTTCTGGTGTACTTCCTTGTCAACGAGATTCTCACCATCGCGCGTGAAGGTTATGAGGGCTATGCCTCTATCCAGATTGGGCTCTTTGGTTGGGCAGCCCTCGGCCTCATCCTGTTGGGAAGTCTGCTTATGCCGCTCGTAGCTTTCCGCGGCAACAAGTACCTCGACGGGATAGAGACCTCGGATTACGGCGTCCCAGTCGGCGGGCGCCCCGCAGGTACTCCAAACCCGCTGGCTGCTGGCACTGTGTCAGAAGTGAGCACCGAGAGCGCAGCCGCGCCCGGACACAATGCCGTGCCCGTTTCAGGCCAGAAATAACAACTAGTAGGAAAGGAGAATGACCATGACTACCAGCGCAATCCTGCTCTTTATCCTCTTCGTCGTCGTCATCTGGGGTGGACTAGTGGTGTCCTCCATCTGGCTAGCCCGCACTGACGATGACACTACGGGCGAGCTGGGCTCCGCCCCCGGTACGGATGACGAAGCCCTGTCACATCGCGTTCATCAGCGCAGTTAAATTTCCACCACTGTGCGTCCGTGGCGGGTGCCGGCACGCAGTTCCTTGGCGGCCGCGGTGACGGCGTCGAGCGGCACGGTTTCCGTAATGGAGTGCAGCAGGTCGAGGTCCAGGTGATCGTCGAGAAGCTGCCAAGCAGCCTCACGCACCGCGCGCGGAGCATCGACGGAGTTGCCACCCGCCAGCACGATGCCACGCAGGATGAACGGCAGCACCGAAGCCGGCAAGTCTGGGCCGGCCGCCATGCCGGTGGCTGCGACAACACCACCCCAGCGCACCTGCGCCAGAACGTTAGCCAAAACAGTGGAGCCAGCGGTGTCGATGGCGCCGTCGTAAAGCGCCTTTTGCAGCGGACGCCCAGTTTCCGAGAGCGCAGCGCGGTCCAAAATGTGATCCGCACCCAGCCGAGTGAGGTACTCCGATTGGGAGTCCACGCGGCCAGTCACAGCGGTGACCTCGTAGCCGGCAGACTTGAGCAACTGCACGGCGATGGAGCCCACGCCGCCTGTCGCGCCGGTGACGAGGATGTGACCTTCCGTCGTGCCGTGCGTGCGCAGCTGGTTCACGCAGATAGCCGCGGTGTAGCCGGCGGTGCCGATGGCAGCAGCATCGTGGGCGCTGAAGCGCTCCGGAACGGGAATGGTGGCCTCACCGTTGACGCGCTGCTGGGTGGTGTAGCCGCCGTGACGGAACTCGCCCAGGCCGTCGCCGAAGGCTGCGACGAGCTGGCCCGGTTTCAAACGCTCATCCGTGGTTTCTTCCACGGTGCCGACGACGTCAATGCCGGGCACGAGTGGGTCGATGCGCATGACGCCCTTATCGCCCTCCAAAGCCATGGCGTCTTTGTAGTTAAGGGAGGAAAACTGAACATTGACCAGCGTGTCCCCTTCTGCCAGAACCTGCTCGTCCTGGAAAGTCTGGGAAACGCCGGACTCGGTGCGGGTGACAATGAGTGTGCTCATGCGCACTATCCTACCGACACTGTGAAGCAGCCTCTTGGCAGCAAATGCACTAGGAACTTGTCAGCTTTTCCTCTTACAGTGGCCACCATGAGCACCACAGAGCTACGCCACACTCGAAACCGGCTTGCGCCCGTGCCGGATCCGTACCGGCATGTGCTTCGCGACGCCCTCCTAGTCACCCTCCTCGCCCTTGTCACCGTGGGGCTAGCCACGCTGGGCAAGCCCTTCATGGAGATCCCGGGAGTCGTGGATGGCTCTGCGCATGCGGTACGCAAGGTGAACCTGCACCTCTTTGGCGGTTTTGAGACGGCCTCGGTGTGGTATGGAGCGTGGAGCGATCTCTTTGGCAACATCCTTCTTTTTATGCCCTTCGGTGCGGCCGTGTACGTGGTGGGGCGCTCTCTGCGCCGGATTCGCTGGGGTCTCGGTGGAGCACTACTGGCAGGTCTCATGGTGAGCCTGGGGATTGAAACTGCCCAGTACGTCTTCTGCCTAGGCTTTAGCGATATTGATGATGTCCTTTACAACACCGTGGGCAGTGTTCTGGGGGCACTTCTTATGGCGCGGCTGAGCCGTGAGGCACGAATGAAGATCCTGCAACGCCTTGGCTTTCTCCTAGCACTGGCATCAGTGGCGCTTATCGGAGCCATGCTGCTGAACTAGGCGTTTGCTAACTTATGCGTTCGGCGATGGTGGTCGCTACCTGTCGCGCATAAGGAGAAACACCGGTAATCGTGGCCGAACCAGGACCAGTCCACGAGCCGTAGCCCACGGGAAAGAAACCTTCCACCGTGGGCTTTCCGTTACGGAGCAGCCCGGTAAAAGGGCGCAGGGCGGGCCTAAAACCGGTAGCCCAGATGAGATCACTAAAGCCCTGCTCGGTGAGTTCATCGAGGGAATCGAACATCGGGGCAGCGCCTAACAGCCCGCTATCCCGGGCCTTGAGCACCGGCGGGACCATGACGATGTCACCCAGTTCCGACTCCGATCCGGGATCGGGCTCCCCCTTTGCCAAGGCGAGCATGCGCTGCCGGTTGCGGCTAAAGAGCACGCGGTCGTCCACGTCATCCGGCATCCACCGCGGCGGATGCGTGGTAAACCACGTGGTGTCCACGCCTTCCAGGGCAAGCTCGGCGGCGATTTGGGCACCTGAGTTGCCTGCGCCCACGACGGCGACACGCCCCGCATCGTGCTGTGCGTCGGGGAGAAACGGCGCGGGGCCGGGGTAATTCGCCGTGTGCCATTGGCGGCCCGCAAACGCGCCGGGGTAGAAGGGGATAAAGGGCGCGGACCACGTACCCGTGGCCGCCACAACGGTGCGGGCTAGGAACTCCCCGCGGTTCGTGGTGAGGCGGAAGAACGGAGCGTCGTACAGTACATCGGTGACATTTACCCCATGCCGAACGGGCAGGTCATAGCGCTCCTCGTAGCGCGTGAGGTAGTCGACCACATGGGTTGCCGGCGGAAACCCGGGGTAGTGCGGCATGGGCCAGCCGGGAAGAGTGGAGGACTCAGCATCGCTAAACAGCGTCAGCGAGTCCCACACGTGCTGCCAGGCACCGCCGGGGGAGGGGTTGGCGTCGAGGATGAGAAAGTCGAGCTTCTTTTTGCGCAAGTAGTAGCCGGTGGCGAGGCCGGATTGGCCACCACCGACGACGATGCAGTCATAGGTATGCATTGGCTTAAATGAGTTTGCGCTCGCGGGCAGCGGACACCGCAGCGGTACGGGTCTCCACTCCGAGCTTCTGGTAGACGTGGATCAGGTGGGTCTTGACCGTGGCCTCAGAGATGAACAGCTCCTGCGCAATCTGCTTATTGGACTGTCCCGTGGACAAGGCCTGAAGGATCTCCAATTCACGGGCAGAGAGTGCCGTCTCCGGCTGGGCTAGGCGCTCCGCCAGGAGGTTGGTGACCTCGGGGGCTAACGTGCGCTTTCCCGCAGCGGTGTCGAGGACCGCGTTATGCAGGGCTTCCTCAGGAGCGTCCTTGAGGAGGTAGCCCATTGCGCCAGCTTCGACCGCGGCGAGGATATCCGCCTGGGTGTCATAGGTGGTGAGGATCAACACCGGTGGGCCGTTGAGCTCACGCACGCGCCGGGTGGCGGCGATACCATCGACATCCGGCATCTGGATGTCGCAGACGACTACGTCGATCGGGGGGACGTCGTCAAGCAGCAGCTTCTCTACTGCCGAACCGTCAGAGCCTTCCAGAACCACATCAATGTCGTGGAACGTGTTGAGAATGGCGCGCAGCCCGGCGCGGACCACGGGGTGATCATCGATGAGCATCACGTTAACCATTGCGGCTGCTTCCTGTTGGGAGTCGCACCGCGAGCGCGGTGCCGGCCGGTGAGGATTCTACCTGGACGGAGCCACCGACGCTGCGAACACGCTGCTCCAAGCCGGTCAGGCCGAAGCCTTGTGGGCCGTCGATGCCGCGGCCATCGTCGACCACGTCCAAGGTGATTTCATCTGTGAAAGCGCCCAGCGTAACTACTGCACGGTTGGCGTCGGCATGCTTCATCACGTTGGTCAGGCCCTCGCGCGCGGAACGCAGAATGACGTGGTGGAGCTCGGTAGGCACCTCGCCGCGGCCGGTGAGTTTGAGGCTCAACTGCGTGCGCAGACCCAGACCGTGTGCCTGGGCCTGGAGCTCATCTACCAGTGCACGTAGACCTTCATCGATGGAGGAGGTTGGGGCGGCGAGTTCTTTGACGAAGCGACGAGCTTCGGCGAGGTTGTCCTTGGCCACCTTCTCAATGAGTTCGAGCTGCGCGGTGGTCTCCTCTGGGTCCGTGCTGTTTTTGGCAGCGCGGCTGAGCAGCACGATGGAGGATAGGCCCTGGGCCACGGTGTCATGAATCTCCCGGGAGAGCCGCTCGCGCTCCTCCAGACGGCCGGCTTGGTGCTCGGTGGCGGCGAGTTCCTCCTGTGTTTCACGCAGTTGCTTGGCGACGGCCGCGTGGTGCACCGCCTCCGCCTGAATCTTGCGGGCCGCGTGATAGACGGCCACGGCGAAACAGGTGCCGATGAAGGGACCGATGGCGGCAGCCGCTGTCCATGCCTGGGGATGTAGCCAGGCGGGGATAAAGGCGGCGATGGCCCACAGCACAACGCTGGCGAGGATGCCAGGCCAGAAGGGAAGAGCATGGACAAAGACGAAGACCAGGGGGAATTCCATCCACATGAAGTCTTGGGCATGCACCATGAGGCCGATCCACAGCAGGCAGAGCGCAGCGAGCCACAGCGTGGTGGGTACGGGCTTGGCGGGCTTGCGGGCAGCGTAGAGCACGAAGCCGGCGTAGACCACGGCGAGGGCAATCGAGAGCCCGAGGACTCGGGCATCGAGCCGGTTATCGGCCCAGGCGCGGAGTACGCCGAAGACCAGCAGGAATCCGAACATGACGTGGAGGCCAACGGTCCACAGGCTGTTTCGCATCATCACGCCGATCCAGCCTATCGCCTCAGCGGTTGAGGCCGAATCAACCAACTGGTTGAGTGAAGGTTCAACTAGGTACCCGATTACTTTCTCTTCGCGCGTGAGCAGTATGAATACTATGTTCCTTGCATTGAGAGAGATAGTCACCGCCCGTGGTCGTTTCTTCCTGATCGGCGGCGTCGTGGCTCTAATTACGTTGTTGCTCGTTATGCTGTCCGGCCTGACCCAAGGCCTGTCCAAGCAAAATACGTCCGCCCTGGAGGCGCTCGGTGAAAACACCCCGAACGTGACGTTTTCTACCGAGGACCCGTCCTTTACGGAATCAGAAATCTTCGCTGAAGACGTCACCGCTGGTGCTATCCCGCTGGGCGCTACCCAGACCAAGCTTGACGGACAGGGCGGCGTAGCTGTCTTCGGTCTGCCGGCTGGTACTGAGATCCCCGGTACGGACACCCTCATCCCGGATCGCGGCATGGTTCTGAGCGAATCTATCGACGAGGAGATGAACGCGCCTTCCCAGGCCACGCTCGGTGGCGTGGATCTGGACGTGCGCGGCGCGGTGCCGGATGAGTACTACTCCCACTCCCCGGTCGTATGGGTAGACACCGCCACCTGGCAGAAGGTCTCCCACGCCCGCGAGGACATGGTGGGTGTTGCCCTGTTGAGCGCGGAACCGACTGATAGCTCCGTCTCGATGGCTAAGGCCCTGTCTGGCCTGCCGGCTTATAGCTCGGAGCGCGGTTCCCTGCTCACCATGCAGGCATTCCTCTACGGCATTTCCGCCCTGGTGACCATTGCTTTCCTCAGCATCTGGACCATCCAGCGCACCCGTGACCTGTCCATCCTCCGCGCTCTTGGTGCCAGCGTGACGTACTTGCTCAAGGACGCTATTGCCCAGGCGGCCATCATCCTCGCCGCCGGTGTGGGCGCCGGCGCGCTCGTCGGCTGGCTGCTGGGCCTCGCCGCACAGGGCACCGTGCCCTTCGAGGTTTCTGTAATGACGGTCATCGTTCCCGCACTCGGCATCTGGCTGCTCGGCATCGCCGGTGCCTTCCTCGCCACCCGCCGCGTATCCAAGATCAATCCGCTCGACGCCCTAGGAGGCAACGCCTAATGACTACCACTGCTACTCCTGCTCTGTCCCTTCGCGACATCGTGGTGACCTACCCCGACGGCGAGTCCCGTGTTACCGCTCTGGATGGTGTGAGCCTAGACGTGAAGCCTGGCGAGCTCACCGCTGTCATTGGTGAGTCCGGCTCCGGCAAATCGACCTTGCTATCCGTAGCCGCCGGCCTCATCGAGCCTGATTCCGGAACCGTCGAGATGCACGGCACCCGCGGCCTCATCTTCCAGCAGGCCAACCTCATTGCATCTCTGACCGCGCGTGAGCAACTACTCATCATCGACCACTTGGAAGGCCGAAAGCCACGCCAGGATCGTGCCGATGAGCTCTTAAGCTTCGTGGGCCTTGAGGACTTTGGTAACCGCCGTATGAACCAGCTGTCTGGTGGTCAGCGCCAGCGCGTCAACATTGCCCGCGCTCTTATGGGCCAGCCGTCCGTGTTGCTGGCGGACGAGCCGACCTCTGCCTTGGACTCCAAGCTTTCGCGTGAGATTGCCAAGCTTCTGCGCGGTGTTACCGAAGACTTCGACACCGCAACCCTGTTCATTACCCACGACCGTAGCCTGCTTGATTACGCTGACCGTGTCCTCGAAGTCAAGGATGGCAAGGTTTCCGCTTACTCGGAGGTCGCGGCCTAGCCCTCGCTATTAATTCAAGGAACTAATTTTCCTCCTCGGTGCCCGAACCAGGCGAGTACGGAGTACATTAGTACTTCGATATGCTTCGACCTCGCCGCCTACGGGTAACCCCTACCGACTATGAGCGCATGCAACAATGGACCCCGCTGCATGCGCTCATGTTGACGATTACCATCGCTGCCTGCGGTGTCTTTATCGTCGGCGCTCGCCGCGTTAAAGGCACAAGCCGTGAAAAGTTCGTCCGCCAGATGGTCGGCTGGGTCCTTTTGGTCCTCGGCACCGCATGGACAGTTATTTCCCTGGACCCTTCCCAGTTCGATATCCGGGAGTCCCTCCCGCTGCACCTTTGTGACGTGCTGCGTCCCATCTTGGCGCTCGGCCTTATTACCGGCAACGAGCATGCGCTGACCCTGACGTATTTCTGGGGCATCATCCTTAACCCGCAGGCCATCATCACCCCGGATGTCATCTACTACTTTGCCCCGCGCTGGCTGCGTTTTAGCACCTACTGGTTCTTCCACATCGTGGCCCTCGCCGTGCCGTTGGGTCTGACCTTTGGCTTAGGCTATCGGCCGACGTGGAAAGGCTACCGCTTTGCCGTGAAGGTCACGCCCATCTGGATGGCCATCGCCATGGCGGTCAACGCCAAGACAGACGGCAACTACGGCTTCCTCAACCACGCGCCGGGCAGTCCCTCCATCATCAACCTGCTGGGTCCCTGGCCTGGCTACATCGCGGCAGAGACTCTTGCCGTCGCGGCAGCATGGGCCGGAATGACGTGGCCGTGGGAAAACACCTCGCTGCGTCGCGGAACCGTGCCGGTGGGCACTCGGGGACTGCTGCGCAAGTCCGTCGGTACTGCGTCCGGGATCCTGCGCCGGGCCACTGTACGTTTTCGTAAATAGTGGCCCGCAAATCGCGAAATTCTAGGGCTTCGTTGCGAAAACGTACCAAGACGGCGGCGGCCAGGTACGGATCGATCAAATAAGGCCCCAGATCTTCGGATTTTTGGGGTGCTATTTGATCGAAACGTACTTAGTAGCGGAGCTAGCGCTCCGCGTTGAGGAGCCGGGCAATGGCCTGTGGGATGGCTGCGGCGATCTGGGAGGACGAGCAGGGCGCGAAGCCGTCGGGGGTTTCGGCCGCGATGGCCGCCGCGTGCGCGTGGATGGCCCCGGCGTGGAGAACTTCGGCGATGACCTCAGTGGGGGATGCGGCGGGCGCGGTGGCGGAAAGCTGAGCCATGACCGCACCGAGGATGCCGGAGAGCACGTCGCCGGAGCCGGGAGTCGCGGCATAGGAATGGCCGGAATTGAAGGAGTACTGCGGCTGGCCGGGTGCGGTGACGCGGGTGAGGCGGCCTTTGAGCAGGATGATGCTGTTCAGTTCCTCGGCTAGCTCGCGGAGGGCGCGGCTCCAGCCGGTAGCCGCATCGGGCGAAGAGCCGAAGGTGGCCTCGTAGAGGCGGGTGAATTCGCCTTCGTGTGGGGTGAGGATGGTCAGCGGATGATCGGTGACTGTCCGGCGCAAGGAGGTGTTGCGCGCCAGAAGCGTGAGGGCGTCGGCATCGATGACGGTGGGCAGACCTTGTGCCAGTACCTTTCGCAGTTCGGAGGCCGCCGCCGAATCGGTGCCGCGGCCGGGACCCACGACCCACGCCTGGGCGCGCCCAGCGGAGACGACATCGGGGTGGCAGACCAGCTCGGGGAG
This sequence comes from Corynebacterium sp. HMSC068H04, assembly GCF_001811255.1. Taxonomy (NCBI): domain Bacteria; kingdom Bacillati; phylum Actinomycetota; class Actinomycetes; order Mycobacteriales; family Corynebacteriaceae; genus Corynebacterium; species Corynebacterium sp. HMSC068H04. The sequence goes on from NZ_KV804021.1 coordinate 139,319, forward strand.
AAGCGCGGTAATGGTGTTATCGCCGATGAAGCGCACCATCGACGGCGTGGCCCGCACCGCCGCGGTGGCGCACAGAATGCCCGCGCCCGGGTAAGCCTCACTGCCGGCAGCGAGGGCGACGACGCCACCGGAATACTTATCGGAACGCGCGGCGGGAGTGGGATCGGTCATGGGGCCGGTGCAACCGACGGGCCAGGGACGAGTGAGGCGCCCGCCAGGAAGATCGAGTTCGCCCGGGAGCCACTCCCAGGGCGTCGGAACGGTGGGTTCATGGGCGATGAATGCGGCAGGATTATCCAGCTCAGCGAGGGCCTCAGCGAAGGAAGGTGCGCCGGGTAAGAAGAGGTCGGAGACCACCACCTGTCCACATTCAGCGGCCAACGCGTGGCCCAGTCGCGGTGAGCCAAACGTGACGGTGACATTGGCCTCGACAGCATCCGCGGCGACAACGCCGGTATCGGCATCAACACCTGTGGGCATATCGACGGCGACAACGGGCACGCTGGTAGCAGTGGCCTCGCGGTAGAGCGACAGCGCGGCGCCGGTCAGGCCACGGGCGGAACCGAGGCCCGCGATAGCGTCGATAAGCAGTGCGGTGCCTGTCGGCAGCGCGGACATAGGAGGAAGGACCGTGGCACCCGCGGCGAGGAAGGCCTCCAGTGCTGCCTCGTGGTGCTTCTCGGGGACTAGGGCATGGACGGTGATACCACGCTCGGCCAAGAGCGCGCCGGCAAAGAGTCCATCGCCGCCATTGCCGCCCGGCCCAGCGAGAATGACAACCGCGCCGGGGTGAGCAGCCAGCATCGAGGTGGCAGCTTCCGCCACCGCTGCGGCGGCAAGTTTCATGAGCTGATCCGGCTCCGATTGCTGGGCTAGAAGCTGCTCTTCAGCAGCACGAACAGTGGCAACGGTATAAGCAGGGCGCATACCCTACGAGTCTAGCCCTGGCAGGTAGGGCACCAGAAGAGGTTGCGGCCCTGTATGACCTTCTCCTGTATCTCCGTGCCGCACACATGGCAGGGCTGCCCGGCGCGGCGGTAGACGTAGACCTCGCCACCGTGGTCGTCCTTGCGCGGCTCGCGGCCCATGGCCTCCGGGGTATGGGCTGGGCGGACGGTGTCGATGCGGCCGTGTTCCACGCCGTAATCCATGAGACCTACCAAGTCAGACCAGATTGCATCGAACTCGGCGCGGTCGAGCTGACTGCCGGGGATGAAGGGGGAGAGTGCTTGGCGGAAGAGCGCCTCGGCGCGGTAGATGTTGCCAACTCCGGCGAAGAGGCCTTGGTCCATGAGCATCGCGCCGATACTGCGGCGTGAGGCATGTACCCGGGCCCACAGGGCATCGGGGTCAGCATCCTCACGCAGCGGATCCTGGCCCACCTTCGCCACCTTGGCCTGGTACTCCTCCTCCGTAATGAGTGTGCAGAACTGCGGGCCGCGCAGGTTCGCGGCCATCGTTCCGTTATCGATGCGCAGCCGGATTTGCCCCCACACATCAGCGGAAGGCTCAAAGCGCAGGGACCCAATGAGCCCCAAATGGATGTAAATCACGTGGCGCGGGCTGTCCGCATCGAAGTGGAGGAAGAGGTGCTTGCCAAAGGCTTCGGCGAGGGAGAGGGGTGAGGCGTCGACAAGCGCGGCCTCCGCAGCAAACCTGCCCTGGGGGCTGCTCACAGCCAGCGGCGCGCCGCGAAAGTCCGCATTGAGTGTCCGAGCAAGGCGGTGAATAACGTGTCCCTCAGGCATGTCAGGAAGTCTACGCGGGGGCAGTGCTGCTGTAGACTTTCCGGGTACTACCCGTTGAACGGAAGGGCCTAAATACTATGGGGCGCGCAATCGGTTTTGACCGTGAAAAATACATTGAGCTGCAGTCGGAGCACATCAACGCTCGACGCAAAGAAATCGGTGGGAAGCTTTACCTGGAAATGGGTGGCAAGCTTTTCGATGACATGCATGCCTCCCGCGTGCTGCCCGGTTTCACCCCGGATAACAAGATTGCGATGCTTGAGCGCATCAAAGATGACGTAGAAATCCTCGTCTGCATCAACGCAAAGGACATCGAGCGCCAGAAGATGCGCGGTGACCTGGGGATCCTCTACGAAGACGATGTGCTGCGGCTTGTCGACGTCTTCCGGGGCCGCGGCTTCCTTGTCAATAACATCGTCATGACGCAGCTCGAGGACGGCAACAGCCAGGCGGAGGCCTTCATCGAGCGCCTCGAGCGCCTGGGGCTGACGGTGGCGCGCCACCGCGTCATCCCGGGCTACCCCGCCAACATCGACCTCATCGTCTCCGAGGAGGGGTTGGGCAAGAACGACTACGTGGAGACCACCCGTGACCTCGTGGTGGTCACCGCGCCGGGGCCGGGCTCCGGTAAGTTGGCTACCGCACTATCGCAGGTCTACCACGAGAACGTGCGCGGCGTGCAGGCGGGCTACGCCAAGTTTGAGACCTTCCCCATCTGGAACCTGCCGCTCGACCACCCGGTGAACCTGGCATACGAGGCAGCCACGGTGGACCTTAACGACGCCAACGTCATCGACCACTTCCACCTCTCCGCGCACGGCGAGTCCACGGTGAACTACAACCGCGACGTCGAGGCCTTCCCGCTGCTGAAGTCCCTGCTGGAGCGCCTGACCGGCACCGTTCCCTACCAGTCCCCGACGGACATGGGCGTGAACATGGTGGGCTTCTGCATCACCGACGACGAGGTCTGCCGCGAGGCCTCCCGGCAGGAAATCATCCGTCGCTACTTCAAGACTTTGGTGGAGGAGGCCCGCAACGGCCTCGACTCTACGCAGTCCGAGCGTGCCGCCGTGGTCATGGCGAAGGCCGGCATCAAGTCCACCGACCGCCCGGTGGTGCTCCCGGCGCGTCAGAAGGCGGAGGAGACCGACGGCCCGGCGTCCGCGCTGCAGCTTCACGACGGCACCATCATCACCGGCCGCACCTCTCCACTCCTGGGCTGCTCGGCGGCCACCTTGCTCAATGCGCTCAAGCACCTGGCGGGTATCGACGATGACCTGCACCTGCTCTCGCCGGAATCCATCGAGCCGATCCAGACGCTGAAGACCAAGCATCTGGGTTCGCAGAACCCGCGCCTGCACACCGACGAGGTGCTCATCGCACTCTCTGTCTCCGCGGCCAAGGACGAGAACGCCCGCCGCGCGCTCGACGCACTGAAGGAACTCGAGGGCTGCGATGTCCACACCACCACCATCTTGGGTTCCGTGGATGAGGGCATCTTCCGCAACCTAGGTGTCCTGGTGACCTCCGATCCGGTCTTTGCCCGCAAGAGCGCGCTGTACCAGAAGCGCTGAGACTCCACCGAAAAATTGGGGATCTTGCCATTAGCAGGCCTAGACTTGCGGGCGTGACTATTGGCAAGATTCTCCTCTACTACTGCTTTACTCCCATTGAGGACCCCACCGCGATCATGCTGTGGCAGCGTAACCTCTGCGAGAAGCTCGGGCTGAAGGGCCGCATCCTCATTTCGGAGCACGGCATCAACGGCACCGTGGGCGGGGACATGGAGGCCTGCAAGCGCTACGTGCGCGAAACCCGCGAGTACCCGGGCTTCAAGAAGATGGAGTTCAAGTGGTCCGAAGGCGGTGCGGAGGATTTCCCGCGCCTCTCGGTTAAGGTGCGCGATGAGATCGTGGCCTTCGGCGCGCCGGGTGAGCTCAAGGTGGATGAGAATGGCGTCATCGGCGGCGGCGTTCACCTCAAACCCGAAGAGGTCAACAAGCTAGTAGAAGAGCGCGGCGAGGAGGTCGTCTTCTTCGACGGACGCAATGCCATGGAGGCGGAAATCGGCAAGTTTAAGAATGCCGTGGTGCCGGACGTGCGCACGACGCATGACTTCATCGCCGAAATCGAGTCCGGAAAATATGACTGGATGAAGGACAAGCCCGTGGTCTCCTACTGCACGGGCGGCATCCGTTGCGAAATCCTCTCAGCGCTGATGAAGAACAGAGGCTTCAACGAGGTCTATCAAATCGACGGCGGCATTGTGCGCTACGGCGAAAAGTACGGCAACGATGGCCTGTGGGAAGGCTCGATGTACGTCTTTGATAAGCGCATGCACCACGAGTTTGGCCAGGGCCTAGAGGATCCGGGCTTCATTCAGCTGGGCCACTGCGTGCATTGCGGGGCGGGAACCAACACGTTCCATAACTGCATTAATGAGGACACGTGCCGTAAGCAGGTGCTCATCTGCGATGACTGCATCCAGCATGTGGAAACACAGCACTGCGGCCGGCCGGATTGCGCCGAGGTGGCAGCCGCCCAGGCGCAGGGCTAGTTTTCGATAACCGGGGCGAGCAGGATCTGGATATCGTTGATACACCAGATCATGAAGTTGCCGGCCATGACCCAGAAGATGGCCATCCAACCGCGCCAGCGCACATAGGCCTTGAGCTTGCGCACCATGATGACGGCGCAGCCGATCATGCCGATGAAGGGGATGATCAGCGTCGTCGTGGCGAACACGGTGCGCTGGGTCCTCGTGCAGAGCCAGGCGGCATACTCGGCGCGGAGGCAGTTGGTCGTGGTTCCGGCGACTTTAAAGATGCCCGCGAGGAGAAGCGCATAGAGCGCTGAGCCGATAAGGATGGCAATCATAAACCACAGAGCTTGGCGCGAGGAGCGGCGGTTGGCTTCGGCGACGGCGAGGGGGTCGGGTTCGTCGGCAAGCTCGTCAAATGTGCGGGGCTCGGGGCGAGGCAGGTTCGTATAGTCCGCGTCGGACGTGAGATCGTTTTCGGGGTGCTCAGCTGCCATGGTCTGCCAGTCTAACGCGCTTCGGCGGTGTAGGTGCTGGGGCAGACCAGCACGGGCACGCCCAAGTGCGGGAGCAGCTCGGTGGCGGTGCTGCCGATGAAGACGCGCTCGATGGGGCCCATGGGGTCGGAGCCTAAGCAGAGGAGGTCGCCCTTCTTCCACTTCAGCGAGTCCACCGCGCCGGACCAGCCATGGCCGCTGCCGATGGCCGTCGTGACCGAAAGCTCGGGGTAGGCATCCGCGATGAAATCGTGGGCCCGGTCCAACAACGAAAGCGAATGCTCGCGCCAATTGGGGGCATCGGAAGGAAAGGTGGGGGAGTATTCGAGGGGGACGTCGACAAGCCCCTTGGCTGAAAACGCCAGGATTCGCAGGGGGATACCGCCGCGCTGCGCAATGCAGGCCGCGTGCATGAGAGCGGGATCATCGGCGCTGCCAAGATCGGTGAAAGCAAAATTAATGCGGGTAATGCCGTGCTTGGACAGCTTGATGCCGCGTGGAGTCAAGCCCACCGGAAGCGGCGCACAATGCAAAAGCGCATCGGCGGTAGAGCCCGAGAAGAAACGGCCCTTGGGTGCGGATTGGTTTGCGCCGAGGAGGATGACGCTTGCGTTGAATTCCTTGGCCGCCTCCTCCAAGAGCTGCGGGCGCGAGGGCCCTGCGATGAGAACGGAGACGTTCTTATCGAGTTGGGACTTGTCTACCCCTGCTGCGTTCAATGCCTGTTTGACGGCCCGCTCGCAGGCGGCGCGCTCTTTCTTGAACCACTTTTTGTAGGAACCGGTGAGCTTGCTGAGCGACGTCACGGTGAGTGGTTGCGAAATAGTAGATACCACGCGGATCTGAACGGGCGTGGAACGCGCGATCCACGCGGCAAACTCGATAGCTTCCGTGCCGGTGGAGCTGGGGCTCCACGAAACAAGGACGCGGAGCGGAGGGACCGTGGCGTCTGGGGAGCACTGTCCTTCCGCGGGGTGTGAAGAATTCTTAGCCATTCATCAAAAGGTTCGGGGTCGTTTTATTCATTATCGGCCCTTCACGCCTTAAAATAAAAATCCGCTCTACCGGCGCTTTTTGGTCTATTTTCCTTCCATGATTGGCCGGTAGACATCGGCCAGCTTGGAGATCAGGTTAACCAGGGAGTTGGCATCCTTGATGTCGTCCGGATCGAGCCAACGCAGGATCTCTGCCAAAGCCGCCGCACGCTGGCGAGAGACGATGGTCAGCTCGGATTCACCGAGCTGGGTAAGGGCGACGAGGACACCGCGGCGGTCCTTCTCGTCGCGGTGGCGTTCCACGAAACCTTGGCGTTCCAATTGGTACAGCGCATTGGAGGCGGTAGGCATCCGGATGAGCTCTGCCTGGGCGATGGTGCTCACGCGCGAAGGGCCGCGCATGCGCAGCTGGTTCATGATGGAGACCTGCGACGTGGTGAGGGATGTGCCCTCTGTCGTGCGCTGGAAAATGAGCATGAGTTTGTTGAGCGCGGGCTGGATCTGGCGGGCGACTTCCAGGGCATCCTCGTAAGGGATGGGGGATTCGATAGTTTCTTCACTCATGGAAAATAAGTGTAGCTAGTAATTTCGCGGAGCGGTAGTTAGCCGATTAAAAAATTTGGTTTCTCACTGCGAAGCACTATGAAAGGGCCTAGATTGTTGACGCCGCCGGCACTACACTGTCCGGCGTGAATTCTCCGTCAAAGGCAGAGTCTGCAAAGACAAGGTCCGCAGTGGCCTACCGCAACGAAGTCTCTTATGAATGGGAGCGTGCACAGCATCTGCGCGAGCTTCGCGCGGGAAAGGTGACGCGGGAAGAGCTATGTGATGCCGACTTTCTCCTTCGCGCGGCGGCGGAACACCATGGCGTCGACATGCGCAAGCCGTGCCCAGTGTGCGGTTCAGAAATGCGGCTGACCCGTTGGGTTTATGGAGATGCTTTAAAACGCCGGGCGGGAAGTGCGCGGAGCGCTGCGGAAATTGCGGACATGGCCGCAGAAGGGCTGGAATTTACCGTGCATTTTGTGGAAGTGTGTCCGGCGTGCCGCTGGAATCATCTGCTTCGAGCTGCCACGGTCTATGCTCTAGGGTAGTTTTGGCTTCCCAGTTCACGCCGGTAAGCTGCATGTATTTACAGTTTCTGTACAGGATTGATGAGGACACGGATCAGTGACCGAAAAGGAAACCTCCGGGCGAAAGTCAGGTAATCGCAGGAAGAGCACCTCACAGAGCGCTCAGCGTTCGTCCGGCCGCAAGCGCCGCTGGCCGTGGATCGTGCTGGCTGTTTTGTTTGTACTAGTGGGCATTCCCGCCCTGCTCTTCGGCTACGCGTATACGCAATACGACGTCCCCGGCCCCAAGGAGCTGCAGCCGAGCCAGATCTCCACCATCGTCGCCGGCGATGGTGAAACTCAGTTGGCCAAGCTCGTTCCGCCGGAAGGTAACCGCCGTCAGGTGACGTTGGATGAGATCCCGGATTACGTAGAGGACTCGGTCCTCGCCGCCGAGGACCGTGAGTTTTGGACCAACTCGGGCTTTTCCTTCACTGGTCTGGGCCGCGCCGTCTTGGGCAAGCTCACGGGTGATAGCACCGCCGGTGGTGGTTCCACCATCACCCAGCAATACGTGAAGAACACCCTGGTGGGTGACGAATACTCCTACGTCCGCAAGATCCGTGAGCTCATCTACTCGGTGAAGATGACCAATGAGTGGGCCAAAGAGGACATCCTGAACGCCTACCTCAACACCGTGTACTTCGGCCGCAATGCCTACGGCATCGAGGCTGCCTCCAATGCCTACTTCAATAAGGACGCCAAGGACCTCACCGTGGAGGAAGGTGCCATGCTCGCCGGCCTCATCCAGTCTCCATCGGTCTTGGATCCGTGGGTGGATGAGGAACGCTCGCAGAACCGCTGGAACTACGTCATGGACGGCCTGGTTGAGATGGGCGATCTGGATGCGGCTGAGCGTTCCCAGATGGCTTTCCCGGAGACCCGTGATCCAAGCGAATACTCCGCCTACACCGAGGCGCCCGGCGCTTACGGCCACATCAAGAACCAGGTCATCGATGAGCTGTCCCGTGTGGGCATCACTGAGGATCAGCTGGCCACTGGTGGCCTGAAGGTGACGACAACCATTGATATGACCGTCCAGAATGCGTCGACGGATGCTGCTCATGCAGAGCTGGGAGTGCTGCAGGAAGATGCACGTGCAGCGGCGGTCACCATTGACCCGGCCACGGGTGCTGTGCGCGGCTACTACGGCGGTGACGATTCCAACGGCTGGGATTATGCCAATTCCCCGCTGCAGACAGGTTCAACCTTCAAGATTATGACCCTGGCCGCAGCGCTCCAGCAGGGCATCGATCTCAATACTTATTACTCCTCGGCGCCCTACCAGCTGCCTGGATCGCAGCTCGTGACCAACGACGTGGGTGCCGGCTGCGGTAGCTGCTCCATCGCTGAGGCAATGAAGAATTCTTATAACACGTCCTTCCTGCGCCTCCAGGATGACTTGGAAAACAAGACGCAGGACACCGCGGATATGGCGCATGCGTTGGGCGTGCCGCGCAGTCTTCCGGGGATTGAAAAGACCCTCACTGAAAATGGTGGAACGCCGTACGAGGGCATCGTGCTGGGCCAGTACCAGTCGCGTCCGCTCGATATAGCGACGGCAATGGCCACCTTGACCAACCAAGGCATATGGCATCAGCCGCACTTCGTGGAAAAGGTAGAAAACGCTGCCGGCGAAGTCCTCTACGAGAACCCGACCGACGGCGGTGAACGCCGTGTCTCCGCCAACGTGGCCAACAACGTGATCTCCGCGATGCAGCCAATTGCCGCATGGTCCAATGGTGCGCTAGCTGGCGGACGCCCGTCTGCCTCCAAGACTGGTACGACGCAGCTGGGCGATACGGGCCAGAACAAGGATGCGTGGATGGTCGGTTCCACGCCGCAGCTGGCTACAGCAGTGTGGGTAGGCACGGCCGACAACACCTCCGCAATCTTTAATCAGTGGGGCGGCATCATGTACGGCTCCAACTCGCCGACGAAGATCTGGAAGTCCATCTTGGACACCTCTCTGGCTAATGCTGAGCAGCAGACCTTCCCGCAGGCCTATCCGATCAACTACGGCGTCGGCAGCTGGGGTTCGGGCTATGTCTATGACCCGAGCCAGACCACGACGTGGGACCAGACCCCGGCAAGCCCGGAGGGCGAAGCCGCTGAGGGCGAGGGCGAGGCAAAACCAGAGGAAGGCCAACACCATGAGGAGGGGCATGGTGATGCCCCGGCGCAGCCGGCCCAGCCTGAGCAACCGGCTCAGCCCGCCGACCCTGAGGTCCCCTCGCTGGATGAGATTCTCAATGGAGATGGCCTCGACCAACTACTTGGCCAATAGGAGACTGATCCCTGGTGAGCCAACACATGACTTCTCAGCTAGTCCCTCTCTCTTCTGAGTCGATGGCCCGCGGCGCCGTCGACGCCCTGGGCGGGTCGACGGGGCGTTTTGCTCGCTCGGCCCACTCCGGGTGGTGGACTCCACTGCGAGTGATCATCACGCTGGCGTGGACATTCCTGGCGTTTGGGTTCTTGAGTAAGGCAACCTGTGCCGGTAGTCGCAAGGGCGAGGATGGCCTCATTAGCCTGAATTGGGACGGTAACCGTCAGTACACGTCCTTCTGCTACAACGACATCATCCCGCTCTACGGGGGCCGTGGACTAGACCAGCCGGGCTTCCCCTACGCCTATTCCTGGGTTGAAGGGGATATCACGCGCTACATGGAGTACCCCGTGTTGGCTGGCATGTTCCAGGGCGCCGTCGCTTGGCTGGCGCGCACCACCTACCCGGCCGTCGAGTGGATTGGGATTGCCGATGTCAGTTGGTACTTCGGGCTGACCGCGCTCATCATGTCCCTCGTGTGGGTAGGCACCGTGGTTATGGTCTTCCAGCTCACGGGCAACCGGGCGTGGGACACCGTCCTCATGGCAGCTAGCCCCCTCGTGGTCATGCATGCCTTTACCAATTGGGACATCCCGTCGGTGGCGTTCATGGTCGGCGCCCTGCTTGCGGTGACCAAGCGTAAGAACTGGCTCGCCGGCATCCTCATCGGGCTCGGCACGGCCTTTAAGCTGTGGCCCCTGTTTATTCTGGGTGCCTTTCTGGTGCTGGCCATCCGCAACAAGCGCTGGTCGCCGTTCATCAAGATGTTCGTGGCAACTATTGCGACGTGGCTCGTGGTGAACCTTCCCGTGGCGGTGGCCTACCCCGAAGCTTGGCGCGAATTCTTCCGGCTCAACCAAGAGCGTGGGGCGGAGTGGACCACGATCTACGCACTCCTGACTCGCGTTACGAACGTGAGCTTTGAGGCCGAATTCCTCAACACCTTCTCCCTCGTGGCCTTCCTTGTGAGCTGCGCAGCAATCGCCGTCATGGGGCTTAAAACCCCGCGTGCGCCGCGGGTGGCTGAGATGATCTACCTCATCATCATGGCCTTCCTTATCTTCAATAAGGTGTGGTCGCCGCAATACTCGCTGTGGCTCATTGTCCCGGCGCTCTTGGCGCTGCCACGGTGGCGCCTCATCTTTAGCTGGGCGCTTGCCGACGCCCTCCTCTGGCCCATCCTCACCTGGCACATGCTCGGCTCGGAGAACAAGGGCCTGCCGCACGAGATGCTGGACATCGCGGTGATCACCCGGGATGGTTTCATCATCGCCATCGGCGTGCTCATCATCCGTCAGATGTGGGGCAAGTCGGAAGACAAGGTTCGTGCCGCGCACGGTGGCAGGGATCCACTGGCGGGGGACTTTGCGCGATGACCATAACAATCGTGGGCATCATCTCCATCACGATAGGTTTCTTGTGCGTATTGGGTGCCTATTACCTGTTTCAGCGTTCTGAAGACCGAACCTGGCCCATCATGCTGGGGTTGCTGGCTCTGCTTTTCCTTACGGTGATACCTGCGAGTTCGGCAATCTTCGTCGCCGCGACTCACTAGGGGGCGGCCGAGGAGACAAGGGATTTCCTTTTCCGCCGGTCAGTGCGGTACTGTGTGAGGGTTGCTTGACGCAACAGACCCTCCTGCCATATCCGCAAAGGTGATATGGCCGATACCAATTACTAGACCATAGGAGGTGATGAGGTCCGTGCGTCACTACGAAGTCATGATCATTCTGGATCCCAATCAGGATGAGCGCACCGTAACCCCGTCCCTAGACAAGTTCCTCGAAGCAATCCGCAAGGATGGCGGCAAAGTCGAAAAGGTTGACGTGTGGGGCAAGCGCCGTCTTGCATACCCGATCAACAAGAAGGAAGAGGGCATCTACGCAGTCGTGGATCTGGAGTGCGAATCCCACTCCGTTCTCGAGCTCGATCGCCGTCTGAACCTGAACGACTCCATTCTGCGTACCAAGGTTCTGCGCACCGACAGCAAATAGCGGATACTGGGTTTCGAGCAATCCACGTAACCGATATTAAGGAGTAAAGACATGGCTCAGGGAGATACCAATATCACGGTCGTTGGCAACATTGTCGCCGACCCGGAACTGCGCTTCACCCCGGCGGGTGCCGCAGTGGCAAATTTCCGTGTTGCCTCCACCCCGCGTCGCTATAATCAGCAGACTTCCCAGTGGGAGGATGGCGAGGCCATGTTCCTCACCTGCAACGTGTGGCGCCAAGCCGCAGAAAACGTTGCGGAGACCCTGACCAAGGGCATGCGCGTTATTGTTACTGGCCGTTTGCGTCAGCGCTCTTACCAGACTCGTGAGGGCGAGAACCGTACTGTCTTTGAGATCGAGGTCGATGAGGTCGGCCCGTCCCTGCGTTATGCAACCGCTCAGGTAAACCGCAAGTCCGGCAACGGTGGCGGAAACTATGGCGGCGGCCAGCAGCAGGGTGGTGCTAACTACGGCGGCGGCAACCAAGGCGGTTTCTCCGGAAACCAGGGTGGTTTCTCTGGAAACCAGTCCCAGTCTTCTGCCCCGCAGCAGTCCCAGCAGTCGGCTCCGAGCAACGATCCGTGGAATTCGGCACCCCAAGCGGGAAGCTTTGGTGGTGCGGATGCAGAACCCCCGTTCTAAGACTGTCACGCAAGTATTCATTTAACTCAATTGAAAGGCAGGGATCATGAAGCTGATCCTCACCGCTGCCGTTGAGAACCTCGGCGCCCCCGGCGAAATTGTAGAGGTTAAGGACGGCTACGGACGTAACTACCTGCTTCCGCGCGGCCTGGCAATCGTTGCCACCCGCGGTGCTGAGAAGCAGATCGAGGGCATCAAGCGTGCCCAGGAAGCTCGCGCAATCCGCGACCTGGACCATGCACGCGAGATCCGTACCCAGCTGGAGGAGCTCAAGGACGTCAACGTCCCCGTGAAGACCTCCGAGTCCGGCAAGCTCTTCGGCTCCGTGTCCGCAGAGGACATCGTGAAGGCCGTTGCCGCCGCTGGCGGCCCGAAGCTGGACAAGCGCATCGTTGTGCTTCCCAAGGGCCTGGTCAAGAAGACCGGCAACTACCAAGTCGAGCTGAAGCTGCACGCTGACGTTATCGGCAAGGTGAACTTCTCGGTCGTCGCTGCCTAAGAACTAAGGCGCACGACGGTCACCCTCCGTCCAGCCGCGTGTGAGGCGCGGCGATGGTACGCCAGTAAGTGACCCTCAGACAACAGCAAGGTTTAAGGCCGTGCTCCTCCCACTATGTGAGGTGGTGGAAGGTGTACGGCCTTTAGCCGTTTTAGGCATGCGGGGTGGGGAATCGTCGCCAAGCACGGCATGTGGATAACTCGCGGAACCTGTGGATAAACCTGCGTGCAGTTTACAGTGAGTTTACTCACGCCGCCTTTTGTTAACCCGCAGGTAGCGCCTATTTCGGGTTGAAGACCCTACTTTTTCACGGGTTTTGTGCGTATATTCACACCTCGAAAAACAGGCTCTGACCTGCGGTAATTATCTGTGCTGGTCACAAGCTTGCAGAGTTATCCACAGGACTGACCTCGTGCTTTGCGGAGTTTTCGTCCGCTGAGCTGGTAATTCCACAGGGATCTGTGGATAACTGTGGGAGTTATGCCCAAGGGGCAGTGTCCATTGCCTCGGCTACACTGTTGTGTACTACGCGCGGTTGCCGCTTGGCACTGCCTTAAAGCCTGGCCGTCCGGCGCGGATAGAAGCTGAGATTTTCAGGGGCGGTCAGGGTGGGATCGATGAACGGTGGGATTGATGGACAATGACTAATGCCAGTTTTGATGACGATCAGGTTCCACCGCCGCCTGAACCGGTAGAGGAGGAACCCCGCCGCTCCTACCGTCAGGAGGAGCCGAAGCGTTACGGCGAATTCCGCCAGCCACCCGCGGACCGGGAAGCGGAGCAGGGCGTTCTTGGCGCTATGCTCTTGAGCCCGAACACGGTGATGGAGGTCATTGAAGAGCTAGAGCCGGAGGATTTTTACTACCCCGCGCACACGCTCATCTATCAGGCCATGATTGACCTCTATGCCGCGGGCACCGATATTGATGCGGTGATCGTGGCAGCTCGGCTCGATCGCTACAACAACCTCGAGCGGGTCGGCGGCGCGCCCTATCTGCACACCCTGCTGGCCACGGTGCCGACTGCCGCCAACGCTCGCTACTACGCGGAGATCGTGGCGGAAAAGGCGGTGCTGCGCAAGCTGGTCGACGCCGGAACCAGAGTTGTCCAGCTCGGCTTCCAAGGTTCCGAGGACATGGAGATCGAATCGGTTCTGGACCGCGCCCAGCAGGAAGTCTTCGCGGTGGCACAGAAGAAGACCACCGAGGACTACCGGGCACTGAGCGATCTTATCGATCCCACTATCGACGAACTCGCCGCCCTGCAGCAAAACGGTGTGGAATCGGGCGTGCCCACCGGGTTCATCGACTTGGATAACCTGACCAATGGCTTGCGCGCCGGCCAGATGATCATCGTCGCCGCCCGCCCCGGCGTGGGCAAGTCAACGCTCGCCATGGACTTCATGCGCTCGGCATCTCTGCAGCACAACAAGACCTCCGTGGTGTTTTCCTTGGAGATGTCCGCCTCGGAAATCGTCATGCGCTTGCTGTCGGCGGAGGCGGAAGTGAAGCTGTCGGATATGCGCGGTGGACGCGTATCGACTGAGGACTGGGCAAAGATCGATGACACCCTCAACCGCATCCAGGATGCGCCCCTGTTCATCGATGATTCCCCGAACCTCACCATGATGGAGATTCGCTCGAAAGCCCGCCGCCTCAAGCAGCAGCACGGGCTCGACCTCATTGTGCTGGACTATATGCAGCTGATGTCCTCGGGCAAGAAGGTGGAGTCCCGCCAGCAAGAGGTTTCGGAGTTCTCCCGCCAGCTCAAGCTGCTGGCCAAGGAGCTCGAGGTCCCGCTCATCGCGATTTCCCAGCTAAACCGTGGCCCAGAGTCCCGTACCGATAAGAAGCCACAGCTGGCGGATCTGCGTGAATCCGGCTCGCTCGAGCAGGACGCCGACATGGTTATGCTCCTGTATCGCCCGGACTCACAGGACCGCGATGATCCCCGCGCCGGTGAGGCGGACATCATCTTGGCAAAGCACCGTGGCGGACCGATCGACACAGTGAAGGTGGCGCACCAGCTGCACTACTCCAAGTTCGTCAACATGGCGCATGGTTAAATCACAGGTCCACCACGGCGTTGGGGTCACCCAACCGTGGGCTGAGAATGACTAAGACTAGGACCTGACTTTCCAGGTACGGGGGAGCGTGCTTTTTAAGAGGCTAAGCGCCTATTGAGTGAGGCTGCATGCTGCGGAATTTCTTCCATCGTCAGCATCGAGATATCGAGATCGCCACAAAATTCACGGAACTGCTGGTAGTTCTTCTTCTGCGCTGACGAGTTCGGCAATGTGGTGACAGCGACGATATCCAATTCGCGAGGAATAGAGATTAAAGTCTCACCAGCAGTAAGCTCACCGCCCGCCTGCTGCAACTTGTCCACCTTGAGCGTCCAAGAATCAATGGCCGCGCGCGTGATATTCGCATCAGAAGACCGGAAGTTAAATGCCTGATTAAGCTCGATAACTTCCTCATCATCGACAACCGCCAAAGTTAGATCCAGCTCGCGCCGGGCAACTTGGACGTCGGCGTCAAAGATGGTTGCTTTTTCCAGGCTTGGGAGTTGCTCGTATTGTTTGCGGATAAAGCGTCGTACCTGTCTGACGTCTTGTTGATGCTTGCCGGTGGGGGCTTCGCCAATGAGGGTCGAAAACAGTAGGTCGGTGGCCTCATTGAGGTTTGCAGCGTCCATGCTTTGCATGGGGTGAACCTTGATGAGGTTGTTCCAGTGTCCGCTAATGAATTCGAGATAGCTCGACAGCGTGTGTTGCCCGTCAAGGTTGAGCGGCTCGGTTGTCGTTGTCAGCTTCTTGAGGTCGGCTTTGAAATGTTGCAGGGCTCGCCGGATGGCCTCGGGAAAGTCGGAATCGTGGTGGATACCGCGGTCGGAGCGGAAATGATTCTTTGTTTCGCCTGTTGCGGCATCGATGACGATGACACCGACGCCGATCGTGGTGATGCCCATGGGGCGGGGAACCACGCTTACGGTCCAGTAGTCGAATCTCATGTCATTGTCCTTTGCGGTGTTTGTACGAGCGTAGGAGCTCCCGAGCGTAGTCCTTGCGAGAGAGGACGTAGTTCATGAGTTTGTCAGTCTCATGCGCAGGTATTGCCCATTCTATTGGTAGTGCTTCTTGCAATTCTTCTCGTAGGGTGGTGTCGAGGTTGTCGAGTGCGTTGATGGCTTTGTCCCACGAGCTGTTGGGAATTTCGGTGCGCAGTAGAGGAATGCGTGCGGTGCCGCCTGCGCGTTCTGGCGGGGTTAGTTGCCAAGGGTAGGGCTCCGAGTCGAACCAGAGCCCGTGGTCGATGGACCAGATGGAGTTATCGTCATCGTTGTCCGTGAGGATTTGGAGGTCTTCCTGAACATTGCACAACAACCACAGTGCTATCAGCTTCGGGATGTGGTTGTAGTTGGCGTCGTCGTTAACGTAGGGGATGACTCCGAACCCTTGGTGCAGTGTAGCAGTGTGGAGATTGAGCGAGCCGAAGAGTGGAGTCCCGGTGAGCCTGTATCTCCATATTGATTCTCCAATCATGTGTCCGTGTAGTGACTCGGGGACGTAGATAATTTTCCATGGGCGGATGTGGGCGCCCAGGCGCAGACCGACGATGCTTGCAGCAACTTCGTTGACTACGGCTTCGCGCCCATGGTCACTTTCTATGCGTTTGCACCAGTATTCGTTGCCGTCGTCGGCCTTGCCGAGGAACGGCCGGGTGCCAGTGTGGAAGGCGACTCTTCCGGGGATTTGTAGGTAGGTCTTTTCTTCACGGCTGCGTCGGGCATCGATAGAGATGACGTTGTTGGTGTTCATTGCAAAGCCTTTGCGAGAGGGGTGAGCGGAGTACAAGCCTGCGGGTCTAATGGGAACAGGAAATTTGGGCGTAGTTGCCTATTCGGGGATTATCTGTGTCTACCGCGGCCGTTTTGTGGTCGTGAGGTTTAGAGCGCCAGTAGTGGCGGCTACGACCGATGGGATGAGGGTTAGGGTGCTCAGTTCCGTAGTGAGTGTTAGCCTGAACGCGACGATTCCAGAGACGATGCCGAGGGCTAGGAGGATAACACTGTAGATATCGATGACCTTTTTGAGCGTGATGAATCGGGTTTGGACCTATTAGCCTGAGTCCGGTTCTTGAGCGTCACGGGTCTTTTCCTCCTTTTGGATTTTCAGAATAGTCCACTTTTTGTTGGTGCGACCATTCTTTGTGACTTTGTCCTCACGGATTTTGAGGTTGTATGAATCAGTTCCATTGAGGTTGAGACCTTCCACCATCGAAACAAGTCGAAGCGCGCTAGTTGACGTCAAACCAAACTTAGATCATGGGTGGATGAGAAATGTCACTCTTAACACCTCAATATCGTCATCGCAGCATTAGCCAGGGCACACCTGATGGAAACCCGCAGTGGTTACTCCAACAAACGCCTCGTGAGAACACTCAAGAAATACCGCAACTTTTGATTCGTTGTTGGCGGCGAAACCGTCCACGCCGCCGTACCACCTCCACTCGGCCTCACCGTCACCATCCAAGCAATCACCGGCCAAGAACTCTCGCACTAAGTTGGTCTAAGTCGGGTTCGTCAACATGGCGCACGGTTAAATTACAGGTCCACCACGGCGTTGGGGTCACCCAACCGTGGGCCGAGAATGACTAAGACTAGGAAGACGGCTGCTGCGGCGAGTGCGAGCCACCGCCACACGGGGAAGAAGCGCTCGCCACACAGCCGGGCAAACCCTGCTCCGATCAGCGCGCCGAGGGTATTGAAGATGAGGTCATCGATATCGGTGCGCCCCAGGGCGAAGGCGTACTGTGCTGTCTCCAGCGCCAGGCTCAGCGCGAAGCCCCACGCGGCCGTGGCCTTGAGTGAACGGCACATGCTGAAGACGAGCATTCCGAAGGGAATGAAGAAAGCGGTATTGCCCGCGTACTCAAAGAGCGGGCCAAACCAGGTGCCGCCGGAAAACTCATCGAGCGGAACCAAGCGCAGATCGCGGACACGCTGGTTCTCTGGCTTCCAGAGGTAACCAATCTGAAAGAAGGACTTCAGCGTAGTCAGCGCAACCATGACCGCGACCCACGCGCCAAGGGCGACCCTATTGAGCAAGGGTCCTACCCTTGAATTCTGGCAGGGTCAGCGCCGCGACAGCGGCGGTGCCAAAGGCTGCCGCAAAGAGTACGAAGAGCCAGCCCGTGCCCGCCACCGCGATGAGCGGCGGAACGATGAGCGGCGCCAAGATGGATGCGAGCCTGCCGAAGCCGGCGGCAGCACCCGTACCGCGCCCGCGCAGCGCGGTGGGATAGAGCTCGGGGCCGATGGCGTACAAAGCACCCCACGCGCCCAGGTTGAAGAAGGACAGCAGGCAACCGGCCAGGATGATCGTGGCCTCGGTGCTGGCAAAACCATAGAGACCTGCGGAAAGCGCGGAGCCCACGAGGAAGGTAGCCAGCGTGGTGCGGCGCCCCCATACTTCGATGAGCCAGGCCGCGGCGGCGTAGCCGGGCAGCTGGGCCAGGGTGATAATCAGCGTGAAGCTGAAGGACTTCACCAGGGAGAATCCGTCGGCGACCAGCAGCGAGGGAATCCAGATGAAGGCGCCGTAGTAGGACAGGTTGACGCAGAACCAGATGGTCCATAGTGCCAGCGTGCGCCCGCGCAGGGACGGCGACCAGATACTGGCGGCGGTGACGTCTTCCTCGGAGTAGGTCGGTGCCGGGGGCGTGCGGTCGATGTCCGTCGAGTCCACCTCGGCCTCAAAGGAGGCGACGATCTCCTCTGCCTCCTCGTGGCGGCCTTTCGACTCTAGGAAGCGCACCGATTCCGGCAGGTGGAGGCGTACGAAAAGTGCATAAAGGGCGGGGACCATGCCGAGCGCGAGCGCCCAGCGCCAGCCGCTTTCCGACGCCCCCACAACAAACGTTCCAACTACCGCGGCCAGGATCCAGCCCACCGCCCAGAAGGCCTCCAGCAAGACCACCATGCGCCCGCGGACCTTGAGCGGGGCGAACTCGGAGATCAGCGTGGAGGCTACCGGCAGCTCGGCGCCCAGGCCGAGTCCGATGAAGAAGCGCAGGACGATGAGAAGCGTGAGGCCCGTCGCCAGGGCGGAAGCACCCGTGGCGAGGCCATAGACCAGCAGGGTCAAGGCAAAGACGTGGCGGCGGCCGAACTTATCGGCCAAAAGGCCACCAAAGGTAGCACCTAAGGCCATGCCGATGAAGCCCACGGACGCCAGCCATGAGGATTGGGTCGGCGTGATTCCCCAGTGCACGGCCAAAGCGGCCATGATGAAGGAGATGAGGCCCACGTCCATGGCGTCGAGAGCCCAGCCAATGCCGGAACCGAAGAGGAGACGTTTGTGTTTTCCAGTGACGGGAAGGCGGTCGAGCCTCTCCGTGCGAGAGATAGAGCGATGATCAAGACGATTCATGCAGGCTAAGCATACTCTGCGGAGTGAAAGCTTTTCAGGCGCAAAGAATTACTGACTACAAAAACCGAACTCAACGCCATGGCTATACCCGCGAAAAGGGGGTTGAGCAGGCCAAAAGCGGCAACAGGTAGAAGAATAATATTATAGGCGAAGGCCCAAAATAGGTTGCCCTTGATGATGCGCAGGGTGGCCCGCGCCAGGCGTACGGCATCGGCGACGGAACGTAGGTCGTTATTCATTACCGTGATATCGGAGGCCTCGATGGCGACATCGGCCCCAGCACCCATCGCGATGCCGAGGTCCGCCTGTGCGAGTGCCGCGGCGTCGTTCACGCCATCGCCCACCATGGCCACGGTCTTTCCTTGCTGCTGAAGCTGGGCTACAGCGTCCACCTTGTCAGAGGGCATCACCTCTGCTGTCACGTTGGCTTCATCAATGCCAACGGCTCGCGCCACTGCGTGTGCTGCACCTGCGTTGTCGCCCGTGAGCAGATGGGGTGTGAGGCCGAGATCCTGGAGGGCGGAGATGGCGGCTGCTGCGGACTCCTTAACGCGGTCCTGTAGCTCGATGGTTCCCACCACGTCATCCGCCACGTAGACGCCGACCTGCGTCCCAGTGCCGTCGTAGCCCGCGGGTGGGCGTCCCACCCGCACGCGCGCGCCGTCGACGGTCGCTTCGATCCCTTGGCCTGGCAGCTCGCGGTAGTCCTCGGCTGCAGGGATGTCGCCGTCGTAAGCCGCGCGGATGGCCCGCGCGATGGGGTGCTCGGAGCCCTGCTCCGCGGCGGCAGCAAGACGGAGAACCTTCTGCTCTGAGTGCCCCGCAGTGGCCTGAACCGCCGCTACTGACATCTGGCCTTCGGTGATGGTGCCCGTCTTATCTAGAACGATGGTGTCGATCTGGCGGGTCGATTCCAAAATCTCCGGGCCCTTGATGAGGATTCCCAGTTCGGCGCCGCGCCCGGTGCCCACGAGGATTGCGGTGGGCGTCGCCAAGCCCATGGCGCAAGGGCACGCAATGATGAGGACGGAGACGGCGGCCACGAAGGCCGGGGCAACTCCGCCGACCCACAGGTGAGCCACGAGCGCGAGGATAGCGATGCCGATGACGATGGGAACGAAGACAGCGGCGATTCGGTCGGCGAGGCGCTGCACCGGGGCCTTCGAGGTCTGGGCTGCGGTGACGAGCGCGCCCATCTGGGCAAGGACGGTGTCGGAGCCGACGCGGGTGGCGCGCACCTCAAGCCGCCCGGAGGTGTTGATGGTTGCGCCCGTCACCGTGCTGCCGGGTGAAACCTCAACCGGTAACGATTCGCCGGTGAGCAGGGATTCGTCCACGGCTGAATGGCCGGTGAAGACCACGCCATCGGTGGCGATCTTCTCACCGGGGCGAACCACAAAAACATCGTCTACATGGAGATCACTGGCAGGAATACGGGTTTCGGTGCCGTCGCGAAGCACGGTGGCTTCTTTAGCCCCCATAGTCAGCAGCGTGGTGAGCGCCTCGGAAGAGCGCCCTTTAGCCTTGAGCTCAAACCAGCGCCCAAGCAGCAGGAACGTAATGACCATCCCCACTGATTCGAGGTAAATGTGGTCCATCTGCGCGTCATTGGAACGCAGCGTCATATGCATGGTCATGCCGGGCATGCCGGCGTTGCCGAAGAAGAGCGCGTAGAGCGACCAGCCAAAGGCGGCGGTGGTGCCCAGCGTGATGAGCGTGTCCATCGTGGCGGCGCCGTGCTTCAGGTTGGCCCACGTGGCGCGGTGGAAGGGCGCGCCTCCGATGACGTAGACGAGCGTTGTGAGTACCAGGCAGGCCCATTGCCAGTTCTGGAATTGGAGGGCCGGGACCATGGAGAGGAGCATCACGGGCAGCGAGAGCGTCGCAGAGACGAGCGTGCGCTGCAGGATGTCGGAAGCCTCACCCTCGCGGGCGGTGTCCGCCGTGCTTGCCGACGCCTCCCCCTCATCGTCCACCGTGAAGGCTCCATAGCCGGCGCCTTCGACGACGTCGATGAGATCGGCGGGGGTCGTCGTCGCTGGGTCATAGCTAACGGAGGCGGATTCCGTGGCGAAGTTGACCGTGGCTTCGACGTTGTCGAGCTTATTGAGCTTGCGTTCCACCCGGGATGAGCAGGAGGTGCAGGTCATCCCGGTGATACCGAGGGTGAGGCTGGTGGTCATGATGCTTAGGCCAACTCGTAGCCGGCTTCGGTGATGGCGGCGGCGACCTGGTCATCGCTAAAGCCCTCACCAGTCACGGTGACGGCGCCGGTGGTGTGGTCAGCGGTGACGTCGGTGACGCCCTTGATCTCCGAGATTTCTTCCTTCACGGAGAGCTCGCAGTGGCCGCAGGTCATACCGGTAACGGTGTAGGTGGTGGTGCTCATGGTCGTGATCAGACTCCTTAAGTAGTGGGTAGATACACCGTTGAGCGTATACCCCCTAGGGGTATAGGTGCAAGGAATAATTGAGCCTTGTGTACCGTTGAGAGTTGAAAGAACCTACAAATTTCCCCGAAACAGATAGGAAGAGACATGGCAACGATTGACATCACTGAAGAGACGTTCCAGGAGACCATCTCCGGCGATGGCATCACCCTCGTGGATGCCTGGGCGGAATGGTGCGGTCCGTGCAAGCGCTTCGGCCCGGTCTTTGAGAAGGCATCCGAGGAGCACCCTGATGCCACCTTTGCCAAGTTGGATACCGAGGCAAACGAGGATCTGGCTGCGAAGCTGCAGATTAACTCCATCCCGACGTTGATGGTGTTCCGCGACGGCATCTTGGTGTTCCGCGAGTCGGGCGCATTGCCGCCGGCAGCCCTGGAAGATCTCATTAGCCAGGTCAAGGCTCTCGATATGGATGAGGTCCGCGCCCAGGTGGAGAGCCAGCAGGCCTAATAATTCCGGATGTTTCTGAAAAGGCGGTCGAGATGGACCGCTGCGCGCTTTCCTGTGAGTATCGCTACACTCGCAGGAAAGCGTCTTTACATATAAAGCACTAACGAGCGCTGCATTGATTACTGCTGCAGGAACCACTAAGGAGTGAGCGCAATGGCAAACCCATTCAGCAAAGGTTGGAAGTATGTGATGGCTTCTTTCGATCAGAAGATCGATGAGAACGCTGATCCCAAGGTCCAAATCCAGCAGGCCGTGGAAGGTGCAAAGGAACAGCACCGCCAGATTTCCGAGCACGCAGCGGAGATTATTGGCCGCAAAACCCAGCTGGAAATGCAGCTCAACCGCCTAGTGAAAACTCAGAAGGACTACCAGGATCAGACGCGCCGGGCCTTGGAGTTGGCGGACGCTTCCGAGGATCCGCAGAAGGCCGCCGAGTACAACCAGGCAGCGGAGGTTGTGGCGAGCCAGCTGGTTGCCGTAGAAAATGAGCTGGCGAATCTGAAGTCCCAGCACGAGGCTGCCGCGCAAGCGGCGGAGCAGGCAAAGGCCCAGCAACAGCAGTCGGAGGCCCGACTGAAGGAGCAGCTCGCGCAGGTGGACCAGTTGCTGTCCCAAGCCGATCAGGCGGCGATGCAGGAGAAGAACGCTGAGGCTCTGGACTCCATGAATGAGCTCAAGCCGGATGACTCGACGCCTACGATGGATTCGGTACGCGCCAAGATTGAGAAGCGCTACGCTGATGCGCTCGGCGCCCAGGAGCTGCACCAGGCAGCTGGTGGTAGCCGGATTCAGGAGATTTCGGCGGCGGGACACGATATGGCCGCTATGTCCCGCTTGGATGAGATCCGCGCTGAGATGGCCAAGAACAAGGAGCTGGAAGGCTCATCCTCCAAGACCACAGAGGAGCTCGAGGCCGGCGCCGAAGCCAAGGACGCTGAGGATAAGTAGTAGCCAGCGCGAAAAGGGGCCTTCTGGAGCAGGCCGCATTCTGCGGCCAGGGGATTTCACCACCCCGCGCTCCAGAAGGTCCCTTTATTAAGGTCCCTGTGCGCCTCGACGGTCTAGCTGCCCTGGCGGCGGATATTGATTAGCACGCCGCGGATGCCGGAGTGGAAGCCATCGCGCAGGTTGACGCGCTGGGTTTCGGTGAGCGTGTACTCGTGCAGCGTTTCGCAGGCGAACTGCAGCAGCGGACGGTCGATCTCCGGCGGCAGACCGCCGCCGGAAAGGAGATGGGCTTGGTCGCGCTGATCGGCGCTCGCGGCGTTGTCGAACCACCACGAGGCATATTGCTGCCCCACGTCAAAGGGGGACTGGAAGCCGGCGGAGCTCCACACTTCCTCGGGGAGGGGAACATACTTCGAGCGCAGCTTGCGGCGCGGCGCCATCATCGACGGCTTGGGCGCGGCCGGTTTGGGGGCAGGCTTCGGGGCTTCGGTGCCCGTTTCCTCTTCTGCGTCCGCGGGCTTCTGATCCGCGGCGCTGGGCTTTGTGGTTTGTTCGCCGCAGGGGGCGGGTTCCTCTTCGTCGGCGGGGGCGCTCGGTGCTGCCGACTCTGGGTGCGAGGCGGTGGCAGCCACGTCTTGCGCCGCGGCGGAAGGTGTTGCCGGCCCAGGTTTTGGCGCAGAGGGGAAGGCAGCTTGTGCCTCGGTAGGTTCGTCGCACTCTGGGGCGTCCTCGGTGGCGGAATCGCTAGCGTCTTCGCTTCCTTCTCCGGTGCTCTGGGGCTCGCGGATGGTCGGCGGCAGCGGGCCTTCAAGGACCTCAAGCTCCATCGCATCGGCGAAGTCCTCCCGCGGATCGAGGATCGTGGTGGAGTCGCAGGCATGGCGCAGAGCTGAAGACATGGAGTCCCATCCGAAGCCATAAAGGTGCACGCGCACACCATTGTTGACGGCCTCCTGGACCCCGGGAATCATGTCTGCGTCGCCGGAGACCAAGACGAAATCCGTGACTTGGCCCTTCATAGCGGAAACGATCATATCGGCGACGAGGCGGGTGTCCACGGCTTTCTGGGTTCGCCGTTCGCCCCATTCGATGAGCTGACCGGTGCGCAATTGGACGCCATCGCAGACCCGCAGTGCTCGCTGGTAACGGTGGGGGCCGGTATCGGGGATTCCGTCGTACCAGTATTGGCGGTGGATGGGGTTGCCTACTTGGTTCTCAATCATGGAACCAAGGGAGCTGACTACTTCGGGTAAATCAATCTCTAGCTGGGCGCGGGCCCCCGTCTCCCAAGAGTTATAAAAGCTGGCCAGTAGGTATGACGTGTCAACGAAGACAAGTGTTCGTTCAAGCATGGCTCCTAAATTCCGTTCTATTTCTTCTAACTAATTTTCTAGGGTCACTTCTGTGAGATCTTCCAGCCTAGGGCCGGTGTAGTCCAGTGTGCCCCATTAGTCACAAAACGTCGATAACCCCGAGGAAATTCCCAGGTCAATGGCGTTGCCCAAGGGGGGCTTGCGAGGGTTTCGGTGTGGTTATATGGTTAGTTACATGAGTAACCAACCAACGAGGAGGCCGGCATGGACAACTCTGCCCAGCCGCTCTTCCGGCAGATAGCGGTGCTCATCGAGGACGCCATTATTGAGGGCACTCTCGCCGAGGGTGCGCAGGCGCCATCCACTAATGAACTTGCCGCCTTTCATAGCATCAACCCCGCCACTGCCCGCAAGGGGCTGACCCTCCTCGTAGATCTAGGAATCCTGGAAAAGCGCAGGGGGATAGGAATGTTTGTCACCTCAGGTGCAGCCGAGAAGATCCGCGCGCGGCGTCGCCAAGAATTCGCGGCCGAGTACGCCGCGCCGCTTATCGACGAAGCCGTGCACCTGGGCTATACCCGCCAGCAACTCCACGACCTCATCGACCTTGTCGCAGAAAGCCGAGGACTCTACTCATGATTTCCACTCCGCACTTCACCTTCAGCGACGGCCTTACGCACGGCCTCGTCGGCCCCAATGGCATTGGCAAAACCACCTTGATGCGTAAAATCGCCGGTCAGCTGAATGCTTCCGGCATCACCGTCGATGGTGACAAGCCTTACGACAATGAAAAAGTCCTCAACAAGATCGTCCTCATGGGCATTGATAACCCCCTGCCTGAAGGCTGGAATATGAAGAAGGTCTTCACGGTATGCAGCCTGCGCTGGCCCACCTGGAACAAGACGCGCGCCGCGGAACTGGTCGAGCGCTTCGAGCTTCCGATGAAGAACTACTCGGGCCTCTCCCGCGGGCAAAAGTCCGCGGCGAGCTTCATCGTTGCGGTGGCTTCGGGGGTGCCGTACATGCTTCTCGACGAGCCCTATCTCGGCCTCGACGCTTCCAAGCGGGAAGTATTCTATGAGGTCTTGCGCGAAGAGCATGGTCGCACCATTATCGTCTCCACCCATCACCTCAACGAGCTTTCCGGTTTGCTTGATACCGTAGCCCTGATGGGGGAGAACCCGCTCTCCGGCCCCATCGATGAGTTTATCGAGGGCGTCGTCCAGCTCACCGGCTCTGCCGAAGCCCTCGACCGCGCGTTGGGGCGCTTGCAGCTCCCGGTGCTCGAGCGCGAAACCTCCGCCGTGGCGGACCGAGCGCTTGTCGACGCCCGCCCCAACCACACCGCCAACGTCTTTGCCATGGCTCAGGAAATGGGGCTGCGTGCCACCGAGGTATCCCTCGAACAGGCAGTTCTGGCATTGGGGGAGGCGTGATGAAGCTGTATAGGCATATGGCGCTGAGCTGGAATAGCCTCTTCTTTGCCCTGTGGTTCGTCGTCTTGCCGGTGATCGGGATGGGCAGCGGGCGAGGGTGGGCCATCGGCTACTCACTCTTTATGGTGCTTACGGTCTATCTATCCCAGCCTGATTTCTCCCGCTATCTCACTTTTGGCCTCAGCTCGCGTATGTGGAACGGGCACCGGCGCATCAATGCCACCCTGACGCTTTTACTGATTCTTGTTAGCGCGCCCTTCGCCTTTCCATGGTGGACTCTCATCGCGCCGGGGCTCATGTGGGCAGTGTGCATGGTGAAGCGCGTCGAGCCATCGCGCATGACCGCGAGCTCCCTCATCGTAGGTAGCGATGGTGATTCTTCGACGGGCTGGTTCTCAGCGTCCCCGGTTTCGCAAATTGTGGTGCGCCCCCAGGTACGCGCGTGGATGTGGACGGCGATCGGCTTCGCCCTCGCGATCGCGGTGAATCTCGTGTTGATCAAGCTGTGGGATACCGGCGTGGGCATTGTGGGTGTCATTGTTATATTGATTGTCCTGCCGCTCGTCGCTGATTCAATCCGCAGCTCACTCAAAGATGCAGTGGCCTTTGGGCTGCCGCGCGGTGCTTGGGCCAAGACCACTGTGCTGTGCACGGCAATCCCCGTGGTCCTATCGCTCGTGGCCGATCTGGTAGCGATGATGTGGACCGGCAATCCAGCCGGGTTCACCATCGTGTGTCTTGCTACAACGTCACTACTTTTAACTTTCGCCATTACCGACAAACTGACGTGGCTTTACACAACTGCGCTAGCGGGAGCAATCGCCGTACTGTTCATAGCGTGGCTTATCAATCCCAGCGTTGCGATGGGGTGGACGCTCACAGGGATGGCAATCATCTACGTCGTGTGGGTTGCCGCGTATCCCCGGATGGCAACAAAGACCAACGTGTTTAGCCCGGGCCTCATGGGCTGGTTTGGGGCACGCTGAGCGCCATCCAATGTCTGCGTTAAAAGGTTGTCTTTGTGCACTTCAAGAAGGGGTAAAAACCTTCATTGAAGTGCACATTTGTGTTTTTTCAAGGCCGTGTGTAACTTTATGTGAGTCAGCGCGACCGACAGCGCCCCACAGGAACTGAGGTTCTTGGAGAGAGGCGGTAGGAAAACAGGCCCTGACAACAAATATTTTCTTTACTCGCAGTACTGCGTACCGCCAAAGGCGTTCCGTATGGCTGTGTGGTGACGATGTTTGAGAACTCAATAGTGTGCCAATGTACTTTTTGTGTTGGTTGATTTTATTCATTGTGGCCGTGATGCATTGTATGTGTGTTGTGGTTGGTGTATGCCGGATGGCGCTTTTCCTTT